>VHDE01000098.1 GCA_016871515.1 Verrucomicrobiota bacterium
ATGGCCCCAGCGAGCCTGCCAGTCCTCCGAGAGGCGGGCGCCGTTCAAGGCCAGCGCGCGGGTGGCCAGATTGGGCCACTGCTGCCGATCAGCCAGGATGCAAAAGCGGGCGTTATTGGCCAAGAAACGAGGGCGTTCCAGCGCGGGCGTTCCGCTTCGGTAATCAACCGGACGGTCAGATGTTCCAGCAGGTGTTGTTCATCGGCATTGGGCAATCGCAGCGGTGGCGGCATGCCAGAAAAAAATCACGGACCGGAAAGTTTGTCCAGTTTTTTTCCGCACTTCGCTCAGGCCGCTCTTCGTTCTACGCGCCATCTTGAATCATCCGTGCGTGCGACATCGTGCGACAGAGTTTTTTTGAAAGACTTTTTTTCTTTCGACCAATTGAATTTCGACTTTAACTACCCGCTCTATGGCGAGCGCCAGCAACCTTGAGATCACTCCGATGATGGCGCAATATCGCCGCATCAAAAGTGAGCTGCCAGCGGACGCATTACTGCTCTTTCGCCTGGGAGATTTCTACGAGCTGTTCTTCGAAGACGCGCAACTCGGGGCGCAGTTGCTTAATGTCGCTCTCACCAAACGCGGCCTCGCGCCGATGTGCGGCATTCCGTACCACGCCGCGAACAACTACATCGCGCGTTTGCTCAAAGCGGGAAAGAAGGTCGCCATCTGCGATCAAGTCAATGAGGCGCGTCCGGGCCAACTGGTCAAACGCGAGGTCACACAAATCCTGAGCCCGGGCACGCACTTCGATGACCGCATCCTCACGGCCGAGAACAACAATTATCTCGCGTCAGTCTATCGCGCGGATCAGACCCATGGACTCGCGGTGGTTGATTTGACAACGGGCGACTTCAAGGCCACCGAGATTCAAGAAGAATCTGCGCTGCTGAATGAATTGGATCGATTGCGTCCGGCGGAGATTGTCGTGCCGGCAGAAGCGTCGTCGCTGCGTTCGCTGCTGCAAAGCGCATTCCCGATCCTGACCGGCTGCGATGACTGGGTTTTCGCTCCTGAAACCGCGCAATTCACGCTGCGCGATCACTTGAAGGTCGCGTCGCTGGACGGTTTCGGCCTGGCGAATCGTTCCGCGGCAATTGGCGCAGCCGGCGCGGTTCTGCATTATCTGATCCATAATCTGCGCCGCGACGTTGCGCATCTCACACGTCTTTCATTTTATCAGCGAGCCGATTATCTGGTGCTCGACGCGGTCACTTTGCGCAACTTGGAAATCCTCGAACCACTGCGCGCCAAGACACCGCGCGCCGCTTGTCTGTACAGCGCGCTGAACCGCGCGGTAACCCCGATGGGCGCGCGACGCACGCGCGATTGGCTGAGCCAGCCTTTGGCCACCATCGATCCTATCCAAAAACGGCAGGAAGCTGTTGGCTGCTGGATTCGCCATTCAAGCCGGCTTGAACAGTTTCGCTTGTGTCTGGCTGAGGTAAGGGATTTGGAGCGGACGATCAGCAGACTCAGTGTTGGAACCGGGAATGGACGCGACCTGGCCGCGCTCCGTTCGGCCTTGGAGCAACTGCCCGCGCTTCGCCGAATTCTGCGTGAACTGGATACAGCGTGCTCGCAAGCGGCGGAACACAAACTGCGTGAAGAGATCTTTCACGAAAGCGCTTCTTACAGGGCCGGCGACTTGAATGATCGAGCCAAACTGCTCTGCGAATTGGAATGTCAGTTGCGCGAACTCCCCGAACTGGTCGATCTAATTGGCAAGGCCATCGTTGATGAACCTCCGCTCGCGGTCAAAGAAGGTGGTCTCATTCGCGACGGTTTTGACACGGCGTTGGACGAGTTGCGGAGCGCCGCGCGCGAAGGGAAAGATTGGATCGCGAAGCTTCAGCAGCAGGAAATCGAACAGACCGGCATCTCATCACTCAAAGTGCGGTTTAATTCTGTCTTCGGTTACTACATCGAGGTGACTAAGGCTAATCTCGACAAAGTTCCTGCACATTACATCCGCAAACAAACGATCGCGAATGGCGAACGATTCTTCACTCCCGCGCTCAAGGAAATGGAAGGCAAAATCCTCGGCGCCGAGGAACGCAGCCTCAAGCTTGAATACGAACTTTTTTTGCGCGTCCGCGAATCCGTCATTGCCCATTTGCCGGCGATCCAGCAGACGGCGCGAGCGTTGGGAGAACTCGACGTCCTTGCTTCATTCGCTGAGACGGCTCGCCTGTTCAATTACTGCCGCCCCAAAATTGCCAGCCAAGGTGTGCTTGAGATTCGGGAAGGCCGCCACCCAGTCCTTGACCAGGCGCTCAGCGAAGAACGATTCGTTCCGAATGATACCCAACTCGACGTCGCAACGCAGCAAGTTGCCCTCATCACCGGACCGAACATGGCCGGCAAAAGCACCTTCATCCGGCAGGTGGCGCTGCTGACCTTGCTCGCCCACACCGGTTCCTTCATTCCGGCGGCCTCGGCCCGGATTGATCTTGTCGATCGCATCTTCACACGGATCGGCGCCAGCGACGATCTCGCGCGCGGCCAATCCACGTTCATGGTTGAGATGACTGAAACAGCGAACATCTTGAACAACGCGACACGGCAGAGCCTGATTATTTTGGATGAAATCGGCCGCGGCACGAGCACGTTCGACGGCTTGAGTCTGGCGTGGTCGATTGTCGAATACCTCCACAATCAAGTGGGGGCAAAGACATTGTTCGCCACGCATTATCACGAACTAACCGAGTTGGCCGGGCGTTTGCCTCGGGTGCGCAATTTCAACGTCGCGGTTCGCGAGTGGAACGATCAGATCATTTTTCTCCGCAAAATCATCGCGGGCGGCACGGACAAGAGTTATGGCATCCAGGTGGCGCGGCTGGCTGGAGTGCCTAAAACCGTGCTCGCGCGCGCGAAGGAAATTCTTTCCAACTTGGAAGAATCAGAATTAACGCCGGAAGGCAAAGTGCGCTCGTCCACTCGCCGCCGCGAACGCGACAAACTCCAGAAACTTTCGCCAGCGCCGCAGTTGGATTTGTTCGCTTCCCTGTGAACGCATGGAAGCATGCAGTGCGAGCAGCGCGTGCGCGAAATCAAAAGAGATATCTTTATGTCAGAACAAAACTTTGTCCAACTTACGGACCCCGATGGAACGTTAGCCGTTGTCGCTCCCAAGCTCGGCGCCTGGCTTTTGCGTTATGCTCGGCCGATGCCTGGGCATGGACTCGTCGAGGCATTGCATTGCACGCAGGCGGTGATCGACCGGTATCCGCGTGAGATGTATGCCGGGAATCCGATTCTCTTTCCTTTGGTCAGCTTCAATCGCGGCGGCGGAAAGGAGCACCATTACGAGTGGAACGCGCAGCTCTATGAGATGCCACAGCACGGGTTTGCCCGCCGTTCCCAATGGTTGGTCACAGAGCGAAGTGCAGCGTCTGTGACAATGGAATTGACGGATAACGAAACGACACGAACCAATTATCCTTTTTCCTTCCGCCATCAGATGATTTACCGCCTCGCGGAAGGCAGATTGCACTGGGAGCAAACGATTGAAAATCGCGGCGAGCAACCGATGCCGTTCAGCACAGGATTTCACCCGTACTTCGCCGTGCCACTGACCTCCGCTGGCCAGCGTTCCAAATGCTTTGTTGAGTTGCCCGAAGCGCGGCACGTCACCTCTCACGAGAACGCAGCGTCGTTCACCTCGCAGCCGTTCCCATCCCAGAATTGGAGCGTCCAAGAAGATGTATCTGGAACGATGTTTCTGGCCGGTCTGAAAAAATCTGAACTGACCCTGGTTGATCCGGTGAGCAACCTGGAAGTGGTTTTCAATTTCGAGGGAGCGCCGCAACACTGCTTTGTCGCGCTTTGGGCCAAGACAACTCAAGAACCTTATTATTGCCTGGAACCCTGGACGGCCCTGCCCAATTCATTTAACCGCCCGCAGGATCGCGAACTGATTATCCTAGAGCCGCGGAAGGCATTTCGAGCAGCCATGTGGCTGGAATTGAGACCAGTGGCGTGAGTGGCTGGTTAAATGGTTAATCGTTACATGGTTACATGGTGTCTTTGGCGACGACTTGCGAACCACAAACCATGCAACGGTGCAACGATGCAACCATCTAACCAATTCATTCTGCCCCATCCACAATCTGACAAATCCACACGTCAGACTTACGACCGGTGCTTTCCTGATACCGGGCGGCTACGCTTGATTGAAAGTCTCTAACGCCGGACTGCTCGACGAGATTAATCGTTGCTCCTCCAAATCCTCCACCGGTCAGGCGCGCGCCGATACAGCTTGGATGTGACCTCGCGATTTCCACCAACATGTCCAGTTCAGGACAACTATTCTTAAAACAATCGCGCGAGCTTTCGTGACTCTGGAACAAAAACTGTCCGAACTGCCGAATGTCACCTTGCCGCAACGCGCGCTCTCCAAATAGGACACGCTGATTCTCACCGACAACATGGCAAGCGCACTCGTAATCACGTTCGTTCAGGCGATTTTTCTTTGCCCGCAATTCCTCGGGCGTTACAGAACGCAAAGCCCGGACGCCGAGTGATCGAGCCGCCGATTCGCAGTGCCGGCGCAAAGCATTGTAATCTCCAGCCGCCAAGGAATGTTTCACGCCGGAATCACACACCACGACGGCGACGCCAGCCGGCAATGGCTGATGTTCGATAGACAAATGGCGGCAATCGATTTGGATGACTTGCGAAGCCTTTCCGTACAAGCTCGAAATTTGATCCAGCAATCCGCAGTTCACACCCACAAATTCACTTTCTGCTGTCTGGCAGAGCTTGGCTAAGCTCATCCTTTCTTGCTTATCGATGGCGGGTGCGTTCTCGCCATTGCGCGCGAGCATGACCGCTCTCGTTTCGGTCAAGTGAAATGGGAAGAGGCGGCGAACCGTCAAGGCGGACGCTATCTCGAGCGCAGCCGAACTGCTCATCCCGGCCCCCAGCGGAATAGTCCCGTGAATCGCCGCATTGAAACCAGTGAAGCGGACTCCACGCTCCCGCAGTTGGACAAGCACACCCTTCACATAATCGGCCCATGGCGCTGCCGGGTTTTTGTCGATTCGGTCAAACGGAAATGTTTCCCGACCTTCGAATGCGGTCGAGGCCAGCTCGATTCGGCCATCGTTGCGTCGCTGTGAAACTATGTAGATGTATTTGTCCGCAGCGAGCGACATGACCAGACCCTCGTTGTAGTCGGTATGATTGCCGAGCAATTCCAGGCGGCCCGGTGCTTGAACGAATACGGAGGGGGGCGAACCGAATTGTTCGCGAAAGAATTGTTCGACTTCTTGCATTCAGCACAGCCTCCTCGCCATGAACCCTCTGGCAGGACAGCGCGTCCCGCCTGTCCAAACGTTGAGGTGCACCTGGAGAGGCGGGACGGACTATCCTACAACCAAGAGCATCTCGACCTCGCCAGCCAGCGTCTCAATAAAACGTAGTCCAGTTGCCAGATTGCTGCCACTGAATCTGTTTTCCTTGGCGAGTTTCGACATGCCCGTCAGCGAACGCCAGATTGACGCTCTGGACCTTTGTTCCGATTGGATGGCCGGCGCGCGCGTTCACCACGTTCGTCGTCTTATGACCTTCAGCGAGGCAAAGATCGGTGATGACCGGTTGAATGGAAGCAGCGGGATCTTCCAGCCGCGTGGGCCAGCCGTCTTTGGTCCGCGACGCTGTCCCCGAAGTTGTCGGCGTGGGGAACATCGTGCCGTCATCGAGCGGACGCGGGACCCACCAGCAATGCCAGATAATCGCAAAGCTGGTGTACTGCCGGACGAAATATTTGTTCAAGTCTTCGATGCGCGTGAGATTTTGGCCTTTGTTCGCGGGTTGCGATCGGAACCACTGCTGCGCATTCGCGAAATCCCATGGACGCGTCGGACAATACCACATCGGCACAGTCAGCCCGTAAGGTTCAAGGTTCGTGGCCATGCTGAGCGAGACATCCCACGGATTGAGGCCGGTGCGTGGCATCCGAAAAGCTGGCAACCGCCCCTTCACATCATCCGTGGCGTACACATTCACGGCGATGCCCCACTGCCGATAGTTTGACGTGCAATTCACAACCTTGGCGCGAAACTTCGCGCGCGCCAAAGCGGGCAAGAGCATTCCGGCCAGAATGGCGATAATGGCGACGACAACCAGAAGTTCGATAAGTGTGAAAGCTTGGTGACGGCGGTGGGTTTTCATAGCTTGGCTTGCTATTGGTAGGCCTGAGCTCAGACGCTGTAAAGTCCGTTCTTTCCTACACCTGGAGTCCTTTCCAGCAGACAAGTGGGATGCGTCACTCCGTTTGCGCCGCCGCAGTTACTGTTCGCAGGCTGCGGAGCACCGCAGCCCTACCTCGCGGTTCATGGGAAGAATTTGCCGGGTGAAACGACCTTGATTGTATCTGTCCACCAATTGTGAGCGCGCGCTCACAATTGGCCATTCTCCATTTACTGGGGTGATTTCGCCCCCGCCGAATGGCCCGCAACGAACTGCACTGGCTCGGACCAACGGCTCCAACGGCCCGTGTTATCCTTGTAGCGGACGCGGAGCCGATATGTCCTTCCCGATTGGCAAACATTCGGCGGCACACGCATCTCGGGGTCAGGCTTCGTCAATTCCGCAGTAATCCAGTGCGATTCAATTTCATAATGGCACGGCTCCCCCTCTTTATATCCGGCAAGTCCGGGCGCGCTAATCTGAGCAATGCGCCATTGCACGGCCGCAAACGCGTTAGAGTTCGGTGAAGCAAATGGCGCCACTTGAAAAATCAATTGATCCGTTCGAAAACCGGAGAGACCCGTAAAACGCACGGATGGTCGTGTTGGAATCAGTTCATCCTTCGATTCCGTCTGCAGGAAGCCAAAGCCATAACCGCGCTGATCGCCATCGTTCGGCGCGTAATTCTTTGAAGGGCGCGCATCGGTGCAGAACTCGACCATGTACCGGCAGTAACCGGCAAAATCGGGGCTGGCCAAGGTGCGCCGCCATTGACCGCCCATGCGCTGGTCACGGAACGGCGTAATGTAAAACTGTCCCGGTTCGTTGTTGCGCGGATGCCAATTCCACATCGCCACATCAAGTTCCGGCCAGGTTCGCGCGTGATTGGGTGGACGCAACACCCGCGCGAATTCTGCGACGAGTTGGCCGATCTGCCCGCCATTCGTTGTTGCATCCGAACAAAACAAATCGAGTATTTCACGCGCGCGATTGGCGTATTCGATGCGCAACACGGGAACCTGCAGACACCGCGTCTGATGGATGATGCCGGGCCAGTGCGTCTTTGGAATAAACATCATGTCGAGGTCGTGCGGCAACACGATCCAGGGCCCCTTGGGCGGATGATAAAGATAATGATTCCCATCGTGGCGCAAATCGACGTTTGAGACGACCCCGTTGATCGCATGAAAACTGTAGTAGGCTGGCAAATCGAAATGCTCGCGCCACCATTGTTCCGATTGCCGCCGCATTGAAGCGGCCATGAATTGCTGCCAGTCTGAACTGTCTGCCGCCATGCCTGGAGCGATGTGTTTCGGTCCGCTTTCCGCGCTAAAGATATTGCCGTCAGGCAAGCCGCTTTCCCGCAACCACGTTCCATTCTTGTCCTGGACGACGAGGTATAAACCCCACAAATCGCCCGCATATTGATTGCGCGGAGCTTCTTCCGGCATATCGACGACACGGAAATGGACCCAATGTGTGTTCGGACTGGGCACGCCGGCTAATTGATAAGCGCGATACGAAACGGCTTCGTCCATTCCAGCCATGCCGCGGTTCACTTGGGCCCACGGACTGGCGCAAGCGTTGAGGTTAAAACTGACCCATCCGTACTGGTACTTCCGCCCCCAAAGATCGCGCGCTTGAAATTCCTGGCCGGGATTGAACCTGAAACCCCACTTGTTTTTCCCCGCAAGATAAGTGCTGGCTTGGCCGCGATTATGGAATTGAATGTGATCGTAAACCCGGCCGTCATAGACCATCGTGCCCAAGAACATCTTTCGGTTCGACGACTGATCCCACTGGCTTTTCTCGACGTCGCTCGTGTTTGCAATCAAATGGTACGTGGGCAGTGTCGCGAGAAACTCCGGAGAAAATGTCATCGGCGGAGTTGAACCAGGTTTAGTCGCGCCGGTCCATGCGACAGGGCCGTCGTGAACAAACCAGGCAAAGTTCGGGCAATCGTTCGTTGCTGCGGGAACGCGGATTTTAGCGGCGCTGGGACTCGATCCGCTCACGAAATAGCGGATCAAGCGCCGATGCTTTTGCACGTCACCCGGTGCTGTGACTGAAAAGATGCCGTCACTGGCTCTCGCGTCGCCATCGCGCCCGTCATCGTGCATCGGGAATTCACGCCAAGAGCGTTCGTACGTCCGATCTGTTTTGCGCACATATTGCCCCGGTTCGATTACCTGCAACTGCAGGCTGACTTTGGTGGAAGGATCAGCGTTAGTGACTTGCGCGGTGACCGTGACGGAATCGCCAGACTTCGGCTGCGGCGGCGTGTGTGCAACCTCACGAATGACCGCACCAGCGCCACGCGTCCGTTCGGAGCAAAGAATCCAAAAAGTAATGGGTAGCGCGGCCAAGAATAGAAGATTGCATCGAACCATCATGGCCACGGATCGTAAACGCCGCCCCGGCGGAGGCAAGACCGTTGAAAAAGGCCGGCTCCTGTCTAGGGCATCCCGAAGTTGTCGGTAGCGGCGGGCATCCTGCCTGCCGCAGAGGGCGTGCATCTTGGCGCCCGGAGCAACGCTTGAAACCAGGAGGCTTCGTTCTAGCGCGTGCGCGTGATCCGCCGGGCGAATTCCTCGGCTCTACGGCAGGCAGGATGCCCGCCGCTGCAATTGTGGCGACAACTTAGGGATGCACCGGTTCCTGTCTAGACACGAGCGGGACTGGCGCAGCGACGTTTTCGCTCGAAGGTGAAAAGCTCGCTTACAGCGTGAGTTTTTCTGCGCTGTCCGCGCCAGCTTCCGCCGGGCTGGCACGAATCCGGGCGGAGAAATTCGCGGGCAGATAACGCCGCAGCCTTAGTCCTCGTGAACCCTATTTATCCAGTTCCTTGATTAAAATGTTTTTGAACTGGACGAGGCTCGGTGGGCTGTTCCATTTGCCATCGCGTTTGCCGCCGTGGTGTTGAAGCGCGAGCCGGCCACGCGTCGGCAAGCCGGGAAGCTGAGCGCCCGTCAAAACAGTTTTGCCGTTGAGCGCGACCGACACAGTCGAGCCGCGCACCGTGATCTCAAATCGATTCCATTCGCCAACGGGTTTGTCAGCTTGCGTCCGAGGCGTAACGGCAGCGCGCACTTCCGCTGGCGTGTTGCGGTCCATCCGAATGCCGTACATCTCACCGGAACCAATGGGCCAGCACCAAATGTTTAGTTGATACTTGCCTGAGCCTCGCAGGAAGATGCCTGAATCGGAATCAGGCAGAGACATCTTCATTTCTTTCCCTTTGATATCTTTCGCTTGTGTGCCATCGGGAAGAATGTACGGGACATTTGGATTTACATAAGGCGTCTCTTTGATTCTCCAATCGACGTGCAGCACGAAGTTCTCGAATTCGCGC
This sequence comes from Verrucomicrobiota bacterium, assembly GCA_016871515.1. GTDB lineage: Bacteria > Verrucomicrobiota > Verrucomicrobiia > Limisphaerales > SIBE01 > SIBE01. The sequence goes on from VHDE01000098.1 coordinate 9,551, forward strand.
TCGGTCCAGAGGCATTTGTCCCCTTTGCTTTCGCTTTCGGCGTCGTAGTCGATGACGCCTTCAATGATTTTCCAATGGCCGTTGTCGCCCTCGGGGACTTTCCAATTAGCAAAGTCCCGGCCATTGAAGAGAGCGGTAAAGCCTGGCGGAGGCTGGTTGTCCGCGGCGAAAGCGACGGTTGCGCCGAGACTGAAGAAAAGAAATGCGAGAATTCGACGATAAGAGGGATTAGCGGCTTTCATGTTCTTCGGCACGGCTTCGTGGGAGATGCCGCTGCAACGGCGGCCTTGCAGATTGGGAATCCGGTAGGGCAGCGCGTCCCGCCTGTCCTCCTTTTGGTGTGTGCAAATGCCGGACAGGCGAGACGCTTATCCTACGGCGCCGGTTCATGGGAAAGAGCAAACGTTGACTGCATGCAAGGTGGTCAAATCAGTCCCTTGATTGCTTCACCGCGCGTGATGGCTTCGACGAGATTTTTGGGCAGCCCACTCGTCGCGCGGACTTCGCCTACATCCATCAGCGTGTGCATGATCGTCGCCATCAAATCAGGGATCGTGATTGGGTTTGACGCAGGCTCACCCCCGTTCGAGGATGATTGGCCAATCACTTGGCCCATCTTCAATCCGCCGCCGTACAGCATCAACGGCGCGAGGTTTCCCCAATGATCCCGCCCACCATTCTTATTAATGTAAGGCGTTCGCCCCATCTCGCCGCAACAGACGAGGAGAATCTTGTCGCGCAACCCGCGCGCTTCGACATCTTCGATAAACGCGGAAACAGCGTGGTCGAACGGCACGCCGACGTAACCCATGCCTTCGGTCATCGTGGCATTGTTGACATCCGCGTGCATGTCCCAAACGAAACTGGTCGTGACGGTGACGAATCCACAGCCGCGTTCGCACAAGCGACGGGCCAGAAGCAGGAGCTTGCCTAAAGTGGCGGCGTGATCGGCGTAATGTTCGCGGTTGTTCCAGACTTTGCTGATCCGCTCCTTGGGCACGAGCGTCGCTGTGTCGTAGCGTTCGATGAGCTTCGGATCTTCCTTGGAAAAATCGAATGCGTCCGACACGTTCCGGAGCAGCGTGTCGAAAGCTTGCTGTTGAAAAGCGCTCAATCCGTCCACCAAGCCATCGGTGTCGGTCCAGCGTTTCCATTGGTCGAGCGCTGACAGCAAAGTCCGCCGGTCGTTGACACGTTGTTGAGGCAGGTTGAGCCGCATATCCTGATGCAGGCCTTTGCCGGAGCCTGGCACAAAGGGTGCGTAAGCTGCGCCGAGATCACCCGTGGCCTCGAAATTTCCGAAAGCGGTAATCGCCGGCCCTGTGTCTGGCTTAACCGCGCGGGGGAACAATGCGATGTTGCTCGGCATGGCGCTATCCGCGCGGAGCGGTCCGGCGACACGCGCGTAGAGCGAACCCATGTTCGCGCCAATCGTATCTTTGCCCATGACCGGCTTAATATCATGATTGCCATCGCCAGTGACAAAGGAACGGACGATGCTGAATTTATGTGCGAGGCGCGCGAGCTTTTCCAATGTGCCGCCAAAGGTGACCCCAGGGATCGTCGTGTTTGTCTCGCCGGTGGCGCTGCGAATTCCAGCCGGCGCTTCCATTTTGGGATCGAAGGTTTCAAATTGCGACGGCCCGCCATGCATGAACAGGAAGATGACGGACTTGTCATGCAAAAGGCGTTTTTTTGCCTGAGCCAGGGCTTTAACCGCGAAGAGATCAGCGAGCGTCAGGCCGCCAAGAGCGAGACCGCCAACGCGCAAAAATTCACGGCGGCGCATTCGGGCATCCGCCATGACGTCGTCTTGCAGAGTCAACATAGGACGTTGTTGAAACGTTATGTCTCCGACGCAATGGAATGTGGCTTCTGGGAGACGGCTTGGCAATGAGAAAGATTAACTAAGCCTAGCCTAGTTTCGGGCGGTACATCCACCAGTTGTCTGTTAGGAGCGCGGATGCCTTTGTCGTAGCGCAGACTTTCAGTCTGCTGTATCGCAGAATTGTATTAATTGTATTCTGCGGACCGCCCGCAAGTGCGAGCGTTCCGGAAAGTGCGCACGGCATGCCGATTGCAAATCGGCGATACGGCAGACTGAAACTCTGCGCTACGACGAAAGCAGATGCTTCAGGTTGCCTTGTTTCATCGTTCGAAGAATTGCGGATTAGCTCCCGTAAAGGCCGCCGAAGGGTCGCTTATAATTGCGGATGCTTCGTTGACGATGAGCGGTATTAATTATTAGATTGGCCGCAATTGGGGCGCATCAGAAGCGCTGAGCGCGGCTCTCGGTGATTGTTTCGGGTAGACCGTCTTTTCAGTATTCTGGTTAGATACGCCCCAGCGTTGAATTGAGCCGTCGGATGAAAATCGTTCTGAGTTTTTTCCAATCTTCTCTTGGAAAGAAGTGCGTCATGGCTATAACCGGGCTGGCTCTGTTCGCATTTGTCATCGGGCATATGCTGGGCAACCTCCAAATTTTTCTGGGCCGCGACCAAATCAATGCCTACGCGGTCTTCCTCAAATCCAAGCCGGCGATGCTGTGGACGGCCCGGATTGGGTTGTTGATCATGGTGATACTCCACATCGTCTCGGCCGTTCAGCTGGCGCGCATGAACCAAGCGGCGCGCCCAGTACCTTATGGGAATCAGAAAGTCGCAGCCGCCAGTTATGCCTCGAGGACGATGCTAATGAGCGGTTTGATCATTTTCGCCTTCGTCATTTATCACTTGTTGCACTTCACCTTGGCCGTGCCGGAAGTCAATCTCCTAGCCGCGAGCAACGATTTTCCCAACGCGAATTTTCTGGAATTGAAAGACGCCCAAGGCAGGCAGGATGTCTATCAGATGATGGTCCGCGGGTATTCGAATCCGTTGGTGGCCGGATTTTATGTCCTGGCGATGGCGTTGCTCTGCCTGCACCTGAGCCATGGCGTGAGCAGTATGTTTCAGTCGATTGGTCTTAAGAACAAGCGTTTTGGCGGGTTGATCGATCGCTTCGCCATTATCTCGGCCATTTTGATTTTCATTGGCAATTGCTCGATTCCAATCGCGATTCTTTTTGGCTATGGAAAATGACGCGCCCCTCCCCATGAACCTGCGCGGCAGGATAGGCGTCCCGCCTGTCCAGCATTTGCGCACACCAAGAGCAGGACAGGCGGGACGCTTTGTCCTGCCGGGTTCAAGGTTCCAATGCGTGCGCAAAAGCGAATGGAGGCTCCCGATGAACCTCCCGGTCTGTAGTCCCGCCTTTAGGCGGCAGCATTTGCTGGTGGCGAAACAGTTTTTGCGGATTGCAATCGCTCCGGCTAAAGCCGGGACTACATGCCGCAACGTCAGGTTCATGGGCGCAATGCGCGAAATTTTGTTTCGGCGAAATCTCTCCCTGGCCCTCTCGCCATCCGATGGGGCAAGCCAAAAGAACCGCCTGATGCGAACGAACTGGCAGAACAACGATGCCCTCGCTCCATCGGATGAAGAGAGGGGCGCGCCATGACTCTCGACGCCAAAATTCCATCTGGGCCATTGGAAAAAAAATGGGACCGGCATCGCCTCGAGATGAAATTGGTCAATCCGGCCAATAAACGCAAATTCGACGTGATAGTCGTCGGTTCAGGTTTGGCCGGGGCGTCGGCAGCAGCGTCTCTAGGGGAACTCGGTTACAACGTCAAATGCTTCTGTTTCCAAGACAGTCCGCGACGCGCGCATAGCATCGCCGCCCAAGGGGGGATCAACGCCGCGAAGAATTATCAGAACGACGGCGACAGCATTTACCGGCTGTTTTACGACACGATCAAAGGCGGCGACTTCCGCGCGCGCGAGGCGAACGTCTACCGCCTGGCGCAACTCAGCGTCAACATCATCGACCAATGCGTTGCTCAAGGGGTTCCCTTTGCCCGTGAATACGGAGGATTGCTTGCGAATCGATCCTTCGGCGGGGCGCAGGTTTCGAGGACATTTTACGCGCGGGGCCAGACAGGCCAACAATTGCTGCTCGGCGCGTACCAGGCTTTGTGCCGGCAGATTGGGATCGGGAAGGTCCAGATGTTTCCGCGGACCGAGATGCTCGACGTGGTGCTGGTCGATGGGCAAGCCAAGGGCATTGTGGTTCGCAATCTTGTCACCGGGGAGATTTCCTCGCATGCGGCAGACGCCGTAGTGCTGGCGACCGGCGGTTACGGGAACGTTTTTTATCTTTCGACGAACGCCCGCGCTTGCAACGTCACTGCCATTTACCGCGCCTACAAGAAGGGAGCCGCCTTTGCCAATCCGTGCTTCACGCAGATTCATCCGACGTGCATCCCGGTGAGCGGCGATCATCAGTCAAAGCTAACGTTGATGTCTGAATCGCTGCGCAATGACGGGCGCGTCTGGGTGCCGAAAAAGAAAGGGGATAAGCGGGCTGCGCACGAGATTGCGGAGCCCGAGCGCGATTATTATCTCGAGCGCAAGTACCCGAGTTACGGCAATCTCGCTCCGCGGGACATTTCCTCGCGAGCGGCCAAAGAAGTCTGCGATGAAGGACGCGGAGTTGGCTCCAGTGGCCTGGGTGTTTATCTTGACTTTGCGGATGCCATTCGGCGTTTGGGCGAGGCGACGATTCGCGAGCGTTACGGCAATCTCTTTGACATGTACCAAACAATTACCGGAGAAAACGCGTACGCCATGCCCATGCGTATTTATCCCGCGGTTCACTACACGATGGGAGGGCTCTGGGTGGATTATAATTTGATGAGCAACATTCCGGGATTGTTTGTGCTGGGCGAAGCGAATTTCTCAGATCACGGCGCGAACCGGCTTGGAGCCAGCGCGTTGATGCAAGGATTGGCGGACGGATATTTCATTTTGCCTTATACGATCGGGCAATACTTTGCCGGCGCCAAACCGCTCAAGCCGCCAGCCAGCCGGCCTGAATTCAAGAAAGTGGAAGAGGAGACGAAAGCGCGGACGCAGCAACTGCTGTCTGTCCGCGGCAAACGAACGGTCACGTCGTTCCACCGCGAGTTAGGCAAGATTATGTGGGACTATTGCGGTATGGCGCGGAACGAAGCAGGCCTGAAGGAGGCGCTGCGAAGGATTCCGGAGCTGCGCCGGGAGTACTGGCACAACGTAAATGTGACGGGAGAAAACCAGGAACTGAACCAAGCGCTCGAACAAGCGGGCCGCGTGGCCGATTACATGGAGTTCGCGGAACTGATGTGCAGCGATGCTCTCATGCGGCGCGAATCTTGTGGCGGACATTTTCGGACTGAGTTCCAAACTGAAGAGGGCGAAGCATTGCGAGATGATGCCAATTTTTCCTTCGCTGCGGCCTGGGAATATCAGGGGCCCGACAAACCACCTGTGCTGCATAAAGAACCTCTCGCTTACGAAGAAGTGAAGATGAGCCAGCGGAGTTATAAATGAGCATGGTTTTGGCGCCCCTCCCCATGAACCTAAAGGTAGGGCGGCGTTGCTGCGCCGCCTTGGCAAACCCACGATGTTGGCGGCGCAGCAACGCCGCCCTACCGACGCAGTGGTTCATGGGTGCAATGAGCGAAATCCTGTTTCGGAGAAATCTCTCCTCATCGGATGGGGAAGGGCTAGGGAGAGGGGCGCCAAAAGAATGAACCTCACGCTAAAAGTTTGGCGGCAGAAGAGCGGCAGCTCGCGGGGGCAGTTCGTCGAGTACCAAGCCAAGGATGTGATTCCGGATATGTCCTTTTTGGAAATGCTGGACGTGGTCAACGAAGGGCTGATCAGCGGCGGCGAAGATCCGATCGTGTTTGATTCGGACTGTCGTGAAGGAATCTGCGGGATGTGTTCGCTCGTGATTAACGGCATCGCCCACGGAGGTCATCGCGGCACAGCGACGTGCCAGCTTCACATGCGCCACTTCAACGACGGCGACACCATCACAATTGAACCGTGGCGAGCCAAAGCGTTTCCCATCATCAAAGATTTGGTTGTGGATCGGAGCGCCTTCGACCGGATCATTCAGGCCGGGGGATTCGTCTCGGTTTCGACCGGTGGTGCGCCTGACGGAAATGCCATTCCCATTCCCAAAGAAGCCCAAGAGTTATCGATGGACGCTGCCGCTTGCATTGGCTGCGGCGCTTGCGTTGCCGCATGCAAGAACGCATCAGCAATGCTTTTCGTGGCGGCCAAGGTCTCGCACCTGGGACTGCTGCCACAAGGCAAAGTTGAGAAGGATCGTCGTGTGTTGCGCATGGTCGCAGCGATGGATCACGAAGGTTTCGGTGGCTGCACCGTGACCGGATCTTGCGAAGCGGTTTGTCCGAAAGAAATCAGCCTCGACTTCATCGGGCTGATGAATCGCGAGTACCTGGGTGCGTCGCTGAAAGGATCGTGATCAAGGGACGCAATCGAGATGCAGAGGATGATCCTTCGGACCCGGGCCTTCCCGCCCGCGCGCATCGGTTCACTTCCGCGGCGGTCTTCTGAAGGTTTGCCGGCTGGCAACCGGCGAAACGGCGGACTCGGCGGTCTGCGCTGGTCTGCGCAGCCCATCTGCACGAAAACGTTTGCCGCGAAAGGCGAACGAAGCGATAAACAGCGTTCAGTCATCATGAACGCTCAGTTTCATTTCATTCAGCCCACCGTCATCGCCATAGCTTTGGCAATCATTTGCGTCATAAACATTCACCCCCACGCGGCCGAGCCAGCCGGAAAGGATACGACCCGCCCGTTCGGCATCAACAAGCGTGTAGCCTGGACCACCTCGCGCATCGCGGGCACTCCCGAACCACCTTCGCCTTATCTGCTGGAACGCCGCTTTCCAAAACTGGAGTTCGACAAGCCCGTCGACATTTGCACCGCGCCTGGTTCGGACCGTTGGTTTGTTATGGAGGAGCGCGGCAAGATTTACTCGTTCCCCAATCGCCAGGACTGCGAGAAGGCCGATCTTTTCTTCAATGCGACTAATTCCATCCCAGGCGTGCAGAGCACCTACGGAATGATTTTTCATCCGGGCTTCGAGACCAACCGTTTCGTTTATGTCTGTTACGTTTTGAAGGAGAACCTGCCGGATGGCTCGCGTGTTTCGCGTTTCAAAGTGACAACAACCGAGACGCCGCAAATCGATCCTTCCACCGAAACGATCATCATTGCGTGGCTGTCGGGCGGACACAATGGCGGCAGCCTGCAGTTCGGTCTCGACAGCTACCTGTACATCTCGACCGGCGACGGCGTTGGCCCTAATCCGCCTGACACGCTCAAAACCGGCCAAGACAACAGTGATTTGCTTTCGTCAGTGCTGCGCATCGATGTGAATCGCCAGGACGACGGAAAGAATTACCGCGTTCCGCCGGACAATCCTTTTATCAATATGCCTGGGAATCGGCCCGAGATTTGGGCTTACGGGTTTCGCAATCCCTGGCGCATGAGTTTTGATCGCAAGACCGGCGATCTGTGGTTGGGCGATGTTGGTTGGGAACTTTGGGAACTTGTCTATCGCGTCGAGCGTGGCGGCAATTACGGATGGAGCATTGTCGAAGGCCCGCAATCGATTCACCCGGATTGGAAACGCGGTCCAACTCCAATTTTGCCGCCCGTCAAAGCGCATCCGCATTCGGAAGCTGCCTCGATCACAGGTGGCTACGTTTATCGCGGAACCCAATTCAAAGACCTAATTGGCGCGTACGTTTACGGCGACTGGGTCAGCGGCAAGATTTGGGGGTTGCGGAGCGAAGGCAATAAACTGACGTCTATCCGCGAGCTGGTGGATACAGCAATTCAGATCATCGCTTTCGGTGAGGATCATTCCGGCGAGCTTTCAGTCGTGGATTACGCGGGAAAAATCTATGGCTTCATTCCAAACCCCGCCGCGAACAGGCCCGGGCAATTCCCGCGCCGGTTGAGCGAGACCGGACTGTTCGATTCGGCCAAACATCATTTGCCTGCGCCCGGCGTGACCCCCTTCTCGATCAACGCTGAAATGTGGGCTGACCACGCTTTGGCCGAACGGTTCGTGGCGTTGCCGAATCATTCAACCATCCAAACGGGCGCGACCAATGTTTGGTTGTACCAATCCAAAAACGAATGGCGCTACCCAACCAATGCTGTTTTGGCAAAAACGCTCTTTCTCGAAATGGAGTCCGGAAAACCTGAAACGCTGCGCCGCGTCGAAACCCAGGTTCTGCATTATGATGGCCTCGATTGGCGCGCTTACAGTTATCGTTGGAATGAGGACCAAACCGACGCCGCGCTCGTTGACGCCGATGGCGCGGAACAAACTTTGGAAGTCAAAGACCCGGACGCCCCCGGTGGCCGGCGCAGCCAGAACTGGCGTTTTCACAGCCGCACCGAATGTCTGCGCTGTCATAATCCTTGGGTGAATTTTGCTCTGGCCTTCACCGGTCCGCAACTGAATCGTGAGGTGCAATATCAGGCAAATCATCCCGTCAGTGCGAGTCTTCCGCTACAGACGAAACCGTCCCGTTGGCCCAGCAACCCGATAGTCACTGACAATCAACTTCGGACATTTTCGCATCTCGGATTTTTTGATCAACCGTTGGACGAGCGAGCCAAACCCAAATTGGTCGATCCGTATTCCGACGATCCCAAGGCCGGCCTGAATGAGCGCGCCCGTTCGTGGTTGCATGTGAATTGCGCCCATTGTCACCGCGAAGGCGCCGGCGGTTCGGTCGCCTCCCTCTTTGACTACGACCGGAAACTTGCGGACATGAACAGCGTCAGCCGAGCGCCTGGGCAAGGCGCTCTTGGAATTCACGGCGCCAATGTGGTCGCGCCAAACGATCCGTGCCGTTCCGTCCTTTATTATCGCATTCTCACAACAGGGCAGGGTCGAATGCCATTGATCGGTTCGCGGCACGTTGATGTGAGGGGCGCCAACTTGATTCATGATTGGATCGAGCAGCTTCCTGAAGAATCATCGGAAAAGAAGCCGGGAGATGACGCGGCAGCGAAACTCAGAGCACGAAACGGCGAAGCCCTGAAACGCATCTCCGGGGCGCACTGGCCGCGTGAGCGTGTGATGGAAGCCATCGATCGAATGCTCGAATCCCCCAACGGCGCACTAGGATTGGCGGCCGAACTGAATCGACGCGGCGGATCGCCTGCCGCCCTGGCCGAGCTCGCCTTTGTGGGCAAAAGTTTGGAGGAGCGGTTGGCGAACCACGCGTCATTTCAGGTCCGCGATTTGTTTGAACGCTTCCTGCCGGAAGAAAAACGGATGAAGAAACTCGGCGCGTCATTTAATGCCACGTCCATTCTCTCAATCAACGGCGATGTGGCTAATGGGCGAAAAACGTTCTTTCACGAGGGCACGCAATGCGTCCAGTGCCACCGCCTCGATGGCCAAGGCAGGGACGTCGGCCCTGACCTCAGCCGCATCGGCGCGAAATTCAGTCGAGCCGAGTTGCTCGATCACCTCGTTAATCCTTCCAAAGTCATTGACCCGGCTTTCGTGAATTACGCTGCGGAGATGAAGGACGGCGAAACCTTCACGGGCCTGCTCCTGCAGCGATCTGCCGACGAGGTTGTTTTGAAAGATGCAAACGCGCAGCAAATTCGCTTGCGCGCTGACCGCGTCAAAACTCTCCAGCCCCAAAAGCTTTCTGCTATGCCGGAAGGACTGTTGCAAAACCTAACGGCATCTGCCGTGGCCGATCTCCTGGAGTTTCTCGGGTCATTACAGTGAGTGAATGAATTGTGAGCGCGCGCTCACAATTCACCAGGAACGACAGCACCCCGAGTTTGCCAAGCCTCGCGAAGATTTCTAACCGCGGATGACACCGATTGCACGGATAGGCTGAGTCGGTCATGTCCTTGATTCGCGCCATCCGCGGTTAGACCTCGGTTACGATCCACTGCGGCGGGTTCTTTGTGGTTAAGCTGCCTTTTCCAGATTCAGCCCGAGTTACGGATAAGTGCCGCTGGTGGAAACGGTGGTGTTCTCGCACATCCAGAGGGCGTCTCTGAGCGAGTCGCCCGCATTACCCAACGGCAGTGGCAGCACGGGATTGCCATTCCGTACCGGCACTTTGATCCGCGAGCCGACCCATTTGTGGATTTCAGAGTGGCCGTCCGCAAAAGAGAAGCCGCAAGCACCGTTGTGATAAGACGCGGGCACATCGATGATTTGAGCGGTCTTGGCGTCCGGTCGGTACATCTGGACCGCAAACGCCGGGTCGTTGACGCTGTCCGGATGTTCGTCCAGCAGGACCCAGGTTTTGACCGGGTTCACGATGGTGCTCATCTTTTTGTAAATGCGCCAATTACCGGCCGGCAACCATGTGCCGTCATCGAAAACTTGACTCATCGAATTGCTCCGGACGCGCGGCAATTTCTCACCCCGACTATTCTTGACCGTGACATGGTCGGCCGGGCATTTCCAAATCGAGAAATTGTTTCCGATGTAAGGCATGAGCGGGCTCTTGGCGACATCAATATTCCTGTCCCAATTAGCTGCGGCGGAGCTGTAATCCAGCCATCCCTTCACCCAGACGGAACGTTTCCCGTCGACAATGTCGCGCGCCAGCAGAAGGGTATCGTTGTCGTCATCGGCGTACTGCCGCCATCCGAGCATCATTTGGCGGAGATTGTTCAAGCAACCAATTCCCTGCGCTTTAGTTTTGGATTTGGCCAGCGCCGGCAACAGCATGCCCGCCAGAATGGCAATGATGGCAATAACAACGAGAAGTTCGATCAGCGTGAAGCCGCCGCGGCGAGAGGGGGCCATAGCGAAGGGACTGGATTGTTTGGAAGAAGGTTTCATAAGGCCGGTTCTTTGTTCTTTGTTCGCAAAGATGGTTGAGGAAATCACCGCGTTTTTAGCCCCGTTGATCTGGCGAGTCAAAAGTTATTCTTACGCTGCACGCTGCAACGCATGGCCATTTCAGCTGGAGTTCTGACAATGCCCCGAAGCATTTGGCAATGCTTAGCGTGAGCTCCGAAGGCGACACCGGCGCGCCAGAGAGTTTTGAGTCGGGTCTGGCGCCGGCAGTTTAGCTTGGGAGCCGCCAGCGATGGCCGCGTGGTTGCCTTGCCTTAAGCCATCGCCGGCTTTACCGCACAAACAAAGAACAAGTCGCTGCTGCGATTAAATGGTTTTGGCGCGGAGCAGTTTCAGCGCCTGGGTGCCCGTCATCTTGCGCTGCCAGCCCGGCAAT
>VHDE01000099.1 GCA_016871515.1 Verrucomicrobiota bacterium
AGGCGCGAGGGCAGCGCTTTGCCCCAATCCTGGCGCCCGCATCTGCAATCTCGGCCAAACGCCACCGCATCCCCCACACTGTCGCGTCCTTTTCAAAACCGCTCTGTCCTCCGCTCAATCAAAATGAGAACTGCTGGCGTTGCGTTGCAATGCTCATCTTAGTCTTAGAGCGTGTTTTAACAGGGATCGAGTGGAATCGGTCCTTACCAGTCGTTGTGCAATCGGAAGAGCTTTGGCAAAACTCGATTCTAACGAAAAACAGCGCAGACGAGTTCGCATGGCAGCTCACTTTTGCCGAATCACATTGACCGAATCGATCTTAACTTGATCAACCTTCTGTGACGAACCATCCGGCCAAGTTACGACAACCTCAGCGGCGGTCTCAGCCTTGCCTAGACCAATCGTGATGGGAAGCTCGGATTGAGAGAGGTATCCCTTCGTCGGCATAACCTGCCGAGACAGCGTGTTATTCCCCACGCGCACTTTAACCCAAGCGCCGATTGCATTTCGGTTGCTTCGTGTCCCGACAAGTTTCAAGCGCAGCCAACGGTGACCGAGCTGTTGATCATTGCGCAGCAAGAGCGGTGGACCTCCATTCTGGGTCAAGACGACGTCCAAATCGCCATCACCATCAATATCTGCGTACGCTGAACCGCGGCCAACAACTGGTTTGAAGATATCCGCGCCGCATCGTTCAGGCGGGACCGGCACATAACGAAAACCGCGGCTCGAATCGCTGTTCCAAAAAAGCTGCGCGGGCTGGCGGTACTGCTGGCTTTGTTGAACCTTGCTAATCTCTTCTTCCAGATGTCCGTTGGCGGTCAAAACGTCCAAGCGCCCGTCGAGGTCATAATCAAAGAAGAAAAGCCCGAATTTTAGGAGCAGGCGGCTCGCTGGACCCACACCTTCCGTGATGGCTTCATCGGCGAAAACGAGGGCATCGCGCTGCGAAACGTAAAGCGCGTTTGGTTCATTAGCGAAGTTGCCAATGGCAATCCCCAAGGCATCGTCATTGCGAAAGCGCGCGGCGTCGATTCCCATAGCGCCACGCGTTTGGCCGTAAATATCGAAGGCAATGCCTGCTTTGGCGCCGATCTCCTTGAAGGTCCCGTTATGCTGATTTGTGAAGACAAAGTTTTGCACCGTGTCGTTGGCCACTACCAGGTCGATCCAATGATCGCCATTAATATCGACGGGGGCCACGCCCAATGATTTGGCCATTGGCACACCCGTGGCCGGATTCTTGATGCGCACGCCGCTTTGCTCGGAGACGTCTGTGAACCGCCCTCCGCCGTCATTGCGATATAAGTAATGGAATGTGCCAGGAAAGTTCATCGGCGGCCCATACGCGCGACCGATGCCAACGAGCCGGTAATCGACTTCAAAGTCAATCTCGCGCGACCAGCGGACGTAGTTGCACACGAACAAATCGAGATCGCCGTCGTTGTCGAGATCGATCCACGCCGCGCTGGCGCTCCATTCCTCGGTTGCGCCAGCGACCCCTGCTTGCCCTGTCACATCGGCAAACTTGCCGTTTCCCAAGTTGCGAAACAACCGGTTCTGCCCTAACGCAGTGATGAATACGTCGTCGAGCTCATCATTGTCGTAGTCCCCGACCGCAACGCCCATTCCGTAGAAACTCATGTCCAATCCGGAACCGGCTGTCACATCGTCAAAATGGCCCGTGCCATCGTTACGGTATAGGGCGCACGTGGCGGGCGCCTTTCCCGCCGGGACTTTACCGGGCCAATAAGTTGAATTGACGAAAAGCAAGTCTTGGTCGCCATCGTTGTCGAAATCCAAAAACGCAACGCCGCTTCCCATGGTTTCCGGCAACAGCTTGTCGCCGTAGGCGCCGTTGTTATGGACAAATCGGAGGCGAGCGGCTGAGGTTATGTCGGTAAACGGCGCCAGCGGCATCTTGTCGGCGGAAACTTCGGGCAATCGCGGTTCGGTGAGCGCTGTGATTTTGGATGGAGCTGGGGCGCGCCATTTGATCCACGCAATAAGACCACCTGCCGCACCGCCGAGAATTAACAACACGATCACCGACCACCAAAAGGCGCGCCCAATCACGGCATCGCTGGACGGGTCAAAGTCTTCGCGGGCCGGCGAATCCTCGGTCTGACTTTGACCAGAGTGACGGCTCTTTCGATTTCCGGGCGGCGTCGGATTCATCTGCTGTTAAAATTGCGTCTTATCACTTAGGATGCGGTTGAAATCGTAGGGCAGACATCTTGTCTGCCGGTTTCGGGCGGCATCCTGCCGCCCGTCAGGACGGGGCAAGGATGCCCCGCCGACTGTCAGGCTGGAAGCCTAACCTACATTTCAGCAACTAGAACTTAGCTGGCTAGCCATGGCCGTGCCAAATACTTCAAGCAGCAATCGGCGTTCGCCGTGGACGTGGCTGTTGCTCTTTGGCGTATGGACGCTCATTGGCCTTTCCTTCGCGGGCCAATATTATCTTTCCAGTTCCAGGTTCGGCAATCCAGTGACCTGGCGCCACGCCTTGAGTCACTCGCTGTCGGATTGGTATCTGTTCGCCATTTTGTCCTTGCCGGCCATCTGGCTGGCCAAGCGTTTTCCTTTGGAACAGCCATTTGAGCTTCGGCATACCGTGCTGCATCTCCTCGCCAGCACGGTCTTTTCGATCAATTGGATTGCGTTGCGCGCCGCTGTGGGACAGCTCCAAAGCTCGAACGCGGGCGACTCCATTGGCTTCTTAACCGCCTTTGAAGCTTCATTTGTAAAAACCCTTTTCTTTAACGCGCTCATTTACTGGGTGGTTCTAAGCGTCACTCATACGTTCAATTACTATCGCAAGTTCCTCGAAAGAGAACGGAATGCCTTGGAGCTCGAGCAACGTTTGACACAAGCCAGATTGCAAGCATTGCAAATGCAGCTCAATCCTCATTTCCTGTTCAACACGCTCCACACAATCTCCGCGCTCATGCACAAGGATGTCGAAGCCGCCGACCGGATGATGGCGCGATTAAGCGACCTCTTGCGCTATGCGCTCGAAAGCACGGACGAGCAGGAAGTGCCACTCCGTCAGGAATTGGAGTTTCTTGACAGTTACTTGGAGATTGAGCAAACACGCTTTGGCAAGCGACTGGCCGTGCACAAAGAAATCGATCCGGCCGCGCTGGAAGCCCGAGTGCCGAATCTGATTTTGCAGCCCTTAGTGGAAAATGCCATTCGTCACGGGATCGAACCGCAAGCCAAGCCCGGCCGCCTTGAATTGCGCGCCCAAAAAACCGCGGACCGGCTGCGATTGGAAGTGCGCGACAATGGCAAAGGCTTCTCAAACGGTGAGAATCCAACTGAAGGAATCGGATTGTCGAACACGCGGGCACGCTTGCAGCAGCTTTACGGCAGCACTCAAACGTTGGAAATGATTAACGGCGCGGGCGGCGGTCTGGTCGTCACGGTGACGATCCCCTTTCGTGTGGATGCAATGGCGGTTGGGCATCAGAATGAGAAGCAATGGTGACTAGTCGCGATTTCGGTGGAATGGGACCGAGCGGAACACCGAGAGCACTCACAAGCCCGCCGCTTGGTAAGGTCGGATTCCATTCCGTGCCTTCCGGTAATGCACCAGGAGTTTTGTCCCGGAGGGACAGCGTGAAATTAGCCCGTCGTTTGAACGCCGGGATGAGGCAAAGAACCTCGCGAGTCCCGAAGGGACGGCTGAAACGCATTCGATTGCCTATCGATTCAGTCGTCCCGCCGGGACTTAAGACCTTTTCCGGTTCGGTTCCCGGCGTTGAAACACCGGGCTATTCTCAATGTGTCCCTCCGGGACCAAATGCTCCTTTGTATTACTGAGAGGAATTAGGGTGGAATCTGTCCTTACCACGTGGCCGCCAAATCGATAACCCATGAAAGTTCGAACCTTAATCGTGGATGATGAACCGCTCGCGCTCGAACGTTTGAGCAAGCTGCTTCAGGAAAATCCCGAAATTGAAATTGTTGGCGAATGTGCCAACGGACGCGAAGCTTTATCGATGATCAAATCCGTCGTTCCCGATCTGATCTTTCTAGACGTGCAGATGCCCGAACTGGATGGCTTTGGAGTCGTCGCCGGTCTCGCCGGGCAGAAAATGCCGGTGATCATTTTCGTGACGGCCTACGACAAGTTTGCGTTGCGCGCTTTTGAAGTGCACGCCTTGGACTATTTGCTGAAACCGTTCGATCGAGAGCGATTTCAACAAGCGCTTCGGCGCGCCATCGATCAGATCAAGCGAAATCAGCCAGACGAATTGACCCGCCGGCTCTCCGACTTAATTGGCGAACTCCAATCAGATTCCAAAGCCTCGGACCGATTGGCTGTCAAGGAAGAAGGGCGCGTGCTCTTGCTGCGGTTGGATGACATCGATTGGATCGAAGCCGCTGACAACTACGTCAGTTTGCACGTGGGGAAGGAATGCCATTTGCATCGTGAGACCATGTCGTCGCTCGAAGAGAGGCTCGCGCCGGACAAATTTCTGCGCATTAGCCGATCAACCATCGTGAATGTCGAACGGATCAAGGAACTGCAACCGATGTTTCACGGCGATTACGTCGTCATCTTGCGCAATGGCACTCGGCTGAGCCTAAGCCGCAATTACCGCGACAAACTCAATCAGCTCCTGGGAAGAACGGATTAACCCCGTCGTAGGACAGCGCGTCTCGCCTGTCCTGCTCTTGGTGGACGCAAATGCCGGACAGGCGGGACGCCTATCCGGCGCACCTGGGACACCTTCATGAAAGCCTCGATTTCTTTTCCGCACGCATTCGACTGCCTGTCCCGATGCACTAGACAGACGCGTCACGGCTCTCGGATGATAACCCGATAAAATGTACTCGAGGAATCGGGAAGCGAAATGCCAACCCACGCGTCTTCGTTCTCTTTGGAGAAGAAAGGCCGATTATTGGGCATATTCAAAGGCTGCCAGGATTCTGAATCGACCACGTTCGTCGTCCATTGCACTTCGAAGCCAAGATTTGCCAATCGTGACGTAAGAGCCAAAAGCTTGCTTCAGGGAGAAACGCAACAGCGCCCCTTCGGGCAGGCTGACAGGTTGTTGCAACTCAAAGACAGCCTGATGCGGCTGGCCAACGGCGGGCGCAATTGCCCAGCCCGCGGCCAGATCGCCGTCCAACGCTGCCCCGATAGGAAAGGCGACCTGCGCGAAGTCCGTGGTCGCATTCGTAAGCGGCGCCGGCTTGAAAATCGCAATCGGAGCGGAAGGCGCGACGGACAGTTCGAACTCCGACAGAACGACATTTCCGCCCGTGACTCGGCCCGGTCCACGGCCTGGCAATCGGTCGTCCGCGAGCAATTCCAGTCGGACGGCCGTGATATTGGTTAGCTCCGTTCGAGCGATGATCGAGTAGGTGTCATCCCATGTTCCTATTCCCGAGACGAGCAACGAATTGTCGGGTTGTCGCTGCAATGTCGCTCCACTGGCAGAGATAAAGCGAAGCGGCGTCAAAACCGTCCAGCGTCGGTCCGCTTCGAGCCATTCTTCTTCCCATTCGCTTTGCCGCGATTCCTGCTTTGGTTTCGAGAATCCAACTTCATTTTCCAATTCGATAATTTGGTTTTGTCGCTCTTTGCGTTGTGCGGCCAAGTCGGGGGAAATAACTGGCATCATACCGATCTCTCCGGTCCACAAATCCGAGAAGATATAGCCGCCGGCCAAATATGAAAGGTTGGTTCCGCGAGATAATATTCACCGGCAATCGCTTTGCCCGATCCGGCCGCTCCTCCTTCGTATCCGTACTCCATGATTGGAGGAAGCCACGAGGCGGGTTTGTTTCCATTTGGAAGGAGGTGGGAATGAGTCACTGTTCCTTCCTCATACGGCCAACCGTAATTTGCTCCTTTGAGGATGAGGTTTACTTCCTCGCGGTAGGACGAGCCCGTATCGTTTGCATATAACTCGCCGGTCGCCAGATCAAATGAGAAGCGCCAGGGATTGTGCAGGCCAACGGCGAAAAACTCGGTCCGCACTTGAGCCGGATCGACCACCGCTCCATTGAACCGCGTGACGCCGGCGAAGGGATTGTCGGGAGGAATCGCGTAATTGGTTGTTCCTCCAGGATGAGGATTTGGAAGAAGGCTGCCCGGCCGTTTGTCTCCATCCAAACGAAGGATACCGCTAAAAAAATTCTGGCCGATTCGTTGCGCGTTCTCGATTCCCCACTGCCCCCCATCTCCGATCGAACAATAGAGATAGCCATCTGGACCGAAGTGCAGATCGCCAGCCTGATGCCAGGGATCGCCATCGTACTGTGTGAGCAGCGGCAGCTCGGACTCGGGCACGGCTTGATTCGGATCGGTCGCCGATGCCTGAAAACGCGACAACCGAATATGAATTCCCAAATCCGCGTTGTTGGTTGAATAGGTATAGGTGACGTAAAAGTAGCGATTCGTTTTGAATTCTGGATGAAAGGCAATTCCTAATAGCCCGCATTCCTGCTCGAAATAGACCCGATCGGACAAGTCCAGGAACACGGATCGCGTTGGCGCAGTCAGATTCGTAATGACCGCGACCCGACCCCGCTTCTCAACCACGAACAGCCTATTCGTCTCGCCTGGCGGCGACGCCAGTCCAACCGGTTCTCCAAAAATCAACCCATCGAACGCGATTTCCGCGCCATAACTGGGTGACAGGCGCGGAGATCGGCATTCGTATCGTGCTATTCCCGGCGCGCCGCGATATCAGCGAAGAAACAGATGGCTTGCCTGACGTCGCAGACGTGGTTTCTGCGGCGCGTGGTTGCAAATGGCTTGGCCCGGATAGTTGAACAAGGAGTGATAAGGATACAAAACCGACACCGAACCACTGTATCATGTGGACTCCAATCCTCTCCCCGAATTTTTACAACTGGAATTCTGTCCGTGAACCCTTAGGAGGTTTCCTTAGGGCCGATCATTCCCATTTAACTCACGAAACTAGGACGAAACTCCGTTCACGCAAGTTACGATAGCGCTTTCGCTGTCTTGATCTCGCACTCGCAGTTTCGATTTGCTTGCCTTTTTCGTTGTGATGTTTTCTGTTTGCTGGACTGACTTGTGATTCAACACAGCAACAAAGAGCAGTCGTTCTGGCAGAAATCAAATGATCTGCAGGCGCGCGCCTGGCCGTACCGCTTGAATCGCTTTGTTCGCGCAAGATTATACAATTTCTGCGCGAAGCTTATGTGGCTGGCCGAGGAGCCACGAGCGTTGGCAGCGTGGAAACATGGGTGGGATCCCGACCATTATATACGTCTGCGTCGTTGGCACGACGAGGGCTTTCGTCCGCAAATTGTTTATGACATCGGCGCTCATGCCGGGGGATGGTCGGAAATGTGTCAGTCGATCTTTCGGCCGCGGCAGTGTTTCCTTTTTGAACCATTGCCAGAATATCAGCAAAAAGCGTGCGCAAGGCAGCCGCGCCAGGACGCTGACTGGCAAATCATGCCATTTGCGCTCGGTGATACAGAGCAGGTCAACCAAATGTTCGTTACCCAGAACAACGCGGCTTCGTCAATGCTCGCTCCGATTCCAGGTGAAGTGCCGTCGGAATGGGGCACTGAAGTTGTCGGCCAGCAAAAGGTGGAAGTTGTGACACTCGACGGCCTTGCTGCCCGCAAAGCCCTTCCCTCTCCCGATTTGGTGAAGATCGACGTTCAGGGATACGAGGGACGCGTGATTGACGGTGGGAAGAGCGTTTTGTCGAAGGCGCAGCGCATTATTGTGGAAGTGTCATTGCGGCCGTTGTACAGCGAACAAGCGTTGCTCTGGGACGTTTTGAACACCATCACGGGTTGGGGATTCGAATTGGAAGATATGACGGAAACGTGTCGCGAATGGGCAGGCCGGCTTTGGCAAACTGACCTTTGGTTAAAGCGTAAGCCTTGACGCGCTGACTTTGGTCAATAGCCTTCATGCTCTTAATCCTAATCTTAATTTCATTCGCATATCCGATTCTCGTTCGACGGAGAGAGAATCCTCCGCAACCGAGTTCATATGGTAGGACAGTGCGTCCCGCCTGTCATGGTAATGGCGCACCTCAAAGTTTGGACGGGCGAGACGCGCTGTCCTGCCAGAACGTTCATGGGGAGGCTTGACGAAGAGACCGCTCATGCGATCGTTTCTACCCATCGTACTCAACCAAGCGGCGACGCTGGTGTTGGGAATTGCCAGCGTGAAGTTGATCACGACGTTTGTCCCTCCCGCGACAACTGGTGTTTATCAACTCTTTGTGACCCTCACGCAGATTGGCGTGCTGGTAACGCATTCCGGCTTATCCAACCACGGCCTCCGTTACTGGCAGCGCGAACAAGCCGAACGCGGTGCGTACGCGCGGTTCCTTTGGGAAATGAGCTGGGACCATCTCAGGTTTCTGGCGCCGCTGCTCTTAGTTATTTCTTGCCTGTTGAGCATAATTCGATTGGAACCGGTTTGGACCTGGATTTTTCCGCTTTTGCTGCTCAGCAATATTGCTCTGGCAATCCAACTCATCGCGACCGGGGCGCTTAACGCCGAAGCTCGCGCGTGGAAGGTTTTCTTCTTAACACTCACGGCGAATACCGCTCGGACTTTTCTGCCGGTTGGGCTCGCGTTAGCCGTGAGTATGAGCTTCGCCGTCTTGAGTCTTGGCTTCGCCTTACATGGTCTGATTATTTTCGGAGTTGTGTTCGGGCTATTTGCCTGGGCCATCCGGTCCCGCCGGCCCGAAGCGTCACAACGATCCAAATGGGCTGAGGAATTGAAAAGCTACGGTCGCCCGTTTCTCTGGCTGGGTGTGGGCGCTTGGTTCATGCAGAATACGGATCGTTGGGTCGTCGAAGGATTCTATGGCAAGGATCACGCGGGATTCTTCGCCGTGGCCGCAAACATCGGTGTCATGATTCCAACCATGGTCGCCACAGGGTTAATGCAACGTGTGTTTCCCAGAATCTTTCAGAAAGCCGATCGAGCTCACAAGCTGCAAGACTGGCAGGAGATCGCCAAAGACTGCGATCGAGCCACGGGCATCTTCATCATCCTGACGCTTGGAGGCTTGCTCGCTTTGGACGCTGCAGCGCCTTATTTGATTGGCTGGTTGATTTCAGCAAAATATATTCCCGCGCTGACCATGTTGATCCCAGCAGCCTTGGCGACCGTGACCTTGCAAATCAATCAATTCTATTACCTGCTGTTGCAGGGCCAACACAATAGCGCTGGCATCGTAAAGGTCCTTATGGTCGTGGCTGGATTCCGCACGATTGGGAGCGTGGTGAGCGCTGCGATTTCCTGGCCGGCTTTCCTAAATTGGCAGATGGTGTCGATGATTTTGGGCGCGTTGATCGGCCGCTTCATGGTGCGTCGAATGGCCTTGCGATAAAACTTAGTTGTGAACGCCCAGGTTCCCCTCTCCTTAACGTAGCATGGACAAGCTGATCACCACCGCTAAGGAGCGCTTCTGGCACGCGGACGTCTATGCGCGCGATCAATGGGTTAAAGCCCAGGCGGAAAAGCTCCCCAGTGGAAGCTTCGTGCTTGATGCCGGCGCTGGGGCAAGCAAATACCGGCCCTTCTTTTCTCATTGCCTGTACAAGACACAAGACTTCTGCATGTACCAAGGGCCGCTTGTGAAGTACATTCAGCCTATCGATTATGTCTGCGAAATTACCTCGATACCTCTGGCAGAGGGGGCGGTCGACGCGATTCTCTGCACCGAAGTGTTCGAGCATGTTGTCGATCCAATAGCTGTGCTCGTCGAGTTCTCCCGCTTGTTGAAGCCCGGAGGGCAACTGCTGCTGACCTCGCCTTTGCTCTCTCATTTGCACATGGAGCCTTACCACTATTACGGAGGCTTCACTCATTACTGGTACGAGTTCTGGCTGCCCAACAAAGGCTTTCGAATTCAATCGATCACGCCCGTTTCAGGCCCGGGCCGCACCGCAGTGACATTCCTCCAAGCCTTTTACTTAATGTGGGCGGCGGCGGAACGAAAGCTGGGGCCAGGCCGCCGACTTCTGTCATTGCTTGGCCGAGCGCCAGCGAAACTCATGATCCATTACGTGTTGCCGTGGATTCTGCCGCGCTTCGATTCGTGGCTCGGCAGCAAGACTATTTGCTCAGGTTACCTAGTGGCCGCAGAGCGGTGCAACCAGACAAAGAGCGACCAACGCTAAATCAAAGCAACCGACATTGGGACGCTTCTATCGGAGCGCGGACAGCCTTGTCCGCGCGGTTTGAACAAATTGATCGAACCGCGCGGACTAGGCTGTTCGCGCTCAGTACGTTCATGATCCCAATGTGCGAAAATCTGTTCCAGTAAGTCTCTCCTGATAACCCCCTAGCGTCAGCTCACCACCTTCAAATCAACCGCGCGCGGAGCAAAAATCAAGTTATCGTATCCGTAGGTCTCACGCGCCTCGTGGCGAACAAATTGGCCAGACTGGAATTCCCACGGGACGTAATCGAGCGCCCTAAGATCTTCCAAGAGCAAGCGGCTTTCATTTGAACTGCCTTGATCTCCAACCTCGACCGAAATCAACGGACGATCATTCTCAAGCAGTTGCTTGCCGCCTCGGATGATATCGCGTTCGGCCGATTCGGCGTCGATCTTCATTAAGGAGACTTTTCGGCCTTTCTCGAGCGAGGAGCGGAACTCCTCCAAGGTAATGGCTTGGACTTCGATTTCTTTTGGCGGCACAGGTTCCTCCGTAAGCTTGGCCCGAATCAGGCTATTAAAACCCATCCATTGGGAACCGTAATCGCGAAGCACGACCGTTTTGTTGGAAGACCAAACCGCTAAGGGATGCACTTGTATCTGAGGAAACTGGCTGGTGTTACGGACGGCGATTTCGCGTGTCGAAGGCGTTGGTTCGAAACCATGCACTTGTCCTCGTTCCCCAACCAACACGGCAAATAGCGTGGCGTAATAGCCGAGATGCATGCCGATATCCAACACTACGTCGCCCGGATTAACCAAATGCAGGAACGCCTCGGTTAATTCCGGCTCGAACAAACTATAGCTGACAATTTGTTGGCTGACTGTTTCTCCCTCGACAACCGTGAATTCCGGCACGTGAAACGCAGGCACGGTGTGAAGCGCGCCTGGAGTCTGTGAAGCGAGGCCATACTTGCGCAGTTGATTCGCCAGGAAACGACGCGGATCGAGCAGCGGCTTTTGCCAGGAGCGAGCTCGCTGATAGCGAACCGAGGTTCGGAACCGCGTCAATAATTCAGCATTAGGCATTGTCACAATCCTACGACGGAGCGCAGACATTCCCGTTCGCTGCAGCTCTCGACCGTTCTGACCGCTACAGACTGGCCCAGTGCGTTCCGTCGGGCGGACATGGCTGCGGACAGGAATGTCCGCGCTCCGTCGTAGCCAAGAATGGCCGCGCAACCAAGAAGAAAGTCGCACCACTGTAAAAGGGCAAGGAAATACGCCTGCACTGAGCGCACTGAGCTTTTCCGTTCGCAAATCTGTTCTCGCGAGACATGAGCAATGGATATGGGGGATATGGGACATTTTCCTTGTTCCGCGAGTTTTGGTCTCGGTATTCTCCGCGCGATGTCGAAGAACAATATCCTCTCATGATCTTGCGGTTTAAGAAGTGGCTTTCGAATCTCATTTTGCGCGGCCGCGTTCTCCAATGGTGGCTCCGGCGGAAGATGAAGAAACTCGAACGACAGTACTTTCAGACGATCGACGAAAACGCGAAGCGCGGCCCACTGCCGGAGACTTGGCCCAAGTTCCCGTCGCGTCCGCCGGTTAAAACGCTGCTCTACATCAGCGACGATCAATGGGAGATCACTGAGCTTGTTCCCGAGCTTCGAAAAATCTGCGCTGTCGAAGTGCTCAATTTGCATCCGTCGTTTGTGAAGCGTCCAGAGTCGCAGCCGCATTGGGAAGTCACCCTCAAAGGAATCACTGAGTTTATCCGCAGCAAGCCTTCCTTTGAGCCCGATGTCATTTTTCCTTATCTCTGCTCGCCAATGCTCTCTGAAGCTGTCTTTGAAGTTCTGCGGAAGCGCTGGAGCTGTCCTCTGATTGGAATGAACCTCGACGACAAAATCGAATTCTTTGATTACAACCTGTTCTCGTACCGGCGCGATAACTATCACAAGTGGGCGAAGTATTTCGATGTGAACATTACGAACGGCCGCCTCGCCGTTGATTGGTATCTGGACCGCGGCCTGCCCGTTTATTACATGCCACAAGGCTGCTTTCAAAAAATTCCACCTCCGCCCGATCGGCCTAACTTCAAATACGACATTACCTTTCTTGGACGCTGGCGCCCCGAACGGGAAATGATCGTTCGACAAATGCAAGAATTTGGCGTGCCAGTGCGGCCCATTGGCGGCGGCTGGCCGGGCAGCGCTGTTGTGGATGTTCCGGAATGGATTTTTCAGGGCAGCCAGATCAACTTCGGCATCGGCTTCGCAACCCCATCCGAAAAGCTGACGACCACGAAAGGGCGCGACTTCGAATGTCCGTCGGCAGGCGCGTGCTATTTAACGACGTACCATTGGGAACTGGGAACGCACTATGACATTGGCAAGGAGATTCTCTGTTATCGCTCGCTCGAAGAAGCCGCCGAGATTTACAGCTATTACCATCGCCGCCCGGAGGAATGCCTGAAAATGGCTCACGCCGCGTATCGGCGCTGCCAGGCGCATCACACCTGGGAAAAACGCTTTCGCACTCTGTTTCAGAAGATGGGTTTCTCTTAAAGGACGCCGACGAACCACGGCCGAATTCACCACAGATTGCACCGATGGGCGCGGATTAAAGGCATCTCCTTGATCCGTATGCTCCGTGTCATCAGTGGTCAATCTGCCTTAAATCGAAGCACACAACATTGGCACAGTCCGCGATCGGCAGGGCGAACATGCCGGCGAGCCAACAGAAGCAATGCGCGATTTGCTGTTTGTTGGCTCACCGGCAGGTTCGCCCTACCGTAAAACTGCCTTGTTCAATCCACGGTCGTTGCGCTTATAGAAACCGCGATAATAAATCCGACGCATCAAACCAAAAGGACAGAAGTCGCTCCAATAAAACGGGCGGGAGGGGAGATCAATCGGTGAGTTTCTGGGCCATGCCACGATCTGACGGACAAATTCAGCGTAGCAACGAATATACGAATCTCCCAAGTGCGGCTCAGCTAATCGCTGGCATGCTGCCCGCAACGCGCCGATCTCTTCGTCGGATGTTTTCGTCAATTCGGACAGAACTCGGGCGACGCGCTCGAAATCTCCGGGCTCGTAGAGAAAGTCCTCTTTGATTTTTTGGGCGTATGCATCTCCGCCGCTCCGAATGCGCGGGTAAATCGGCACGATTCCAAGACTCAACGCCTCCAATAGTGAAATCGGCAGCCCTTCGTAATCGCTCATGAAAACAATGACGTCCCATCCAGCTAATGTCCGCCAATATTCGTCTCCCGCTTTGCGGCCATGAATTCGCACCTTCGGGTTGTTGTTGAATTGCTGTTCGAGCCAGCTCTGCTCTGGACCGCTTCCTAAAACTTCGAACACGTAATCCAGTCCAACGTCGTCGAGCTTTCTGCAGAGCTGCGGCAGCAAATCGATTCGCTTCTGTTCCTTAACCACGCGTCCGCTGAAACCGCAGACGATCGGTTGATCGCGCCACGATCGACGTTTCGGCGTGATGTTCGGAGGTGCGATGGGCAAAGGCACAACTGCGACGCGCTCCGGCGCCAGACCAGGAATCCCTTCTAGAACCTGGCTCCTGAGAACTTCATTCACGCAAAGGACTCCGTCCACCAGCCCTCGCTGCGCGCGCAAGGTGTCTTCCATTCCAGGCCAGTCCGAATGAAGCAGCGCGACGCGTCGCGCCGCACCATCCAAATCCGCGATAAACGGGATGCCCCAAAAGTTATGATAAAAAGCAACACTCGCCTTCAAGCTGGAAATCCGTCGCTGATACTTCCACCGCGCGCTACGCACGCAATCTCGCCAGGTCAATCCGAGCCCCGTTACTCTCGGATGAGCGACGGTTTTGGGTTCAAAGAATGCAAACACCTGCGAATCGATTCCCCATTGGCCGTCGTTGGCCAAATGGCTTTTCAGCAATGTTTCAACGCCACCCAGCTTGCTGAAGAAGGTGAAGAAATGCGTCAGGCCAATTCTGTTCATCAATCGCGCTTGTGATTTTTCGAGAGTGAAACTGATCTGAATCAGCGGTTAAAGATCGAAATGCGCGATGCTGTAACGCAGAGTTTCATTCTGCTGTATCGCCGGCTTGCAGTCGGCAGCGTATCAGATTGTCGAACGCTATCGGTTGTCCGAGGCGCTGCAGATTGAGAGTCTGCGATACAGTAGAGTGAAACTCTGCCTTGCCCTGCCCTGCCACAAAGGGCATTGCGCAATGTTCGCGTCTCGCTATAAAACAGCCACCATGTCGAGTCCGAAAGATGATCATGTCGGCGGCTGAGCAAGAGATAACGGAGCCTCTGCGACGGTTTTCGAGCGCCCGGCGATGAAAATTCTTCACTTATCGGGTGAAAACGAGGACGTCGGTGGAGTCTTGTCCGTCATCCGCAATTTGCAGTCTGCTAGCAAACCTTGGGGCTGGAGGCACACGGTCTGTGTTGACCAACGTTATGTCGAAAGACGACAACCTGCGTTAACTTATTGGCGCAGCAGACATGTCCGCAGCGACCTCCCCAATCACGCCGCTCTTCTTCTTCAGGCGATTCGCACTTGCTTCGAACTGAAAAGATTCTTGGCGCGCGAAGCGTTTGATATTTTGCACGCCCATTCGCGCGGAACGTTTCTGGTGGGCGTGGCGGCAGCCCTTTGGCTCAAACGGACTGTGTTGTTCACCAATCATGGCTATTCGCAGCGCGTAAGAATGTATCGGTGGGGCGCTCGCGTTCGACGGTTTCATACCGCTGTGTTAACGCCGAATATGGCGCGGCACTACGGATTGCGAGAAGCCCCTCCAAAGATAAACATCATTTCCGAGTGCTGCTCCGACCAGTTTTTCCGCGAACCGTTGGTTGCGCGCCGCGACGCCGCGAACGCCAATGCTCCCGTGCGGTTGGTTGGTGTCGGCAATATCATGCGTTGGAAAAACTGGCATCTTCTCGCTGAGGCGCTCCTCAAGTTGGGGCCAAAAGAACGCCAGCGGCTGACATTTTCGTTGTGGGGTCCAAACCCTTGCGATGCCGGCTCGCAATCCTATGCCGCGGAATTGCGGGAGCTTGTCCATCGCAGTGGCCTCGAAGAAGTATTCCTCTTTCGCGGCGAAACCTTGTCGGTGACTGATTGCCTTCAAGAAGCCGACTGGTTCGTGCTTCCATCAACGAACGAACCGTGTTCGGTTGCCCTGATCGAAGCGTTGGCATTAGGGTTGCCGGCCCTTGTTTCGCGCAGCGGAGGCAACGTGGACATCGTAACATCGGGCGAGACCGGACTTTTTTTCGAGCCTGGTAATTCCAGTGATTTGGCTGCGAAATTGCAAACGGCAGCTCAAGGCAATGCGGCGGTTTTGCCTCCCGACCGCATTCGCAATTCGGTCCGAAGTCGTTCCGCGTCCGTAGTAGCCGCGCATTATAAATCGGTGTATGAGCGACTGTTGGCAAGCTGAAGCATGGCGAAACAAGAGACTTTTCTAAGTTGCTATCGCGGCAATCAGAACGCTGTCCGGCACGTCGCGTATATGCGGCAGTCCAAGGTGCTGTTGATTCGCCATGTCTTGAGGCGCCTTGGCATCGCGCTGGAAGGAAAGCGGATATTTGATTATGGCTTTGGCGCCGGAACGTTCTTTCGCGATTGCCCTCAGTCCAGCAAACTTTTCGGCGTCGAGTTGGATCCCGTCAATGTCCAGGACGTCTCGCGGATGCTGGCCTCACGAGGATTCAGTCAAATCGATTTAAGTCCGATCGCCATCGAGACCTGGGCGCAGCACAGACTCCTGCAGCAAAAGTACGATCTGGTCATTTGCAGTCATGTCCTCGAACACATCGATAATCCGGTTCATTTTCTTCAGCGCCTCGGCGATTGCCTGGATGAAAACGGTCTGTTCGTTGGCCTCGTTCCCATTAATGAGCGCAAGCAAGATCCGCATCATGTGCGTCAGATGAATTTAACGGCGCTAAACAACTGGCTGCCTTCGACAAAGTTTTGCCTCGTGGACTGGATCGAAACCGATTCCTGGCTCTATTGGATACAGCCTATCTTTACGCATGAATCGGGTTTCGTTCACAAATTGGCCCAAGCCATCAGCGTCGTTCTGGGGCTCGGCGCAACTGGACTGGGGCATAACAATTGGTTTGCTTTGTCGCGCTTCTTCGGTCGGTTCACCGGTTCAAAGGCAACGCAAGCTGCGTTCGTATTGCGCCCACACCAACGGCCTTCGCAGAAAAACTTCGGAGCCACACAGTAACAGGCGTCTCGCCTGTCTAGGCTAATTCGTTACGCAATCAGTCGGAATCGAGCAGCGCAAAAACGCGTTGCCAAGAATGGACGCAGGACAAAATCATGGAGGACAAAAATCACGTCTGGCAACAAACCACGAGTGAAAAGCCGAATTCGGTGAAACTGACCTTCTCACTCGTTCCGTTCAGTTCACGCCAACGGCTGCTTGCAGACGGGACGGCAAACCTTCTCAGCGAATGACCAGGTTCCTCTCCGTCCAGTAGGTTCCGCAAGCCGGAAGCGAACATTGTTTGGCGCGAACAGTTTGGGGTCTCTTGCGCTTTGGGCAGTGGATCGGTGTGCCTGGGTGTTCCACACTAGCCCATCAAAGCGCCCGTGTGATTGATTTCAATGTGAATTCCGAAACGCTGGTCCGATGGGATAGAGTCAGAGAAGGTTGGAATTTGCGGCGATTAAAAAAGAGTGGAGCGAGTCAAGGCAAAATTGTTCTCAAAGGACTCGCTCCCCGCGAGGCACGTGCGCCGAAACCATCAACCCTAACCTGCTTGGGACGGTCACAGGCGGAAATCTATGCGCGGGAACAGATTTACCTGCACGAACGGCCCACCGCCGAACTCAAATTGCAAGCGCTGCAGATCGGCAATCTCAGCATCGCCGCCATCGGCCGCCCGCGGACTCATCTTCGCCGGCAACTCCAGGAATGACCTGTGACGCTACGCCGAGCGATCGCAAACGGCTTATCGGGTCCAGGCGTCGATTGAGGGCTGGACGTTTACAGGAATCGTGACATTAACTGTGGCCGTTCCTGGATTGCTCGACCGGTTGTCGATCTCAGCCCGATAACTAATCGGTTTTCCATTGTCGGGTGTAAGAACGACAGTGATGGGAACGGTGTCATTGAAGTCTCTGGCTTGAATCTTTACTTCACGGTTCGGCGATGAACCGAATGGGAGCTGCACAAAGACTGGTCCGGAACCGACCGGAATGGCGGTGCCGGCTACTTCGATAATGGCCAATTGCGGGAGCGGCGTCGGAAACACCATCATCATCGAACCGATCGAAGTCACGCCGACCGGGGCCCAAACTTGGCTAAACGCAATCCCTGTCCGGTCCAGTGTATCGATGCGAATGCGCCCATCACCACCGCCGCCATTACCCAAGACTGAAAGCGAGCCATTGCCGCGGACGACAGGCGCTACCAGGCGAATCGCGCCTCCGCTGCCGCCGTTGTAGGCGTTGCCACCTGACCCGCCAGCTTTGGCCGTGATGGTTCCACTAACGTCGATGCGACTGTTCGAAGCGATAAGAATCGCGCCGCCACCCCCGCCGCCGCCGGAGCCTATTGGCGTCCCCTCAAAGCCGCCACCGCCAGATCCACCCACCAGCGGCACGAGGAGGGCGCTGCCGTAAATCGCGCCTTTATTGGTGGAGCTAGAGAGTCCCCCCTTTGTCGCATAGGAAGCCGCGCCGGCGCCCGATAACTCGGAATTGTTCGCTCCACCCTGCCCGGCGCCCGGCCCGTAACCCGCACCGGGCGGGCTCGAGACCTTCGTATGACCCGGATTGCCGCCATTGTACCCACCTGGCCCGCTCTCACCCCCTTTCCTGTCGTCGCCGCTGTCACCATCTAGCTGGATTATACCGACGACGGAAACATCCCCTGTCGTGAGCAAGTAGACAGGCGTGTTATTCGCGTTCTTGATGAAACGGACTGTAGCGTCTTTTGGGATGGTAATTGTCGTATAATTGAGAATCCCATCCGGCGGCAGCGCTATATTCGTGATGCCCCCCGTGACATTGAGCGCGCCTGCGGAACCGTTGCTTCCAGACCTAAAGCCTTGAGATCGCGCACCGGGGAGGAACATGGTGGCTAGAAGCAGGGCGATCGTGAAACGTCGTAGAGATTGCATAAAGACCTCCGTTGGGTTGAGGAGTGATGGTGTTGCTGTGTTCATAATCACGGGCCGATTCTCACTTTGGTTGGCGGTTGGGCGATGGTCGTGCCGGATTTGACCGTGCTGCCGCCACCGATTGCGGGCAACACGACTGCCACCGGAGGAACCGCGACAGTAACGCTGCGCGCCATGCCTTCACCGGAAGCGAGTTGCGGCAACCCAACCGATACGACAGGCTGGGCAACGACGGTGTTAGGCTGTGCGCCAACTCGCAACGAGAGCGAAGGCAACCCAACCGCGACTAATGGCTGCGCTACAGTCACGCCGTAAGAGCCGCCTCTCAGACTCGTCAAATCCGCGCGAGTGATCTGGGC
This sequence comes from Verrucomicrobiota bacterium, assembly GCA_016871515.1. Taxonomy (GTDB): domain Bacteria; phylum Verrucomicrobiota; class Verrucomicrobiia; order Limisphaerales; family SIBE01; genus SIBE01. Next base: position 18,648 of record VHDE01000099.1, read on the forward strand.
AAGCGTGATTCCGACCGACGGCGCGCTGCCGATGGTTATCCTGGGGCGAATCCTCGCGTCGAGCGGGTTGCCTTGCCCGGTCACTTCAGATTCGTCATTCCAGCCATCGCCGTCGCTGTCCGGGAGCAGCGGGTTGGTTGCGCGTTTGATTTCGTCGCCGTCGAGGAGACCGTCTTTGTCCGTATCAGCCAGGCCCGGATCACTGCCTGCGAGAGACTCCTCAAAATTCGAGAGGTTATCCTGGTCGGGATCGCCCAGCGCATCAGCGGCATCGAGCGGGCGGAGAACCGACGGATAGCGCAGTTCGAACAGATCATTCATGCCATCCCCATCCGTATCGAGCGGCGAAGCCAGTGGAACGCGCAGCACACGCAGGAATGAGGTGAACGAAAGCGACGCCGGACCGGTCAGCGAGCCTTGCGGTCCGGCCCCTAGCCCGAGATCGATCGGAGCAAAGATTTCCGTGAGCGCGTCGGCACGATACAGAATATAGTACGAATTCGTATTCGCTTCGAAACGGATGATGACCTTGCCGTCGGCATTCCTGGAGACATCCAGAATCTGAAAACGTTGCGCGAACAAATCCGACGTCAACACAATCGAACTCAAGGCGAACACCAGCAGGCGCGTTGAAAATCTCGATCCCGATATCGCAGGAAGGTTCATGCTTACGGCGCGCTCACGCTCAAACGCAAAGCCCGGTAAAACTTCCTCTCTGAGAGGTTATCAATTCTTTGGACCAGCTGCGCGTTTTCGGTCATGCGCGCCCGTTCTGGTGGTTCGTCAACGAATGGCCGCGAAAGATCCGTCGTCGATTGGATGCGATACGAAAAACCACGCACTGTTGGGCAGTGGAGCTCGTACTGTCCACCCGCGAGGCGTCGAAATTTGAGGTGAGGAGCTAGACTTCCCGCCGAGCCGTCAAAGTATTGTTGCGCGAATTTCCACGCTCCGCGCCCGCACTCCGCGCCGGTCTTTCGCCCGTTAAAATCGTCAGCCGAGACATGGATGCCACCCCAGAGGCGGGAAAGGCCCGCCTCGGTCGGCCGCGTCGTAGTAAGTGGCCCACTGCAGTTGAATCGGCTCGGATGGACCCTTCTCGAACGTTAAATAGTCGGTAGCAAAATCAAACGTCGCGAGGCCGCCCGGAAAAAAGGTAGAACCGCTGATAGCCGCGAGGACTTCAGCATTGCGCGACAAAGCATAACGCTCTCGGAGGATGCGATAAGCCGCGTAGCTGATCGCTTCACGCCGCGCCGCCGCCGTGTGCTTGCCGTGATAGATGTAGCCGCACGCCACACGATCGTACGCAGCCCACACGTCGTACATCGCGGTCGAGAGGTGAAACAAATTCCGGGCGTGCACCGGGGGATGAGGCAGGTCTATTCGGATGGCAGCGAGATTTTCCTCATTCCAGATTCGAGCGATTGTGTGCTCGTGGGTGGCGCGAGTCCCACTGCTGAGCAATCCAGCGAGCAGCAGCGCAGATACGATGGTAGATTCAGTTATGCGCAATCACTTCCGGGACCTCAGTTGTGTCCACAACCTGGACGCTGAGACACAAAAGGCATTCTATTTCCGAACCTCTTCAGGACCGGTTTTGCTGGCGGAAATCAATTTATAGCGGACGCCTCTGAAAAAGCAAGCCCCAAATCCACGCGTGTGGGTGTTGCATTCAAAAGTTCACTTTTTCGTGCGATCAAAAGTGCACAACTTTTAGGGTGAGCGATCGCTAGCACAAACGGCTGCTCAAAAGGACCACAGGTTGGGTATTATGGTGAGGAGGTTCCTT
>VHDE01000100.1 GCA_016871515.1 Verrucomicrobiota bacterium
GGACAGGCGAGACGCCTGTCCTACTCAGTGCCGACGCGAAAATGGCCCAATCGCTGAGAGATAACCCCAAGCCACACCGAGGCCGAGGCCCACGCCGTGCACCACGTTGGCAATGCGGATCGGTCCAGTCAGGTTTGTCAGGCAGATGACAAACCAAATCAGCATCATCACGACCGTTGTCGGGTGCAGAAAGAGACCCGAGGCCGGATCGAACTTGCCCTTCATCCAAATGTAGCCGAGGAGTCCGTATACTACTCCGGACATTCCCATGAACCGCGGACCCGTGACAAAGTACTCGGCGAGGTTCGAGGCCGCACTGATAATTATGACAAGCAGCGCCAGCCGAAACGAGCCTTGCCGCGCTTCAATCATGCTGCCGAGATCCTTCAACCAAAGCATATTGAAAAGGATGTGCAGGAACATGGTCGAATGAACGAAAATCGGGGTGAAGATTCTCCACACTTGGCCTTGCCTAACTTCCGGAAGATTCCGCGCGTAATCGATTTCGCTGATAAACAACGCCTGAATGAAATCCGCCAGCGCTGGCCTGTCCATTCCGAAGACGGTGATAATCCAGACCACCACACAGAAAGCAATAAGCGCCGTGGTTAACGGACCCATCCCGTAAGGTCCGTAATTGCGAAAGATTTGGCTGCGATGAAAGAATCGCTTGTCGGCCGCTTGCTCTTGCTCCTTTTCCTTGTCCATCAACTCGCGAGCTTCTTTGGCCGCTCGCTGATATTCGGGAGCGTTGGGACGCGCCATAAAATCCTGAAACAGCTGGCGCGCTTTGGCCAATTCGTCCTCGGCATGAACCCACAATGCCCAAGTCCCATCCTTCTCCGCTTCAATCTGATTTTTGATGCCCTGCACGTACAGATAAGCACTGAACGTTTGGGCATTAGACTCGCTTTGAATATGGCCAATCATCCGCATATCGTTATCTCTGCTAGCCGTACAGTTTACGCGGTGAAGACGCAATATCCAAATCCGCCACTTTCAGCCAATTGTGCGCACGCGCGCACAATTGGCTGAAAGCCGAAAACAACGCGGGGCAAGATTAGGGCAGCGCGAAAGCAAGGATCGAATCGCCATACTTCGTAGCGAGTTTGCCGCCGCCACCGGCAGCGATCACGACGTATTGTTTCCCCTTGATTGTGAAAGTGCTGGGCGTGGCGTAACCTCCGGCGGGAAGTTTGTATTCCCAAAGCATCTTGCCCGTGTACTTGTCGAAGGCGCGGATTTTTCGTCCGGCGTCGCCGCGATGAAGATGATCCCTCCGGCGGTCAGAATAGGTCCGCCGAAATTCTTGGCGCCGGTATTGCGAATGCCTTTGGCTGCGAGTTGCGGATATTCCCCGAGCGGGACCTTCCAGAGTATCTCGCCTTGGTTTAGATCGATGGCGTTAAGCGTTCCCCATGGAGGCGAGATTGCGGGAGCACCGTAGGGATCTTCAAAGAACGGCGCAATCTGGGCGTAACGCCCGGTCCCAACCGCGGCGACGTCTTGCCCATCGTCCGCGTTGCTCTCCAGATAAGTGATAAGATCGTCCAGTTGCTGCGTCGTCAATTGAGCGAACGACGGCATGATGCCTCGACCGTCCAGCAGAACAGTTCGAATTTCATGGGTCTTGAGCCGCAAGCGGACATCCTTCAACGGAGGATACAATGGTGGATTGCCTTGCCGGTTGAAACCGTGACACGGCGTGCAGGCCATGTTGTAAGTCATGGCGCCGCGTTGCATGGGCGTTGCCGTCGTTGGATCAATCTGCGTGAGCGGTTTAAGCCGGTTAATCGTGGGCGCCTCGTTAGCGTTGACATAGAGGACGCCCGTGGTCGGATCGAAAGCGCCCCCGCCCCATTCGACGCCGCCCTGATGACCGGGTGTCGTAATTGTGCCTCGCAGCGACGCCGGCGTGTAAAGAAAACCGGTCTCGTGCTTCCTGAACTGTTCGAGCGCCGACGCCCGCGATTCCGGCGTGACGTTCGTCAAATCTGCCTCGTAGGTCGCAAGACGGACTAACGGTGGCGGCTTCGTCGGAAACGGCTGCGTCGGCCACGCTTCTTCGCCGGGTACTTTCGACGCCGGGACCGGACGCTCTTCGACCGGCAGGTTCTTTCGCAAATCAATGAACCCGGCCTCCCCGAACGATTCGATCAGCGCACCTGACTTCGCTTCGATCGCATAGACGCGGTCTTTGACAAAATTGAAAATGCGACGTTTCTCGCCACGGGCGTCTTCCCAATAAACCAGCCCACGGTTGCGTCCTCTGAAAACGCGCTGGCCCGCGTTATATTTGGCCGATTCGAAAACCCAGACTTGTTTGCCAGTGGCCGCGTCCAACGCGACCGCGTTGACCTTCGCTGTCGTGAAATAAAGCAAGCCATCGACGACGATCGGGTTGCTGTACATGGAAGGGCCATTGGGGTCGCCGTGGTGATATTCCCACGCGAGTTCGAGCCGATGAACATTCGTGGCGTTGATTTGGCCCAGGCTGGAATATTGGTTGGCTTTTTTGTCACCGCGGTAGATTGCCCAATCGACATAATTGTCTAAGCGATCTTTCCCGGTGGGTTGCGCGGCGACTGCGGCAATCGACCCAAAAGCAGACGGTAATAAACATCCTGTCAGCGGTCTCAACCATCCGAGAAAACACGGCCATCGATTTTCCTGATATATCATTTTCCTTCGGGCTCCTGAATCTTGAACCATGAACCGACTGCAGTTCTCATTTTGGCGGATTTTGGCAGGGCGCGTCACTCCGTGCGCGCCGTTTTCCGCAAATTGCCTTGGTTTTCGGGCCTGTTCGGCGCACGGAGTGACGCGCCCTGCCTTTAGTCACAAAATGAGAACCGCTGATGAACCGAATGGAGCGCAGGTCCGCGCGACAGCGTCTTGGAATGCGGCAGTCCTCTGCCGCTTTTCGGTTATTGCACTCCAAAGCGGCAGAGGATTGCAGCTCTCCAAAACCTGGCAATCTGCGCACGCTCGAGTCCATGGAAAAAGTTTCGGCAAGGGTAACCATCCAGGCGCTGCCGGACAAGAACGACGACTGATTTCCTGGGCGCTTTGTGGCAACTTAAGGCCGTGGCACGACATCCCTCTCATCGCGGAGCAGCTCCCGAAGATGAAAAGCTTTTTGGCATGCGACAACTCCCTGCCTTGTACGCGGCGACGCATGATCTCCGCTGGCTGCTGGATCACGGTTACGCTGCGCACTCGTCCATCGAGTTGGTTGGCAACAGATACAATCTGAGCAGCCGGCAACGCATGGCGGTGGGCCGTTGCGCCTGTTCGGACGAAGCGTGTTAGAGCGTTTCTCGAAACAGATTTCGGGATAGGTAGGGAAACGCTGCCGCGTTTCCGGCAAACCAGCAGGTTTGCCCTACCTATCCCGAAATCTGTTTCGAGAAACGCTATAGTCAACCAGCGAGGATGGAAACAATCATGTCTGACAACTTGGTACGCCGTGCGGCGAAGCGGTAGGCCTCAGCGACACAGTCCTCTGTAGGCTTACCTCAGACGCACACGCTGGCGCGAAACGAAAGCTCGCTCGATCAACTCCGCGGCTAGCGCCGGTCCATCGATCTCGCGCAAGCGCGCCGAGGACGCGCCGGCCCGTTGTCGAAACGAAGGATTAGCCAGGACACCGCTCACAGCCGCGCGCAGCGTGCCAGCCTCGAGGTCCGTGGCTTTGATAAAGCAGCCAACGCCTGCCCGGCGCAAGCGGGCGGCCACGCCCGGCTGATCATGGCCGATGGGAATGGCGACCACGGGCGCACCCGCGCTCAATGTTTCGAGCGCTGAATTTAAGCTGGCGTGAATGATCGCTACCGAAGAGCGCGCCAGCAGTGTTCGTTGCGGCGCAAAGCGGGCCACAATCGCGTGCTTCGAGAATCGAGACTGCAATTCGACTGCATCCGCAGAAGCGCGTCCCAACCCGACAACCAACTGCACGTCGAGACCACTACACGGTTCAACGATGATGTCGTGCCAGCGCGCCACACGGTTTTGCAATGTGCCAAGAGAAGCGTAAACCAAAGGCCTTCCATTCAGCCGATCCCATGGGAAATCGCTGGTTTGCTCAGCGGGCTGTTGGAGCCACGGCCCTGTGTAATGAAAATGGTCCGGCAGCTTGTGGCTTGGAAAATCGAGGGACTCCGGAATTTGCGCCACCTGCACGAGACTCCGTGGAATCCCGTTAATATGGCTCAACTTCGGCGGACCAAGCGCAAGCGCCCGCCTGTGTTTGAGGTAAAAGAGACTCATGCGCCAACCCTCGAGAAGTGTCCAGGCGCCATCGAGCCGGTTGCGGACGCGAGCCCAGAGCGCCGGATTGTACGCCCATGAACGAAGGCAAAGTGGGACTCGGCTCTCGCGATGAAAGGGGAGCCCGTGGCAGGCAATCGCTATCGGCACACCGAGAGCCTGCGTTACAGTTTCTGCTCCATAACAGAGCTGATCCACGACCAAACCATCCAGCTTTAGGCGGCGCAGGGTGTCGGGAAGCTCAGCCGCGATGCAGCGCACTTCATCCAGAACCAACCGCACAGCCTGCCGATAAATATTACGTCCCTCGGCGGCGCCAAGCATAGATAGCCACGCGTCTGTCCCATTCGCCGGCCGGAAATTCGGCCTCGCCGAACACCGTCAGTTCAACACCAGAACTTGCGAGCGGCCCTGCGGCATCGGCAAAAGAAAGGATTTCCACGCGATGTCCGCGCGAGTCCAAGGCGCGTGAGAGAACCGTTGCGGGCCGGAGATGTCCGATGAATGGAGGGACCAAAATGCCGAGACGCAGTGGGCGTGGATTCGGAATGTTTGCCATTCCAGTCATACTCGAATCGATATATGCTCGAGATCATCATGAAAATGCAAATCGATCATCCTTTCCTTCGGGTGTTTTTGTCTCGTTGGCCAATCTGCCTGGCTTGGGGAATCGCCACGCTCGGGTTAAACACCGCCAAAGCAGCAGACATGCAATTGACCTTGCAGACACGCGATCCCGCGACCGGAAAGATCGTGCTCGCGAACGAGAACGTCGATCCCAAGCGTGTGGGTGTCATCGCGGTGGACGTGTGGAACTTTCATTGGTGCAAGACAGCAACGATGCGTGTCGATGCCATAGTGCCACGGATGAACAAGGCGCTCGAGGGAGCTCGCGCACTGGGCATGACCGTGATGCTCTGCCCTAGCGACGTCGTGGACAATTACGTTGGTTATCCTCAGCGCGCGGTGATCTTCACCTTGCCAAAGGTTTCCGTGCCGGCCGTGACCAACGTCACTTGTCCACCAGCGCCCGATCCCGGCGGATGCGCTTGTGGACGCGAACGGTGCGCCGTCAATTACGGTTGGGACGGCATGCATCCGGGTTTGCGGATAGGGGAGGAGGATTTGATGCCGGACACACAGGCTGAGGTTTATGCCATTTGCCAGCAACGCGGCCTGACGCATTTGATCTATGTTGGTTTTCACACGCAGGTCTGTTTGTTGGGCAAACCGATGGGCTTGAAAGCTATGAAATCCGCCGGGCTCCGGTGCGTGTTAGCGCGCGATATGACCGACGCCCATCCGGGATATGATCCAGCACGCAATTTCACTCCCGACCTGAACACTGAGCAAGTCGTCGAACATTTCGAAAAGTTCCTTGCGCCCAGCATCAGTTTTCAAAGCGAGTTGGCCAAGATTGGGAAATGGGATTCCAATTGGGTGGTTGATCCAGTTCGCATCACGCCCTGGGGAACTCGCATGCGCCCACACCTTTTCGAACAGCCGATCACGGTGACTCTTACGGCGCCTTTTCAGGCCGACGCGGAGATTCGCTACACCCTGGATGGCACGCCGCCGACTGCCAACTCGACTCCTTATTCCCAGCCACTGATCTTCACGAATGCCACTAATCTGCGTGTTGCCGCATTTCGCAACGGACGCGCCGTTTGTTTGGAATCGCAAGGTTCATTCGTTCAAATGTCGCCCACGCCACCATTCCCGGATGTTTATATTGGAGACGTGAAGCCGATCCGGAGCGTCGGATTTGGCCACACCTATGGAGGAAACGTCCGCTATTCCGGAAACACCCGGCGGCCTCAGATTGACAAGTCGAACCTCGGCCAAAACCTCCGAATCAACCGGCAAGTCTTTCAACATGGCATGGGCGTGCATGCGCCGTGCGAACTCGTCTATGAGATCAAACCTGATTACAAACGATTCGTCGCTCTCGCGGGAGTGGACGAGAATCTGATCAGCATTAGCAACGGCTCGAACCTCGCCAAGTATCCCAGCGTCGTTTTCAAGGTCTTCATTGATGGCAAAGAAGCCGCCGCCAGCCCGGTCATGCGGATTCTCTCTCCCGCGTGGCGGTTTGATGTCGAGATTCCTGACGGCGCCAAAACCGTCAGCTTGGTTGCGATGGATGCCGGCGACGGTTCACGCGAAGACTTCGCCGATTGGACCAACGCTGGATTCATCCTGAAGGCGGGACGATAAGGCACGAATTCTTTCACCAAACAGTGACCGAGGCAGTCAAAAATAGGGACCAAGTGGAATCTAAAGCCTTTCGGTACTCCAATGGGTATTTGTCCCGGAGAGACTGTGTGACGATAGCCCGGCGTTCCAATTTCAACGCCGGGAGTATGACGCGAGGCGCGCAAGTCCCGAAGGGACGGCTGAAGCGTCGATTCTCAAGTGCATTTTCAGCCGTCCCTTCGGGACTCGATCCTTTCGCAATCCGGCTCCTGGCGTTGAAACACCAGGCTATTCTCACACAGTCCTTCCGGGACAAAACTTTCCCCTTGACCCCGACGTTGGGTCATCCCTGACAAGTTCGTCTAGCTAGTCGCTGATACCACGGTGGTATCGGCGGAGAAATCACGATGGCTCATACAGTCAAACAATTGGCCGAGTTGTCGGGCGTTAGCGTGCGCACGCTTCATTTTTATGACCACGTGGGCTTGCTGAAACCCGCCTACTACGGAGCGAATGGATACAGGTTCTATGAAGAGCCGCAGCTGTTGGCGCTCCAGCAAATCCTGTTTTATCGGGAGCTGGGTTTCGAGCTGAAGCAAATCAAACGCATCCTGATCCGGGCCGACTCTGAAAAGCTCGCGGCCCTGGAATCGCATCGGCAAGTCCTGGGGAAGAATCTGGCGCGGACCCGTCAATTGATTGCGACCATCGACAAAACCATCGAGCACTTGAAAGGAAAAAAGAAAATGAAAAGTCAGGAATTCTTTGAGGGTTTCGACCCAGTTGTGCAAGCCAAGCACGAGCAATACTTGATCGACCGCTACGGTGACACAATGAAAGAAGGCATCGCCGAATCGAAGAAGAAGGTGAAGCACTGGACCGAGGACGATTGGCAAAAGTCCGGAGCCGCTTTCAACGAGATTTGCCTTGATCTCGTTTCGGCGATGGAGCGCGAGCTCGCGGCCGAATCGGCTGTAGTCCAAAAGATCATTCGCCGGCATTACGAATGGCTGAAGCAATTCTGGACGCCAAACCAGGAAGCTTATGCGGGCCACAGCGAATTGATCGTGGACTCGGACTTGCGCAAGGCTTACGAAGCGCATCATCCACAACTCCCTCAGTTCGTCGCGGCGGCCATTAAAGTGTTCGCGAAAAACGAACTGTCGTGAATCGAAGCGTGGATGCCCACATCCATGCCCGTCAGTTGCAGGTCGTGACTTCGGGAGATTCCAAGCGGTTCTCAATCCCCGGATGTGGGCATCCACGCTCCTTATACTTTCGTCAGTCGAGCCGATTAAGTTGCGTAATCGGGCGTAGCAGCCGAGGTGACGAGGCTCTGAAATATTCCGCCTTACGCCTCAAATTAGAGCCTCGTCACCTTGCCCCTACCGAGCGCCGAAGGCGTTTTGGGTGCTCGACTGCTGCCATTCTAAAATAGGTTCTAAGAGCCACTCCGCCAGTGGACTGCCGTATCGCGCTCTGCTCAGCTAAATCTTCCACCCTTTGCGGTACTCGTGCTGTATGTATAGGTCCGCTTCCCGGCAATTAACAGCCCGGAGTTTCTTTGCGTCCCACTCGAGTTTCTTGCCGACGCGATAAGCCACGTTTCCGAGCAGAGCAGCTTCGGTGAGCGCGCCGGAGTAATCGAAGTTGCAGGTGGTGGGGCCGCCAGTTTTGCACGCTTGAATCCATTCGTTGTGGTGGCCGATGGAATTCGGGATTGTAGGAACCGGGCGTCTGAAATCGGCAAAGTCCTTTTCCGGCAGCAACACGTTCCGGCCATAATCGGCGAGCACCATTCCCTTTTGACCAACGAACAGCACACCACTCTTCCATTTCGAGTATTGTTCGGGTGTGACCAGCTGCGTTGGATACTTGCCGCCATGATACCACGTAAGAGTGACAGGCGGTTTTGGACCGCGAGCGGGATATTCGTACTTGACGATCAGCCATTTGGGCGTCGAGTGCGGATGAACCTCGGGGCCTTCGACAACCTCCACCGTGAGTGGCTGGCGCAAGTCGAGCGCCCAATGTGGCAAGTCCATGTAGTGACACCCGAAATCAGCTAGAGCACCCCCGCCAAATGCCCACCAATCGCGCCACTTGAATGGAACCCACTCCGGGCTGTAAGGCGGCCCATCCACCGGTCCGAGCCACAAATCGTAATGCAGATGTTGCGGGGCGGGCGGATATTCTTTCGGCAAATCCTTGCCACCATAAGTGGCCGCCACCCATACATGCACCTCGCGAACCGGTCCGATGACACCCGACTGCACTAACTCGACCGCGCGTCGATAATTGTTACCTGCATGAATCTGCGTTCCAATCTGAGTGATGCGTTTTTCTTTTCTTGCCGTTTCCGTAATGATGCGCGCCTCGGAAATTGTCCGGCTCAATGGCTTCTCGCAATAGACGTGGCGGCCGCTTTTGAGCGCTGCCACCGCAGCTACGGCATGCGTATGATCGGGAGTCCCAATCACAATCGCGTCGATGTCCTTTTGATCGATCAATTTGCGGAAGTCGTTGTAAGTTTTGGCGTGAGAATGTTTTTGCGCGGCCGCGGCGAGGTTCTTGTCATCGATGTCGCATAACGCAACAATGTTCTGGGTGCTCACTTCCTTGAGATTTTCTCCACCACGTCCCGCGACTCCAATCACACCAATGTTCAGTTTTTCATTGGGAGAAATCTTGCGTGCGAAAGCGCTGGAACCTATCCAAAACGTCCCAGCAGTCAGAGCCGTGCGTCTGATAAATGTGCGGCGAGTGAGTTGATGAGTCATATGCTGTTGATGGAGTTTATTACTGTGGCCGTGCAAGCTCGCGAACGAAAGCGTTCTTGAAGTAAAGCGTGTTGCCGTGATTTTGCAGTTCGATCTGCCCAGCCGGGTAGATTGGTTTCTCCCGTTCCCAGTAATTCTCAAGCGTCGTATCTTTCACCACCAACTCGTTGTTGAGAAAGACATGCACCTTCTCGCCCACCATGAGAATGCGGAACGTATTCCATTGGCCAACCGGTTTATCGGCGAACTTAACCGGTTCGCTCGGATTCTTCTGGTTGTTGTAGAGGCCGCCGGAACCGAGTTTCTTCGGATTCGGCCGGCCGACATTCGGTTCCCAAATCTGCACTTGCGGTGTGCCGCGCAGATAAATCCCGCTGTCTCCTTTTTCCTCGATCTTCCAATCGACGAGGAATTCGAAATCACCATAGTCCTTGCTCGTGCAAAGATTGTCGCCCTTGCCATCGAAGACCAAAACGCCATCGATCACTTTCCAATGATCGCGCATGCGTTGGTCGGCTTTCTCCTGCGCCGCGGCAAGCTCTGCCGGCGACATCTGCGCACGCTTCTTGGGATCGGCGACTAAGCCCTTCCAGCCGGAAAGATCTTTGCCGTTGAACAGCGCCGTGAATCCTGGGGGAGGCGTATTGTCCTTTACAGTGCTGGACAATTCCTTGATGCGAATGTTGCGGAATTCCACATGAGCGCCGTGACCAAGAAATCCGATGTGGCCACGCTCTCGCAACAGTCCCGGATGTTTGCGAAGCGTCTCGGGATTGCGAACGTCGTTTAAGTTCGCGTCCACAATAACGCTGCCATTTAAAGTGACTTTAATGCGCCGTCCGTCAGCCACGACTTCCTGGCTGTTCCATTCACCGGGCGGCTTTTGGGCGCCACGCTTGGCGGCAATCACGTCGTAGATGGAGCCGTGGTACTGTTCCGGACGAAGTCTGTCTTTGAATTCAGGACCGTCATTGTGGAGCACTTGAAGTTCCATCCCCATGTAGGCCGCATCCCCTTCCAGCGGGGCTCGAATGCCGAGGCCATTGTTCGCATTTTCGGTGAGCTTAAAGTCAAGGCGCAGGACAAAATTCTCGTATTCCTTTTCCGTAAACAAGTTTCCTCCTCCTTCTTTCGGACAGATGAGGACTCCGTCCTTTGCGAGATAGCCCGGGCCTTGCTTGCCGACGAGCTTCCAGCCATTCAAAGTCGAGCCGTCGAACAACGGAGTAAATCCGGGATCATTTTGCGCAGCCACAGCGGGGAGCAGCGCCGTGAAACTTAGCGCTGCGGTGAGAATCGAGGCCAAGGTATATTTCGTTTGCATCAGTTTTGAGATGTTAAAAGTTCGCAGGCCGGAAAGACCTCCAACCTGGGAGTGCTTTTAGGCTGTTGGAAGCGCGCCGAACTGTCAAGCTGGTGGTTAAACCTAAAAGCGAATTTTAACCGCGGATTTCGCCGATAACGCGGATAAGGCAAAGACTCCCGCTGTTTGTTTGCGCTTGAACAAGATGAACCATCGGCAGAGACTCGCCACGAATTCCGGAAGTTCGCATTAAGCCGCGTCGTGCAGGGCGGGCTTTCGAGCCTGCGGGTTTAAGCGATCTTCCAATCGCCCGATCGCGGAACTCGAAAGTTCCGCGAATCAGCAGACAAGAACGTCGCTAATCTAGTCGTGTGACTTCTCGCGAGGCGGACTGTGTTTCAAACCCAATTCGTTATGAACCGAAGACATTTTGTTGGGCAACTCTCTCGTGGCGCGGCGCTGGCCGGTTTGTTCGCGGGAGGGAACACGATTCTTGGCCAGGAAGAGCCGCAGCGATCTTCACCTGGACCTCGAACTCTTTCGCCGCTGAAAATCACGAAAGTTAAGGCCATCCTTACCGCGCCGGCCCGCATCCGGCTTTGTGTGGTAAAGGTCGAAACGAGCGAACCGGGACTTTACGGTGTTGGTTGCGCTACGTTCACGCAACGCATCCGCACCGTTGTGACGGCGGTTGACCAGTACCTGGCGCCGTTTTTGGTCGGCAAAGATCCGGACAATATCGAAGACCTTTGGCAGGCAATGTATCAAAGTTCCTATTGGCGGAATGGGCCGGTCCTCATGAACGCACTGAGCGGCGTCGATATGGCGCTTTGGGACATCAAAGGAAAACGCGCGGGCATGCCGCTCTACCAATTGTTCGGAGGAAAATGCCGCGTTGGCGTCCCGGTTTATCGGCATGCGAGCGGGCGAACCCATGAACAAGTCGCCGAAGCCGCAAAGCGCTACATGGCTGAAGGCGCAAGATTCATTCGGGTTCAGGTCGCCGTGCCCGGCAATACTGCCTACGGCGCGGGAGGGGGCGGTTCCTCAGAATCGAATTCCAATTTGACAGGACACTTTGCCGGAGACCATTTCGAACCGGCCGCCTACCGCCGTTCTCTCCCGAAGCTATTCGCTTATCTGCGCAAGGAACTGGGGGAAGAAATCGAACTGCTGCACGACGTGCACGAACGGTTGCCACCTATCGATGCCATTGGGCTTTGCAAAGAATTGGAACCTTACCGATTGTTTTTCCTCGAAGACCCATTTGCGCCCGAAGACATCGGTTATTTCAAACATCTGCGCCAGCAATGCTCGATCCCGATTGCGATGGGCGAGCTTTTCAACAACCCGAACGAGTGGGTCGATTTGATCAGTGGCCGGTTGATCGATTTCATTCGGTGTCACCTTTCGCAAGTAGGAGGGATCAGCGTGGCCCGCAAGATCGCAGCGTTGTGCGACTTCTTCCGCGTTCGCACAGCTTGGCATGGCCCCGGAGACACGTCCCCAGTCGGGCATGCCGCGCATGTTCATCTGGACCTCGCGACCTGGAACTTCGGCGTGCAAGAAGCCTCCGTTTTCAGTCCAGCACTTCTGGAAGTCTTTCCGGGAGCGCCAGAAATCCGGAACGGCATGTTATTCGGCAACGAAAAGCCCGGCCTCGGGATCGACGTCAACGAGGAACTCGCGGTGAAATATCCGATTCGCGACGACCCGCCATTCGACCTGCAATGGGGTCGATTGCGCGGTTGGGATGGAACGATTCGCAGGCCCTGAGTGTTTGGTCTCGGCTGCTCCGCATTGGCGGCATTCAACGAATGGCAATTTGCCCATTGCTGACGTTCAACAGCGTGGCTTGACCAGCATTCGAACATCGATCCACCGCCGTCACAGCAATCCAATCTAGTCCACTATTTCTCGCGCGCATGGCAAGCGAACGGGCCATTTCTTTGCCAGGAAGAATTTCCGTGGTCCATTTTCCATCCGTTCGTGTTTGGAAAATCCACAACCAGATCGTTTCGGAATTGGCCGCGCGCCAGGAGACTTTGACTGGTTTTGATGACTGATCTCTTTCCACTGCGAGTTGAGGCGGGCTTGGCGGTTGTTTGTCGAGCCACGACGAAGCCGGCACGAGAGACGGTTGGGCATATATATCCCTCGCCAGCGTATCGGCGAGCCCCCCACGATTTCGCAACAAGCTCGTCATGTTCCAATGAATGTTGCCTGTGGCGCCAAGTTGCCGGCGCGTCAGCCGCACTTGATTCACAATTTCCTGCGCGCGCCATTTTCCACCTGCGTTGAACGAGTTGTTGCCCGGCCAGACATGGCGCTTGTGCAGGTTTTGATCCGTCCACCATTTCAGCAGGACGGGATAGCTTTGTGCAGGCGGATCGATTGCCCAATAGAGCTGAGGCGCCACGTAGTCCAGCCAGCCCTGCGCAAGCCATTTCCGCGCGTCCGCATAAAGTTCGTCATAGGCGTCGAGACCAGTGATTTGTTTCGGCTCGCCCGGCCGCCAGATTCCGAAAGGACTAATGCCAACTTTGACCCACGACTTTTCCGCTCGGATGCTGCGATAAAGATTCTGGACGAAATCGTCGACATGCTTCCGCCGCCAATCACCGCGACTGAGCTTGCCGCCATTGGCCAGATATTTCTGCCAATTCGATTGATCGGGAAAATCCAGGCGCTTGCCCGCGGCATCCTTTTTCGGATAAGGATAAAAATAATCGTCCATGTGCACACCATCAATGTCGTAACGGCGAACCACATCGAGAATGACGGCTTGCGAGCGTTGCTGGACGAATAATTCCGACGGATCTAGCCAAAGAAGTTTGCCGTAGTTGCGAACAACTTTCGGATGGGTGCGGCTGATATGATTGCTCACCGCCACCGACAACGGCGAGGAATATCGCGCGCGAAATGGATTGAACCAGGCGTGCACTTCCAATCCTCTCTGATGCGCCTGCTCGATGAGCAACGCAAGGGGATCGTAACAGGGGTCCGGAGCTTGGCCCATTTTCCCGGTTAGATACTCAGACCACGGCTCGATCTTCGAAGCATAGAGAGCGTCACACGCGGGTCGCACTTGGAACAGCAGCGCGTTGAGCTTGAGCTGCGCAGCTTTTTCGACGATTGCCAACAGCTCGGCTTTCTGTTCTGAGCTCGACAATCCGGGACGCGAAGGCCAATCGATATTCGCCACGGTCGCGATCCACGCGCCGCGAAACTCGCGCAGCGGCTGAGGCGGCGCGGGGTTCGCTCCGTCAGCAGTCACCACGAAAACCGCCAGGAGCAGCCGGCAGAGCGTGAATCCAATTATTCGCCAACGCATAGCAATGGCAGAGGTCGACGAAGCTTTTTCGAACTCAGCGCAATTGTCCATTCGGAGATAAATAAAATGGTTGCGATCAAAACTGCCCTAAATAAAAGGGCGACCCGTGCATTCAGGGTCGCCCACTTTCCTTTGGATTCACCGCTTGCAGGTGATGGCAGGGAAATCGTTAAAGTTCTTTGAACGCTTGGCTAACTGGTGAGATTGCCGGTAAAACTAAATCAAGCGGACAAGGCAAAAGACTGCTGTGGCGGACACCGCGCTTATTCATTCTGCTCGCCGCGAATTGAATTAATCATTTCGAATTGTAATCGGAACACACGCTGCTGTGACAATGCAGGATGCAGGATGTACCATTGCGCAGCCGTTCTATTCTGTCAATGACCAACTGCGGCGCCTCGACAAAGTTGACAAATTTTTCCACGGCTAATCTCCTGAAATTGTGATGGTTGAACAAAGCGCAGGGAATGAGCTTATCCCGGCCCTCGCCGCTGCAGAGGATGAGTAACGCTCGGCATTGATATTGCTATTTTTCACAGTCGCCAATGAATCCTTTGGATTGGCATTGATTCCTTCGAGTGAAGGTACGAAGAGGGCGGCTCTGTGCATTGGGCCGCCTTTTTTTTGACCGAGGCTTAAGTGCTAACATCTTAAAAATGCGGCGAGAGGAAAACAACGTGACAGGCTGTGTTACTCTGCGTTCGCCAGGGCGGATCATGCGCGTCATTTCAAGGCGAAAGCGTGGGTGTTATTCCACAACGTGGGTGCAATCAACCTGCCCGCGATCGCGCGATGTTTTGCATCACGGACGACAGATTATCTTAAGCCGCTCGGATGATTGTGAATAACAAACTCTTGACGCATTGCGCCGGGTGTCTAGGCTCGCCGCGTTCTACAGAGCGATATCCATGCAGTTAACAGGGTTGATGACAGCAACATGCCTTGCCGTGTCTTTACACAGCACGACTCTGTTTGCCCAACGCGCAGACAACGCCGCGCCGGTCTTCGATTTCGAGTCTGAAAACATTGCATGGGCTCTGGCGCAAATCGAATCCGGGCACTTCAAGAATCCGGACTTCGCCAAGGGCTCATCTGGAGAAGTGAGCCGCTTTCAGATATTGCCTAAAGTGTGGCGAGCGTATTCTCCCTCCAGAAATTACACTGATCCAGAATTAGCGTGGCGTGTCGCCTATCAGATTTTGAAAGACCGCAAGGATTGGTTTGTGAGCGCGACGGGGCGTTCACCGACCGCTTTTGATCTCTACGTCATGTGGAACAAGCCGGGAGTTTATTCACGCGTTCGCTTTGATCGGCAGGGTCTCCCGCGCAAGCTGCGCGAAGTGGCCGAGCGTTTCGAGAATCTCGTGTTCGCCAGTCGCGACATTAAGCTTACCTGGAACTAACTTTCCCGGTTCATCAAAAGAGCCTAGCGCAGCCGTGTCGGCTGCGAGTTTGAACGGCATCCTGGCCGTCGAATGCCCTCTTCCAGAAGGACACTCCTGAAACTCGCAGCCACGACCGCGGCATCACGCTCCGCCAAGCGAAATTCAGACTTCTCGTGTACAAAACCCACCCTCAACTGTAGAGAGCAGGCAGAGTGTCCAAACTCCAACCCATAAAAACAGCAAAAGCTTTGCCAGGACTAGCCAGGCGTACTCACGGCTAATAGGGAGCTGACCTGGCTGGCGTCACCGACTCGCCGAAACCACCATAGATCGTCATGCAAACAATCCGCCCCGCTGCTATTGCGATTCCTGCAACTGAATTCGGTCTGCAAAACGAAAGGGTAGATCAATTGTTTAGGGGTTCGTCGTACGCGCTTTTCAGAGGATACCCCTATAGGCGTTTTTCTAATAGTCGTTATTGTGTCTGCTAAAGCAGTTCCTCCTGCTGGCGGCTCCGATTGGAGTCGCTTTTTTATTTGCATCTTTCCGATCCATTTCGAGAAACTTGAACAAGATAAAACTCCCGTCCGCACGGTGTCAGGAACGGGCGAGAGCAGCGTTAACCATTTATGCCGCATCTTCCTTGTGCGATAACTCTAGAACCAACCCGCCAGTCACGGAGGACAGAATCAAGCGCCGCTTGAACGAAAGCACCGCCATGCGCTCAACAGCGCGTTCAAGATACCCTTGCACGGTTCAAACTAACGCGAATCGACTTACTTGGCGGCCTGTTCCATCATTCCCTTGAATTCGGCAGTCGATTTCTGAACCAGATCGGTCGGGCCGGTCATCCGCACAAAGATATTGCCGTGTGCGGTTTCGATGATTGCGCCAAGCAATGCATGATCCTTCAACGGCGTTTTGGCGCCGCCGGGCATTCCGCTCAGGTAGGTCCCCTGCGCCGACGCGAAAGTGATTTTGTGTTTGCCCGCCGTTCGTTCCTCTGTCTTGGCGTTGATCTTCTCTCGCGGTTCTTGAAACTGAGTGAACCATCGGTCCACATTCTCTTTCACACTGCCGCCCAGACCGGCAAAGAAAACGATGTCAGCGCTGTTCTTTGTCTTGTCATCTACCACACGCAACTGCGCCTTGCGCATCGCCGAGGTAACGTTTACCCACTCCCAATTCGCCGGTCGCTTGAAGTTAAGTCCGCCAACCTCAAACTGAGTGGGAGCTTCAGCCGCAAATATGATTGTGGACGTGAAGGCTACGACGGCTAACCACGAAGGCAAACGTTTGATCGTTTTCATCGTTCATCTGTTAAAGCACGCTCGAATGGAAGTCAAACCAATGAAAGGTCGGACATCGCTGAGGACAGGGCCGGTGAGTCGAGTTTTCGGATCACAATCCGCGCGACACCGATCCCTCGCACCGTTTTGTTCATTGGGCACAATTTCGGACAATCTCGCGGGCGCTCGAGATGATCGAGACGGTCGGAATGGGCAGTATCGAACGCGGACGTGGACGCACATTATTTTTATGCGGCAGTAAATGCCCAAAGCGTTTGGCGCTTTCTCGAGTCGTAGTCCTCCGGTGAGGCTCGCAAAGATTATGAACGATGGCGCCGAACGGACGAAGGCAAGAAATGGTCGCAGTGGTATGAAGCTGTTCGACGCAGCGATGATTCGCAGCGTCGTTGAAGCGACGCCTTCCCTCGTAGCGCAAAGTTTGGACAATCAGAACAATTATTAAATCGCCCAGCCGTCACGTTCAAATTAATGCTGCAACCTATGAATAAGGAACCGACTAACCAGTCCGTGGAAGGAGCCAATCAGTACCTTCAACAAGGAACGAAGCTCAATCCGCGGTCGACGTTGGTTATGCTTCCGAAGCCTGCCTCTGCGGCGCCGGCGTCCATCACGCTGGCGAACGGATTGGCGATGCTGTTGCTGGCGGCCTTCGAAGTCCGAGGAGCAGAACCCATCGCTCACACGAGCTTAGAGAATCCCTCCGTCCGCTTCACGGCGCCGGGAAAACCGTACGTTGTCTTGCGGCGAGGCTCGATTGAAGCAGTGATTGTTGATAATCGCGCCGTCGATGACGCGGTCTTGCCGGGACACCGGGCGGGTTATCATGGGATTGGCTCGCTCAAACATGACGAGCAGCCTCGCAACCTCTGCGTCCCGGCCTACGCTGGTTTGAACTTCGAACATATCCACGATGGCGCCGTTCAGACCAACAAGGTCCTCTTCGAGCCGCGCCACGCGCCGATGGAACTGCGCGTCATCGATTCCCACACAGCCGAACTTTACCAGGCGCCAACGCCGCATTGGGGATTGGAAAGTTGCATGCGTTATCAATTGCTCGAAGACGAAACGATTCAGTTGACGTTCGAATGCATTGCGCGCCGAGATACCTATAAGAACGGGTACATCGGCTTGTTCTGGGCCAGTTACATTGACCAGCCGGAATCGCGCGACACACATTTCCTGATTCCTCCAGGCCACACCGAAACGGGACCGAAATGGGTTCGCGCGTCGTCGCCCCAACATGGCGTTTTGGCGGCGCATCGAGCCGAGAATGACAATCGTGCGTTTGCGCACGATGCCAATTTCCCGCTCACGCTCGTGTTCAATTATTCGAATCATCGCTATGCCGAGCCATGGTTTCTGGGAGTTTGCCGGCAGATGGCGTTCGTTCAGATCTTCCAGCCACAGGACAAGGTTCGCCTGAGCCAATCTCCTTCGGGCGGCGGCGCGGGAAATCCTGCTTGGGATTTTCAGTGGATCCTTCCTGACTACAAGATTGGCCAGCGTTACCGGTTGGTGATGCGCGCGCTTTACACGATCAACGAGGCCAATCCACTTAACCCGTTTGAATCCCAGGACAGACTTTTGGCGGCAGTCAGACGGGCCGGAAAGTTCGAGTAAGCAAGGACGCGGACTTAAGGAAAGCCTCCAGGCAAATGTTGCGTTCATGGGGGGGAACAATATTCTTATTCAAGGAGGCGAACGCGGTAGAAATGCCCAGGACCGATGGGATCAACGAGCAATTCCATCTCGTGGCCAGTGCCGGTTACGGAAGGATTAATAGTCGTCCATTCAGCGCTGGAAATGCTCGGAGCAGCCTCGATTGCGTAAATCTTGTTTAGGACCGAGGGCCAGCGCAGCTTGATACGTTGGGAAGTGGGCGCATCGGCCAGCAAACGGAACTGCGAACTCACATCGGCCGGATTCGTGCCCGTCTTGAATTCCAGCCAATTGGAAACGCCATCGCCATCTGCATCGGCGGCTGCTTGCGACAATTGGTTGTGAGCCGAACCGAAATAGCGCAGGCGCCACGTATCAGGAATGCTATCGCCAAAAGAGGATGCGGACCGGTCGCGTCCAACCAAAAGCCCATCCTGAATCTGTTGAGGCAAGAGTGACAATCCGCTCGGAGATGCGGAGGTCGGGCCGAAGTGGATTCGGTAAGCGGCATTCGCGGTTGCTTTTGCGGGAATCGTCAGCCGCAGCGTGCCGACCGTCGTTGACCCGATCACTCCGGGGACGCGGTGGTCGAGCCAAGTTGCCGCGTAATTGCCGTAGCCAGTCGATGTGGATAGGACCGGTTTTCCGAGTTGCGTTGCCGGTGTGAACTGGATCGGTTCAGTCAGGGCCGGAGATCCTTCCAGCGCCTCGACGGAAAGGTTGAGCAACAACACACGGAGGGGAAACGCGCCGGCGACTTCCGCGCGAATTGGAACCTCGATCGATTCACCCGGTGCGACACGAATGTCATCCGCTCGGAAAAGGACCGATGGCCTGGGAGTCGCGGTTCTTGGAGTCAGCGCGTCGGCCGGAAGATTGGCGAGACTCTGGCCCGATGCGGGCACAGTTCCACTGAGCCCGCGAAATAGATTGCGCACTTCGGCGGCCGTCCGCTGGCCATCGATCCAGTAGCGAGCAAACCATTTGAGCGATGGATCGAGTGTCCGGCGGTAAATCACAAAGACGTCTGTGACATTGATCTCACCGTCGCCGAGCGTGATCAAATTGATATTCGCATCATTGGCATCAAAGACATTCGTGATGATCGAACCAGTGGAGGTCATGCAGCAGGAATCTATCGCATCGAAGAAATCGGTTCCCGAGGGCGGCACATTGAATCGATAGGCCGCGGCATAAAACGTTTGGTAGACGTCATTATTTAACAGGTTCGTGTCGCCAAAGTCGCCGGCGTTGAACCAGCGGAAGGGATTGATGTCACCTGCGAGATAGCGGAGCTGGCCTTCGCCGATGCCGCCCTGCACAACACGAACGTCTTTGATCGAATTGATCACACCGGCGCCAAAAGAACCGTTGGTGGGTGTGTCGATATACACGTCTTTGGAGAACGCATCGCTCGCGGAGGGCCGGCCAATTTGAATCCGATAGGTTGAACCACTCGCGGCCGTGAGGGGCATCTGAAAGGAGTAACCGCCTAAAACGACTTTGCCTTTGTCGCTCGTGAATCGTTTGTCGTGGGCATGAGAGTATGTGATCAGGTAAGCGCTTCTTCGGCAAAGAATGAATCGTTTGTTCCGCTGCTCGTCGAAACGCCTTTGCCAGCGAGCAAAGTCACGCTGCCATCTGTCTTGATAAGTTTGATGGCGTGATTCCGCGTGTCAGCAACATAAAGCTCGCCGCCGCTTCCAACCGCCACCGCTGAAGGTTCGGAGAAACCGGACGCCACCGTG
>VHDE01000101.1 GCA_016871515.1 Verrucomicrobiota bacterium
GCCCAATGCAACGATTGCCCTTTTGGCCATAGGACGCTTTCAGTTCAAAATCGAACGTCTCACTGAGACGCCAGCCGGAAGAATCTCGCGGTGTCCGTCGCCTGAGCCGTCAAGCTGTTTCCGGTCGTAGGCTGATTTTGCCAGGGACCCGTGACTTTTGCCGACGACTGCAACGCAAATCCCGCTCCGGTCCAAGTGATCGTAATGTTATTCCCGCTGCGGCTGATGGCAAGCGGAGGTGGAGCGCTGCCGCCGCCGCCAGCGGGCGTTGTGGGATCTTCCGCGGGCGCCGGATGGCTGATCACCGTGTAAATGGTCGTCTGCCTCGGACTGTCAATGCCCGCGGCTGGATCATTCTTCATGTTGATCTCGCCTTTGCCCGCAATGAGAATCTGCTTCGTGGTCATCGAGACGCTGGGCCGGATTGTTCTGATGCCGGCGGGACTGTTGTTGGCGAAAACAAAGAAGCTCGGCGTCAAATGGCGGAACTTGCCCGTCGCGGCATCAAACGCCAACACACGAGCGACGATCTGGGGTTGTTCGTAATCGGCTGGCTTGGCCTCATAGGCCACCGTCACGCGATTGAGCGCATCCACCGCCAGATTCATGCGATCCAAATCGGCATTGAAATCCGAGGCATCGGTCCCGCCGTGGGCTGCCGCCAATTCGCTAACGTTCGCGACCGTCACCAATTTGCGAGTGCTTGTGTCCCAAACCGCGAGTCGGGCGACTTCGAACTTTGTCGGAGCGCCGTCCACATCCCGCGACTCAGTGGTATTGCCAGCCAGGAAAACGTAGGAACTATTGATATGCGATGCGATGCGGGTGCCATCGCCGCGGCCGGCATCGAAAATCACGCCTTGCGGCAAACCATCGGCTTGAGGTGTCTGTCCTTTCAAGTTCCCATCGTTATCATGGAAGTAGAGAACGCCGCCGCGGCGAACGACAAATCCTCCCTTATGCGCGGCCAAATTCGACCAGATGTCGCCCTCGGCGATCAGGAACGTGTCTTTCACAATTCTGCCGTCGGGAGCCACAATTACAGCTGTCGTCGCGCGGGCTGGCGCAGCGAAATTAGAGCGGTCATCCACGACAACCACGAAATTGCCGTTGTCCAGACCTGCCAGTTCGCCGCCGAACCTTCCGACTTCGGGTGTCGTAGCCGGCTCACCTGACGTGCGGCGCCCGTTCACAGCGTCGAACGCTTTGCTCAACGGCTTCTGAGTCAGCGTAGCGGGATCGAGGGAAAACGTCTGCACGGTGGCATATCGGGCTTCATCGGCGCGGACCACGCCGGTCTTCCAACGATTATCAGCACCAAATGCTGCAATCACGTGCGGCGAAGCCTCACCGCCCGCGATAAAGTTCACGGCGCCGGGACGTTTATCGCCCGCGACCCGTCCGGGATTTCCATTTTGGCGGGAGAAGTTGATCTGTCCCTTGAAAGGCGTTCCGTCGTCCGCGAAGAAGGCATCTCCGATCTTGGGCGCTCCGCCGCCGACCGGTTGAAAGGCCACACCATAGCGCTGTTCAGCGGTTGAGTTCTCAGCGAAGGTATTGGCCTCAATAAGGAAAACGCCGTTGCCCAGGACGCTTGTGTTCGGTTCCCAGTTATCGAGATTGTCAGCGCCGGTGTTGAAGACAATCTGGTCCTTCACAATGCTGCTCAGCTTTGCCGAAGTAACGCTGACGGGATGGAACGGGCCGGCAACTCCTTGCGCCAAGGCGACGGGAGCGGAGAATGCAGACGCCAGCGATCGACCGTTCTTGGTGCGTGGTGGATCCTTCGAATAGATGGCCGAGACCGTAATCTTGGTGCCAGGCGCTATGCCGAGCGAGGCCAGATTGAATTCAAATTCGCCCGCCTTCGGATTCGAATCATCCGCCGACCCATCCGTATAAGTGCCGAGGAACTTTTGGCCTTGGACCCAGCCATTGGGGAGAGTCGGATCATTGACGACTTTTCCATTCACGAGCCCTTCTGGGTCCGCTGTGTAAATGTCGATCATTAATGTTGGGAAATCGGTGTTGCCGACTGGAGCCGTGCCGATGAGTTTCGTGGTGGTGCTGTTGGTCGAAATGACGGGGACGACTCCATTCGCGGTGCTGGCTAAAGCCTTCGCCATATACTTCGTCAGAAAATCACCGCCATCGAGCGTCGTGCCGGGATTCACTGGGAACGGGTAATTGTTGACCATCGTGTTCCCACGAACGGAGTAGATGCCACCGATGCTTGGTTGATCAAAGAATCCGAGGCTGGGGGCGTTGTGGTAGGGAGTCGAATAAAAGAGGCCCGCTGGATAATTGTTATAAAAGAGGTTGCCTTCAATGTCGTCGCTCACGCCGTCGAAGTCCGAGCCGATCCAATACTGGCTGTTGGCTACGGCTGACCCATTAAACGCGGCAACACCATTGGTGAAACGGGTCATGCCATCGACGCCGATGCCGAAATAATTTCCGGCGATTTTGTTATTGGTTCGCTCAGGGCCGGGCGATGAACTCAAGCTGTAGATTTCGATAACATGGCGATAGCCGCCGAGATTATTTGCGCCGGCCAAACTCGAATGATCACTCGTGACAACGCCGCCGAAGATATTCCGTTCATCCGCGTCGTTGACACCATCGCCGTCCGTGCCGATGACGAGGTCGCTGCCGCCGCGTCCGATTTCAATGTGCGCTTCCGCGAACCGTCCGAGCTCAGCGAATGGCACGATATAATCATTGGTTCCGCTGGGAAGCACGCCGATGAAATTGCCCGATATTCGGTGGCGCTGACCTTCCAGGATGATATTGATCGTCGAACCAACAATGACGTTGAATTCTGCGCGTGGACTGGCGGAACCGGCTTTGACGCCGATAATGTGGCCGTTCGAAGGGAGACGCCGAAAGGCGGCGTCCGCCACGCTCTCATCGCGATCGCGGAACGCCGCGATGCCATCGGCAAATCCGGAAACCGTTCTGCCATCGGGATCGACCCCGATCCAGCAACCACTCACATGGGTCGCGTCGGCCACATCGAGGGCGCGGTTGGCATTGTCGCGCGACATCGCGACCGCGTAGTGGTTTTCCGCTTTGTCGCCGAGGAAAGAGAATCCTTTGATCGCAACGTTCTTGGCGTTGAATGTGCCCAACACCGCGAACTCGCTGTCACCAAAGCCCGCATTCGAATTCGCTGGATTATACGCCATCGGAGTGAGATTTCCGTTTCGCGAGTCGAGCACGATTTTGATTTGGGCATTGTTGCGTGCCAGAATCGGGTTTGTGTTCGGCACGGCGCCGGGCTGGCTGTAACCGTCAATCGTTACATTGTTCTTCGTGATACGCGGGTACCCGCCGGGCGGTGTCGTCAGATAATGCGGACCCGCGCCGGGAATATTGAATTTGATGACATCTCCGTCGGCCAGTTGGGAGATAGCGCCAGCGAGGTTCACTTGACCAGCTGCGGCCACGTGATTGGTGGTGGTGACTGTTATCGTCTTGGCGTGCAACAACGGTATGAGGGCTAAGAAGCTGCTGAGGGCAAATGAATGTAATAGTGTTTTCATATTTTCCAGGGGATATTGAGTAACCGGGTCGAGTATGGCAATCCATCGCTCCCAAGCAAGGTTTTTGTTGGGCTTTTGGGCAAATTTTCGGTCGCAGCCCGGTGACGGAACAACGTCAGGCGACCGAGCCTCTCACACTAATGCAGCGCGTCGAAATGTTCCTGCAGATTCCCGAAGCTTGGCTTCACAATTTCGATGTGACCATCAGCCAGCGTTACCGTGCCTCGGCCATTGTGACGGTTGCTGATGTGACTTTCGCCTGGGGCAAAGGGAATTGGATGCGCCAGTCCGAAACGCCTTTTCACAGTCGGCGTCCAACGCCCGTCGTCTGGCATGGTCTTGTTATCCGAGAGTTCGTCCACAAGCATGATTTTGGAACTTGGACTCTTGATGGACGTGGCCTTGAACGGGATGTCGTCCAAAGCTGGATCACCCGGAAAGAGCGACGTGATCCCGCGATTTTGTTCTCCAAGATAATGGCTATTGGCGGTATAGCTAAACGGATAAAGCAATTGACCCGGCAGGGGTTTGCGTTTGGGAGCATCCTTATCGGACGGGCAGCGAAAGAGATTGGTGTCCATCCGGCCGACATAAGGCATGATCGCGCCTTTGTTGGGATCTCGCCGGGCTGGCTCCCGAATTCGCGAATCATCCACATTCCAGTAAATCCAATCTTCAACCACCGGAATCGTCGGCAACTTCGACGCTGCTCCAGGGAAGGTCTCATTGTAGTCACCGACATAACTCACAAATGCCAGACCGATTTGCTTCAGATTATTGATGCACACGGCTTGCCGCCCCTTTTCCTTCGCTTTCGACAAGACCGGCAACAACATGCCGGCCAAGATCGCGATGATGGCAATAACAACAAGAAGTTCGATCAAAGTGAAAGCGCTGCTTTGTTCGCGCGACGTCGGTTTATTTCCTGAATTCATCGTTACGAAAGGGTTATCACACAATAAGACTCTCGAAAAACTAAAAGAACTCACTTCGAAGTCAAATTGAAAGTCCGCTCGACAAACCAGATGCCAGCGACCAGAGCGATCACCAGAGAGCCGTACCGCAGAAGACCACTCTCATAAAATCGTGTGCTTCGGAGTGCGTATGCGAGTGGAAGAAAGCCCGCCACGATCACAAGTTGCCCAGCTTCAACTCCGATGTTAAACCCCGCGAGCGCCAGCCAAAGCGAACCGTGCGGAAGTCCTAATTCCGTCAAAACGCTCGCGAAACCAAATCCATGAATCAGACCGAACCCAAAAGCAATAAGCCAGGGCCGTCCGCGAACGACCGGGCGGATATTGTTCAAGGCGGCGATAATCACGGACGCCGCGATGACGGATTCCACCCAACGGGAGGGCAACCGAACGATTTCCAACGCAGCCAAGCTTAAGGTTATCGAGTGTGCAACAGTAAACGCAGTCACAATCTTGAAGACGTTGAAGAACGCCTCACCAAAGCGGTTAACCGCCCGCCAAGTCAGTTGCTCGCGCTTCAACACAGATGGAAGCAAGAGCGCGACCAAAAAGAGAATGTGATCAAACCCAATCCAAATGTGCCAAACGCCTTGCCAGCAGAATGAGAGGAACTCGCGCTTTGGATTGGGCATGCCAATGTCAAATCGTTCGGTGCAGTGGTCCGGGCTGAAAATCGCCGTTTGCGTTTGGCCCCAGGAATCGAGCTGCAGCAACCCACGATGTTGTGGTTTTATGTCGAAGAGCAACCGGTAATCGATTTGGAGTATTTTCGGCGCTGAAACATTCGTGATGAGGAAATTGAGGATGACATTCGTTCCGTTCAGCCTCCGTTCAATGATCGGTTCGGCATCGATTATCCGAATCGCACGGACCGTGGAATCCACCGACACTTTTAAATGCCGGGTTGCGTAATCGTGCAGCGCTCGTTGGCGCCCGAGCAGTTCGTCAATGGCGATGTTGCCATCGGCATTTGCGTCGGGCTTCAACGGTCCGTGCAAGTCATGCACGTCAATTTCCCAGCGGCCTTCAATTCGTTCGTTAGAAACGGTGAGCCGCAAGTAGCTCGCGCCGGCATCATGGGCAAAACACGGGCGGATTGAAACCAGCGCAAGAAACAAACAGAGCCAGGTCGAGACGTTCAATTGCGCGAGCCTCTCCCTCTGAACCTGGCAGTTTGCGGCTGGGTCCACGAGACAAAATGTCCAAGCCGTCCAAACTTCAGAGACAGGCGGGACGCCTGTCCTACTTCTGGCGCTTCGGCACTTCGACCTTAAAGTGCGCATTCAGTTCGTCGATGGTGCGGGATAATTTCTGAAAGCCGGCTTCGGCCGCGGCTTGATTGCCGCGGCCAGCCCAATTGTCGATTTCCTCAGCGGCTCTTTTTAACTCGCGAATGAGAACATCGATTTGCTGCTTTTTGTCTCCCGTCAGTTTTGCGGAAAGCGCGTCGCCGAGCGTTTGAACGTAGTACATTTGGTTATGCACAAATTCCAAGTCCCGGTTCTTCACAGCATCAGCGAGCAAAGTGCGTTGTTCCTGGATTTTGAAATTGACCCCTTCGGCTGTGTGATGAAACGACGGATCAACCGGTGGGCCCGTTGCAGCTCTCTTCTTGTAAATAGCGAAAGCAATGGCTGCAGCGATAACGCAGAAGCCCAATGCAACGATTGCCCTTTTGGCCATAGGACGCTTTCAGTTCAAAATCGAACGTCTCACTGAGACGCCAGCCGGAAGAATCTCGCGGTGTCCGTCGCCTGAGCCGTCAAGCTGTTTCCGGTCGTAGGCTGATTTTGCCAGGGACCCGTGACTTTTGCCGACGACTGCAACGCAAATGCCGCTCCGGTCCAAGTGATCGTAATGTTATTCCCGCTGCGGCTGATGGCAAGCGGAGGTGGAGCGACGGGGCCCGCTTTTGTTTGCATCAGATTGGCGAACGGGCTGGTCAGCACGATCGCGTTGTGCGTGCCGACAGGAGCTTGCGAGTAATTTGCCGTCACCGTCAGAGACGTTCCGGCCGCCAGGCCAAGACGTGAAATATCGAAATCGAATTCTCCTGGATTCGCATTGAAATCATTCGTTGACCCTTCAACGAACGATCCCAAGTAGGTCAGGCCTTGAATCGAACCGTTCTTCAGCTCCGCGGATTTGTTCGCCAACCCTTCGGGATCGGGAAGGTAAAGATCGACGATCGTCACCGGATATGCGTTTGTGTCCGCGACCGGAACTGTTCCTTTCAAGCGCGCCAGTGTCGTGTTGGTTGACAGCACTGGAACGATCCCGGCATTCACATCGACTAACGCCTTGGCGTAGTAGCTCGTGATAAACCTGCCTTCATCGCGCAACGGGCTCGCAGGCGGCGCGAAATTATTGACCAACCGATTGCCGCGAAGCGAAATGACTGCGTCGGCGCCCAAACCATCCAGGAAATCTTTGACGATGACATCCGGGGTGATGACGTTGGTTGGATAATTGTTGAAAATGAGGTTGCCCTCCAAGCTGTCGCTGGTCCCGTCAAAATCCGATCCGATCCGCGCCGCGCCTTGCAATCCTCCCACCACCGGAACGCCGTTGGTGAATCGCGTAGTCCCGTTGATTCCAACGCCAATGTAATTGCCCGCTAGAACGATGTTGTTCCGCTTTCCTCCATAAAACTCGATCGTGTGCGAGTATCCTCCCAAGGATCGTGGACGGACACCGCCGATGATATTCCGTTCGTGCGCGTCATTGTCGCCGTCGCCATCGACGCCGATTACAGTGTTGCTGCCGATGCGGCCAATTTGCATCGCGCCCTCGGCTGGATTCGCAAGATACTCGTCGCGGCCGGCAGTGTGAAAATCAGCCACGCCATCCGGAAAGACGTTGAAGAAATTCCCGGCAATCCGAAAGCCTTCGCCTTCGAGCCCGAGACTGATCTGTTGTCCGACAAACACATTGAATTCCGCCGGCGCATCAGCCGAACGGGCCTTTACGCCAACAACCGTATGATCGGGATACTCATCATCCTGTCCAGCCAATCGATGCCGGAAGCCGGTGACGCCCGCCTTGCCACCATGAACGGTCTTTCCGTCAGGATCCACGCCAAACCAGCAACCATTGATGTGCGCGCCGTCCGCGTTGCGGATTAGAGCGACTCCATAAATCGCCGGGTCTTCTGCGGATCCGGCCGCGAGCTTCGACAGAAAGCCGAGGCCTCGCACAGTCACGTTTGTCGCGTTGTAGATCGAGAGCATGCCGCTTTCACTGTCGCCATAGCCGGGCACATCCGTTCCGTTGAGGGGAATATCAGGAATATTCGCCAGCACGAGGCGGCCACCGGCGCGCGAGTCGAGAACAATTCTGATTTTGGCGTTGTTGGGCGCCAGAATGGAGTTGGTGTTCGGCGAGGATCCCGGCTGGCTGTAGCCGTCGATTGTCAAATTGTTTGCCTTGATCAACGGATAACCGGCAGGAGGCGTAGGGATATAATGCGGTCCGGCGCCCGAAATATTGAAACGGATTTGATCGCCATCCACCGCGCGCTTGATCGCTTGCAATAACGAAACCTCGCCGGAAGCGGGCGAGGCGTTGTTGGTAGTCGTCACCGTGATCACAGCAGCGTTGCTGCAGAAAGAAACTCCAATTCCACCCAGGAATGTCAAAGCCAGAACAATCTTATTCATAGTCATTTCGGCGTCACTATAACCCATTTGCTAATTTGACCAAGTGGGAAGTCTTTGCCGCGATCCACGACAGGGCATCCCGAAGTTGTCGGTAGCGGCGGGCATCCTGCCTGCCGCTACGATTGTGACGACAACCTCGGGATGCACCGATCCACGATGCATCTTTATTGCGTAGGACAGCGCGTCTCGCCTGTCCAGCGCTTGCGTACACCAAAAGCAAGACAGGCGGGACGCGCGTCCTGCTTTACTCCAGAAGATCCTTCGCAGATCGGATTCGGCTTTGCATCTGTTTCACAATCGGTTGCGCGCGCGCAATGGCATTTTGTTCGGTCTGGCCTTTGAAAGACTGCATGGTTACCTGAGCGGCGGCGATCGTCTCTCCATTGCGGTCATGGAGGGGCAACGTCACCATGACGTTCCGATTCTCTTTGCCGTAACCAACCGCATCGCGAGCAATTACATCTCGTTCTACCGTGCCACCTGAAAACCCGAGTTCCTTTTCTTTGTTGCTCGCGACAATCGTCAGGTTGGTCTTGCCTGGCCGAGCGGCAAATATCCTCAGTCCCACCAACCGTGGATAGCGTTGCATCATCTCTCGGACAAGAGCGCTCGCGAGAATCTCCCGTGGGGTGTAGGTGATCTTTGTGTCACCGAAGTAAGGCACCGAATCGGACTTCGTCCAGAAGCCAATCTTCCCTGAGCCGAACGAAGTGTCTGTGAGCGTCGGGATCAGCTCCTTGCCATTGAGAAGCGATCTTATGCGGTTGCCAGTGCACTCGATGGTTAGCTCGTGCCAAACCTTTTGGGGAATTTCGATTTCGGGTCCAATCGGGGCGCTGCGCTGGCCGTTGACCAATTTGAAAAAGCGGAACGTATTTCCAAGCGAACTCGCCCGGATATAATAATAGTTGTTTTCGTCCTGAATCCTGAAAGCGATGCCCGCCATCTGTTCGACCACGCCGTCCACGTTTTTGAAGCGGGTGGTTAACGTGAAATCTCCGAAGGTTTCGTCATCGTAAATCAACAGCGGAAAATGTTCATCCGTGCTGTCGCGCGAAAGCTGGGCCAGGACGGGCGTTTTCATGGCCGACGCGGTGTTCGTGCTTGACCCGGTTTCGTCGAGAATAATTTTCCACTGGCCGGGCTGGCCTTGACCGGAAACAGCGCTTCGGAAACCCGCTGGAGTTTCGTTCAGCGGAAGTTTGCCAAAAACGAAACTGCGTTCCGCGGCACGAATCTCAACCGCGGCGAGCAGTCCGGCGATCCAGAAGAGCAATCGTAGCATGCAGGCAAAGACGACAAGGATTGAGCGCTAATTCGATTACCGTTAAGCGGAACCGAGCGCGCCTCAGTAAATCATATCTGCAACTGTTCGCCCGGCCGGGATGAACGGAAGCACATGTTCTGTGTAGGGTGTGATGATATCGAGGACGTAAGGCTGATCTGAGTCGAGCATCCGTTGCAATGCGGCGCGCAGGTCCTTTTTAAACATGACGCGTTCGCAAGGGACGTTGAAGCTCTTCGCCATCGCGATGAAATCAGGATAAATCTGCTTCATGTTCTCCGGATCTCCCAGATAGGTGTGGCCGCGATTGCCCGCGTAAAAGCGGTCTTCCCATTGCACAACCATCCCGAGGTGCTGGTTGTTTAAAACCAAAGCCTTCGCCGCAATTTTCTCGATGTGCGCCGTAGCCAATTCTTGAATGTTCATCAAGAACGAGCCATCGCCATCGATATCAATGACCTGTTTGTCCGGGCAAGCGACCTTTGCTCCAATCGCCGCCGGATAACCGTAACCCATCGCTCCCAGTCCGGCGCTCGTCAGAAATTGGCGCGCAAATTTGAACTTGTAGTACTGTCCGGCCCACATCTGATGCTGGCCCACGCCCGTCGTGAGAATCGCGTCCCCTTTAGTCAATTCGTAAAGAAGATTGATCACCATCTGCGGCAAAATCACTTCATTGGCTTGCCCTTCCAAGTGATCCTTCATGTGCTGCGACTTTATGACTTCCTCGGTCACGCGATAGTTCAACGGCGCTTTGGCTTTCCAAGCAGCAATCTGTTTGTGCCAATCAGTGAACTTCTTCTGAATCGGACGTTTGGCAATCATCGCGTTCAAGCATTCCAGGGCTGATTTAATGTCGCTCTCGACGGCCAGCTGGACCCGCTTGTTTTTGTTGTGCTCAGAGGAATCGATATCGATGTGCACGATCGTCCCGGTTTCGCAGAACTTATCCACCTTGCCGGTCACGCGGTCATCGAAACGCACGCCAAAGGCTAGAAGCAAGTCCGCGCCATCGGCGATCTTTTCCGCGGGATCGGTTGGTTTTTGCCGCGGCTTGAATTCGCCGCTGACCGCCCAATTAGCATAAGCCGTCCCGTGCATGCCGAGCCAGCGCAGCGATAGCGGATGATTCTCCGGAAAAGCACCGCAACCCATGATCGTGGTCGTCACTGGAATCTCCGCAGCTTCGGCAAACTTCCGCAACTCGTCACTCGCATTCCCGGAAATGATGCCACCGCCGACGTATAAGACTGGCCGTTCGGCCTTTTCAATGAGTCCTATAATTTCGTTGAGGACAAGATCGTCGGCTTGTTTGGCGGGGCGGTAACCGCGCAGATGGATTTCCTTTGGCCAAACCGGCTGCGCCGTCTGCTGTTGAATGTTCTTTGGAAAATCGATCACCACTGGCCCAGGACGGCCCGTTTGGGCAATATGAAAAGCCTCTTTCACGATCCTGGGAATGTCGCCGATATTGGTGATAAGGTAGCTGTGCTTCACCACGGGCAGGGTCATTCCAAAGAAATCGGTCTCCTGAAATCCGCCTTTGCCGATCATTGCTTGAGGCACTTGACCGGTCAGCGCAATCAACGGAATCGAATCCATGTAGGCATCAGCGATTGCGGTGACCAAATTCGTCGCGCCTGGTCCGCTGGTCGCCATGCAAACACCGGCTTTGCCTGACGCTCGCGCATAGCCTTCTGCTGCAAATGCCCCGCCCTGCTCGTGTCGCGGCAAAATCGTCCGAATTCGCTTGGATTTCGTGAGTGCCTGGTGCAATTCCATGCTCGCTCCGCCAGGATACGCGAAAATGGTATCGACACCTTCCCGCTCCAGAGCTTCGACCAATATCTCGCTGCCCAACATGGGGCGGCCCACTTCGGCGCGCTCGGTTGCTTTCGATTTTGTTAACTCAGTGGTTTTGCTCATACTCGATTACGGTGTTGGCTGCCGGCGCGGGACAACTAAAAACCCACGACCGTTGTTGCAGCCGTGGGTTAGCGTCAAAAAGTTTCTTTTAGACGCGGCAGCAGCCCACGGCGCTGCCTGCGACGACAACGACGAGAGCCAGGATAACTTGCCGGTCATTTGACATAACGGAGGAAAGCTAGCCAGGGAGCTTGCTAGGGTCAAGTTTTGATTCTCTTTTCCAATCTCTCCGAAAGGCACAGGCATTGCCATGACACGTTCGAGAATCAGGGAGAATCAGGAGGTCAGTAAACCTCGGCAGGTTCTTTCAGGTTATGCCCTGTTTGTTTACGTACGCAACAGGCTTGCATAAAACAGGCAAGCAGCGGCTCATCTCGAAGGAGGAGCGATACCAGGCATGAAACGCATCAAAAAATTCAGCATTAAGTACAAATAGGGACAAACCGAAGAAACTTGCGAGTGGCCCGGGCGGTCCTCGGAACACGCGGTGAAACGCTTTCAGCGCGCGCGCGAGTTAAGCCGCAAACAAGGCGCGCAACTGGTTTCCGTTACCGAAATCACGCGACCGTAGCGCATATCATTCCCATTCGATGGTCGCCGGCGGTTTGCTGGAAATGTCGAGACAAACGCGATTCACGCCTTTGACTTCATTCGTAATCCGGCTGGCGATCTTCTCCAATAGTTCGTAAGGCAATTTCACCCAATCCGCGGTCATGCCGTCCTGCGACTCAACGATTCTCAGCGCCACCGTGAAGTCGTAGGTTCGTTCGTCTCCCATGACCCCGACGCTTCGAACCGGCAGCAGCACCGCAAAACTTTGCCAGACCTTATAGTACCAGCCGCTTGATTTCATTTCCTCGACAACAATCCGATCCGCGTTGCGCAAGATCGTGCAGCGTCGTGGAGTCACTTCACCCAGAATCCGCACGGCCAAGCCTGGGCCGGGAAATGGCTGCCGAAAAACAATTTCCTTGGGCAAGCCCAATTCGAGTCCTAATTGCCGGACCTCATCCTTGAACAAACATTTCAGCGGCTCGACCAACTTAAATTTCATCTTCTTTGGCAACCCGCC
The DNA here is from genome assembly GCA_016871515.1 of Verrucomicrobiota bacterium. Taxonomy (GTDB): domain Bacteria; phylum Verrucomicrobiota; class Verrucomicrobiia; order Limisphaerales; family SIBE01; genus SIBE01. Next base: position 12,462 of record VHDE01000101.1, read on the forward strand.
TACATTGTGGTGGCTCTTGATCATCGCCGCTGGATTACCCGCGATCGGGACTGATTCAATCACGTCCGGGTACAACGTCCCTTGTGCCAGAAATCTGGCGTGGCCGGCGCGCCGCGTTGCGGATTGAAAAACCTCGATGAACGTGCGCCCAATGATCTTCCGTTTCGTTTCCGGATTGGTCACGCCCTTGAGCCGTTCCAAGAAAAGGCGGGACGCATCCTCAAATTCGAGTTTGACCTTGAAATGACGGCCGAAAACTTCCTGGACCACTTCAGGTTCCCTGGCTCGAAGGAGACCGTTGTTCACAAAAATGCAAGTTAACTGGCCGCCGATCGCCTTGTGCAAAAGCGCTGCGGCCACGCTCGAATCGACGCCGCCACTCAAACCGAGAATCACTCGTTCGTTTCCGACTTGCGCCCGAATTTCCTCGACGGCTTGCTCGATGTAATTGCGCATCGTCCAGTTGCGCCCGCAACCGCATATGCCATGGACGAAGTTGCTCAGAATTTCCCGGCCGCGCGGTGTGTGCACGACTTCCGGGTGGAATTGCAGGCCGTAACATTGCTTCGCCTTGTTCTCGATAGCTGCGTATTCCGAGTTTTCCGTTACGGCAACGGGTCTGAAGCCATCGGGCAGTTTGCTCATCCGATCGCCATGCGAATTCCAAACCTGCAAACTCTCGGGCAAACGATGAAAAAGCCGGCACGAATCATCGGTAACGGTCAATGTCCCTTTGCCATATTCTCGCTTCTGCCCTGGCTCAACTTTTCCTCCTAGATACTGAGCGAGAATTTGAATGCCGTAACAAATTCCGAGCACAGGAATTCCCAGCTTGAAAATCGCGCGGTCCGGGAGCGGCGCGTCCTCCGCGTACACGCTCGAGGGCCCTCCTGACAGAATAAGCCCCTTCGGTTTTCGCGCGGCGATCTCCGTGGCGGGCGTGTCATAGCGCAGGATCGTCGAAAAGACGTTGCACTCGCGAATGCGGCGGGCGATGACCTGAGTGTACTGTGAACCGAAATCGAGGATGACAATTTCTTCAGTCATTGTTGTTTGACGATTCTGACCTCTCCTTTCGAGGCGTCGTAAATAATTCGCATGCCGGCCGGAGCCGATGGAAGGCTCGGCAGATAATGTTCGGCGACTAACTCATTCAAAGTTGCCGGAAACCGGTCCTCCTGCGCATGGAACAGTTGAATCGCGCGATTCAATGAAGCCAAGTCCACTGTTCGCTCGGCGCTTCGTTTGGCTTTGCCCACGGCGCCCAGATAGTCAGCGGGCGCCGTCAGAGGGTTTCCTGTCGCGGTCGAGTTCGAGGTCTTGGCAGGCGTCGTCTCCGCGTTTTTTCCGCATCCGGCAACGCTTAAGGCAACGATCCAGAGGACCACGTTCGCTTTCATAGAAATAGCTTTAGCAGATGAATCGAGAAATCCAAGGGCCAAGAACTTCCATTAGTAGCGTCAGGCATCCTGCATGACGCAGAGGGCGGCTTCCAGCCGCCCGGCTTCGGCCCGATGCGCAGAGCGATCGCCGTGCCGGACAACCGGCACACAAGCCGCCGGGCTGGAAGCCCGGCTCTGCGGCGGCCAGGATGACCGCGGCTGCGCGCCAGTCCAACGGCAAATCTACTTGTGCGGCTCCTGCCGTCGCGCAAGACTCCGCCTCAGCTATGCAACTCCGCTCCGTCCATTCATTCATCCCCTCGGCCACAAGGGTCGATTCAGCGCAAAGCGAGACACACAATGACAATGACAATGACTGACCTATGCGCGTCAGCATTGAAAAACTCGAAATCCCTTCATTCGGCGGGCCGGACCTGATCCCGGAAATACCGGCGCGCATCTATGAAGATCGCCTCCAGCGGTTGCGCGAACGGATAGCCGAAGAGAACTACGACGCCGTGGCGATCTATGCGGACCGCGAACACAGCGCGAACATTTCGTGGCTCACCGGATTCGACCCTCGCTTTGAGGAAGCTCTCTTCATCTTAACGCGAGAAGGTCGACGCACCCTCATCGTGGGTAATGAGTGCTCGGGTGTACTCGATTCCGTCCCCATTCGGACTAAGAACGCGCTCTGCCAGGAGTTTAGTTTAATGGGACAGGACCGTTCGCGCTCGTGGGACCTGAAACCGCTGTTGAAGCGTGCGGGATTGCGCCGCGGATGCAAGTGCGGGTTGATCGGCTGGAAAACATTGCTGGCGGTTCGCATCGAAACGCCCGCATACATCGCCGACCTTGTCGCGGAGACCTGCGGAACGAAGCCGGTCAACGCAAACGACCTGCTGATGCACTCGGAACAAGGCCTGCGCCTGTTCAACGAACCGGAGCAGATCGCCCTTTACGAATATGCCGCAGTAAAAACGTCGGAATCGGTCCTCTCGCTGCTCCGGGCCATCCGTCCCGGAATTCGCGAATTCGAACTGGCGCGTCATTTCGATAATGGCGGCCTGCCGTTGTCATGCCATCCGATGATTTCAACCGGCCGCAACATTCCAAACGGCATGGCTTCACCGGGCAACGACCGCGTCGCGGTAGGAGATCGTTTCACCACCGCGTTCGGCGTGTGGGGAGCGCTGACTTGCCGTGCGGGGCTGGTGATTCGCGGGCCCGCTGGTTTCGCCACGCCGACGGGTAGAATTCATAAGAAGGTTATCGAGAATTATCTGTCGGTAGTGCGGGCCTGGTATCGTGAGATCGCAAGCGGCGCGCAAACTGGCGACGTCTGGGCCGCCGCGGATCGCGCGCGGGACTCCGGACTTTACACGTTCTGCGTCAATCCCGGCCATTACATCTCGCTGGACGAGTGGGTCTGTTCGCCCTTCATCAAGGGATCGCGCATGAAAGTCCCGTCGTCCGTCGCGTTACAACAGGACATCATCCCGGTCGGTCGCAAGACAAGCATCTCCGTTAATATGGAGGACGGAATCGTGGTTGCGGACGCTTCTCTCCGGCAAAAATTGCGAAATCAATTCCCGGCGTTGTATCAGCGTTGCGTAGCGCGCCGCACGTTCATGCGCGACGCGCTCGGCTACGAATTGAGCGACGACGTTTTGCCGCTGAACAACATTCCGGGCGCGTACTTTCCCTGCCTCCTGGACACGCGATGGGTGTGCAGGTTCGAGAGCCAGTGACTTCGCCGCACTGGTTCCGAGCTTATGGCACGAGCTTGAAAGCGCATGCGGTGGTGGACCCCGCTGGCCCAGCCACAATCACGCCCCAGTTGTCGCTTTGTGTCCGGGTCAATCTTTTTTGTTCAAAAATCTGAAAAACGTGAGCCTCGAGACATTGGCGTTTTCGAAATTGATCGGCTTTAGGAAACTTTTGCAAGGGATTGGCGCATGGGGGAAATTTCGTCGTAAACTTTGTCGAAAACTGGACCCGCTCGATTAAGCTTTCGACAAAGTCTTCGATAAAGTTTACGACGAAGGCTCGGAAAACTGTGCTTCGGGAAAACTTTGGCGCTTACGATTCCCAAGACCCCGAGCTAGCTTTTCTGCAACGCTTGATCGAGTCGCGCGACAAATTCCGCGTGCTCTTTCGACGCGACGCCTTGGCCCACGCATTCCAAGACTCTCGCGAAATCTTTTCTCCAGAGGGCGGCTACATCGAGCCAGACTCCTGGAAAGACGGCGCTTTTGATGAGGCCATTCTCATCCGGTCCCAAAGGCATGTACTGTTCATCGCGGAGCCCCCACCAAAAGAGGCGTTGTTCGCCGGTTATCCAAACCAAATACTCGAGGACGCGATTGCGGCGATAGGCATTCTTCTTTTGGTGCAAGTCGCAGGACGCGCTACTGGAAGCCACCTCGGCAGGAAATTCGGGTGCGCCTTCAACATAATCGTCCGTGCTGTCGCTGGATTGGCCGCCCGCTTCAGGCAGAATGCGCAAGATCGCGTCGGGCTGAGGCTCGTTGTCCAAATCAAGGCGAACGGTTGCGTTGTCACCGACCTGCACTCCCGGGGTGTGGGCGGCATAGAAGAGCAGCCATCCCACGATTCCGCTTTGCGGCACCCCATGTCTCTTAATCTTCGCCGATGATGGCATATGGACTACCCCCTCGATCAGCTCAGCCTTCTTGATGTGCGGCCTCGCCTTGTAACGCCGCTCAAACTCTGTACGGGTGAGCCGATCGTCACTTTCCAACGCCGGCGCCGCGCCTTCCGCAGCTTTGAGACTGTTTTAGGTGGCTAAGCTCATCGAGACACAATTAATCCGTCGGTCATCCGTCGGAAAGAGCCGGCACGTCGCCGTTTGAAACACTCGGGAATCCGCCCATGAACCGGCGTCGTAGGATAGGCGTCCCGCCTGTCCAGCATGTGCGCGCAAGAGACGCGCTGTCCTGCCGCGTTCATGGAAGCAATGCGCGGGATGTGAAATCCGCGCTACGCTCTCAATCCCAGCACATCTTGCATGTCGTAAAGGCCGGGCTTTTGTTTTGCCACCCACTGCGCGGCTCGCAGGGCGCCGCTGGCAAACGTCTCGCGGCTGGCCGCGCGGTGGGTCAATTCCAAGCGTTCGCCATTCGCGGCAAAGATCACGGTATGGTCGCCGACCACATCTCCGCCGCGCAACGCGTGCATGCCGATTTCGGTGCGCGTGCGTTCGCCGACAATTCCCGAGCGCCCATGCCGCGCCACTTCACGCAATTGCGCGCCTCGAACTTCCGCAAGAATTTCACCCAAGGTTGTCGCAGTGCCGCTCGGAGCATCAACCTTCATGCGATGGTGCATTTCGATTACTTCAAGATCGAAGTCCTTTCCGAGAATCTCCGCAGCTTTGCGCGTCAGCCAAAAGAGCATGTTGACTCCCGTCGAATAGTTCGACGCCCAGACTATTGGGATTTGCGATTTGCGATTTGCGATTTGCGATTTTTCGTCCTCCGTATGCCCGGTCGTGCCGATAACCAAGGCTTTTTTGCGCTCGGCGCAAAGCGTCGCGACGTCGCGAGTGGCGTTGTGGGCGCTGAAGTCAATGATCACATCCCCGCGATCGATGACAGAGCGCAAATCATCGCCAAGGTCGATTTGGCCAACAACACGCAATTCCGAATTGCGGGCGGCACAGGCGACAAGCGTTTGTCCCATGCGGCCTTTGGAACCCGTGATAATGATGTTTAACATGTGCGAATTAACGTCGATGGAGCTCGCGTAATCGTAGCGTCCAGGGCATTTCAATTCAATAGCACGTCAGCCGTCCGCCTTCGCGCCGCTCCTCTTTTTCAACACGCCGCATTTCTGAAGCGTGGCCTTCAGCGCGGCGCGATTCTTCGGCGACATTGCGACGATGGGCAGCCGGTACTCCTCTTCAATGAGGCCCAGCATGGCCAGCGCCGCCTTGACTGGACCTGGATTCGTTTCAATGAACAAATCCTTAAAGAGCGGATAAAACTGGGCGTGCAATTTCTTGGCGACATCAATCTTGCCCGACGCGAACGCTCGCACCATGAACGAGACTTCCCTCGGAATCACATTGGACGCCACGCTGATGACTCCTTGCGCGCCGACCGCCATAAACGGCAGTGTCAATGAATCATCTCCGCTGAGGATCGTAAAATGTTTCCCGAGCACCCCGCGCAATTGGCTGACTCGATCGGCACTGCCGCCGGCTTCCTTGATTCCGATGACGTTCAAACTGTCGTGAGCCAGCCGATTCACCGTCTCCACTCCGATCTCGAGACCGCATCGGCTCGGAACGCTGTAAAGAACAATCGGCAATTGAGTCGCTCGGGCAATGCTATGGAAATGCTGGAATAATCCTTCTTGAGTCGGCTTGTTGTAGTATGGCGCAACCTGAAGCGAGCCATCAACTCCCGCCCGCTCCGCAGCTTTCGTTAGGTAAACAGCTTCGCTCGTGGAATTCCCGCCCGTCCCGGCCAGAATCTTAACCTTGCCCGCTGCGAATTTTACCGAAAGTTCTATGACGCGGATGTGCTCCTCAAAACTCAAGGTTGGTGATTCTCCTGTTGTCCCGACTGGGACAATTCCGTCCACACCATTTTGAATCTGGGCGTGAATGAGCCGCTCCAAAGCGCCTTCATCGATTTGCCCTTTCTTGAAGGGCGTGACAATCGCTGTGTAAGTTCCAGTAAACATGTTTAAGGGTCGCTAAGGTCAGGCAAACAACTGGCTTTGGCGAGTCTGATTTTTGGTCTCTATCCGGGAATAACCGTTTCGAAGATTTCCTCGGAAAGAACTCCTTCCGCCACCTTTGTCACGGGCCCCGTCATCAAGATCGAAAAATCTTTTTCAATCTCTATCGCGATGATTCCGCCAGGCATGTGAACGGAGATGGACCGGTCGCATAAGCCAAGTTTGTGCGCGACGGCCGCCGCTGCGCTGCTGCTGCTCCCTGAAGCCAAAGTATAGCCGGCGCCGCGTTCCCAGATTTCAATTTGAATGTTTCTGCGGTCCAGCACTTTCATAAACTGCAGATTCGTACGGTTCGGAAAGAAAGAATGGACCTCCAGAAATGGACCAAACTCTTTCGCCAGACCGGGACTCACTTCCGGCAAAACGAGAACGCAATGCGGATTCCCAACCGTGGCGGCGCAGAATGTAAATTGTTTGCCGTTGACCACGATCTCTTCGTTAATCACTTCGCGCTTGGGACCGGCTACGGGAATCTTATCGCTTTGGAAACTGACGTGACCCATTTCAACGCGCACCGTTCGGCCACCGCTCTGCACAACCGACCTAACCACACCGCCCGCTGTGTGAATTGAAAAAGGACGGTCGTTAACCAGTTTCATGTCCCGCAAATAACGCGAGAAAATCCGAAGCCCGTTCCCGCTCTTCTCCGCTTCACTGCCGTCCGGATTGAATATCCGCAAACCGAACTCTGCCTCAGTCGAAGGCAATGGTCCAAACAAGATGCCATCTGAGCCGATCCCGAAGTTGCGATGACAAATCGTCCGAATTTGCGTGTGACTCAAACTCGCAAGGGAGTTCTGAGGGTTTAGCACCAAATAATCGTTCCCGAGCGCGTGGTACTTCCAATATTTCATTGGCACGGGAAGCTACCGGCCAAAGTCCAAAGTTCAAAGTTCAAAGTTTCAGCGTAGCGCAGACTGCCCAGTTGCAAGCCCGGCTTGCCGTTTCTCGCGGGACAGTGTACGGTCTGCGCGTGCCTCAAGGAAAAGTGCTTCTTCTCCAAAACAAGTGGGTGATTTTCGACGGTTTTTGACTGGAGAGTGAAGGATGACCGATGATCCTCGATTGCATTTATCTGCCTCGCCCGTAGACTCCCACCGTCCAGCGAAACAGAGGCGGGCTCTGCTGGAGAGCATCCTGCCAAGGGATA
>VHDE01000102.1 GCA_016871515.1 Verrucomicrobiota bacterium
GAAAGAATTGTTCCAAGACATCGAACCAACGCGTTCCAAAACGCGGAATGGGGCAATCCCAAGTAATGTCATCCCGGTTGTCCACGTCATAGACGCGGATCGTGCAGCGCATTGGATTTTCGTTGTACGTATTCTGGATCGAGATGTAGATGCGGTTGGGCCCTTCTAAAACGTTCTTGTTGACGATGAGAGGGAAGTGCACATCGGGACGTCCGCTGTCTCCAATCTCATGAGTCGTTGTCGTGCTCCGGCCGTTACTCCAATGAACGTTGAAGCGCGATGCTCCGTAATTCGATCTCTTCAACTGGAAAAGGAAAAGTCCATAGAACGGGCGGGGCAACGACTCCTCTCGGCTGTCAAAGACGAACGTTTGGTTGGTCTTAAAGGAATCGCAGCGATGCAAGACCGCCCGGCCTTCCAAATCGAAAAGAGCGTACTCCAGCTCGGTCGTGCTGTCACAATCGATGAATTGCGGCGGCACGGCATTGGACGCGTAAATCGTCGATTCGATTTTGCCGTCTGCGACGACCAATCCTTTCATCAATCGCATGCCCGGTTTGACGCAGGCCGAAGCGCCGGGAATGTGATCGTGCTCCAGGACATTGAGATCCTTCGGCGCTTCGCCAAAAATGGAGAAGAGCGTCAAACGGCAACCGCCGCATCCGAGTCCAGCCTTGGTTTCCTTCTGCAACAATTCCATGTTCCCAAGCCTCTTGTACGCGGCGACGAGTTCACCGGCCGTTTTCCGATGGCAAAAACAAACAAGAGACTCGCTGGCAGAAGAAGTCATTTCAGCTTGAAAATATGGCTCCTGGTTTCAGACAGCAAGCGCCGGCTTGCGAGGAAACAGAGGATCGCAAAGTGCGCAAAGGAATATCAGCATGGCGTCAGAGTTTAGTTGCTACTTCGCGGTCTCGGGATCTTTGTGTTAAAACAGAATTGAAGCGTATTTCCGGAGAAACGCGCGCCCAACGCGAGCCTCGCCCAAACTTCCGTGTGCTTCGCACATCTTTTGGAATCGGTTCTGCAGTTCCTCGTCTTCGCGCGTGTATTGCGCAGTTCCTGCGATTCGCTCACACATCTCATCAACGACATCGCAAAGGTCCTCCGGAGAGTTATCGTGAAACGCCAACTGCCTCCAGGCGAAGACACCTTGATCCTCGGTCGAACTGACTTTGGTGAGGATTTCTTCCAGCGACAGATAACGCCGCTCGGACACATGCCAAAACATCTTGGGGATAAAAACATCCTTGTAGAACGTTGGACGAAACATCATCGGCGTACAATTCGTCAGCGCCGAAGGCACGCCGAATTCTCGCGGAATGCAACACGGTCCACTCACAACACCGAGGTAAAAGCGACACTGAGACCACAAGAACACATCCATCCAATCGCTATGATGCTGACTAAACACGTAGTCCACCACGCCGTCCATCTTCGGCAGCGGCGTCATCGTTCGATCCCCGATTCGAATGACCCATCCACCAGCGCGCACAATTGAGCGAAAAGCCGGAAAGTAGGCCGTAGGATCGACGCTTCGTGAAGTGATCCTTTGGCCGTTGTCTTGGCGCAGATGTGCCGTCACGAGCCAGGCGCCTCTGGGAACGCCGAGTTTTTCCAAGCAATCCCAGCCTCGTTTTTTATCGGCGTCGGCAAGCTGCAAAAGCGGCGGGCGGCCCTCGGCCCTCCATCGACGGTCCACCTCGACAATAATGTGTTCATCGCGCACCGAACGGCCATCATCCAGGGTCAAATGAGCCATTTCCCTCTTCAAAACCGTTCCAAGCGATGAAGCCAGAGGCTGAACGAACTTAGGATCCGAGATGACCGTCATGAACGGCGTCAGATAATTCAAAAGCGCTGGATTGGCGCTTTGGTTCGGATCACCGAGCAACACCAATTTGCTTTTGATCCAGCCGAGCATCCGGAGGCGTATCTGCAGAGGAATCCACGCAATGCCGCCGAACCCCTTCACGTGTTGTTGATGAATAAAGAAAAGGCCGAGTTCATCGAGATGCGTTTTCTTCGCGTAGTTGCGGCGCGTGCGTGAAAACCGCTCGGCTAACTTGACGCAGTCCGAATAGGCCCCACAGGCTCGTGCCGCATACGACGCGGATTCGAATACCTTGATCAAGATAAGCGGATCCCCCTCGTAGATCTCCTCCCAAATTGCCGCGAGAGCATCCAGCCCGACGTTGAACCGAGAGGCGACGATCAAAATGCGATAATAAAACTCAAGGTTGTCGGGATTGATGAGAATCGCCTTGAGGTAGGTCTCGGCGGCCGCCTGCAAGTTTTCCTGAACCAGATAAGCGTCGGCCAGGCGCGCATGAAACTCCGGACATGTTGCATCCAAAGAGATCGCACGCTTGTAGCCGAGAATAGCTTTGTCCGCCAGCCCAAGCGCCAGATGGCAATTGGCCAACTGCACATGCTCTTCAGGCTTGGCTATGCTCGGGTTGATCGTGATGGCTTGCTCATAGTGCTCGAGAGCAGCTTCCTGATTGCCCAACCGGGTATGCACAAGGCTCAAACACAGGTGAGCCGAAAACATGTCGGCTTTTGCCTCAATCGCCAATTGAAATGCCTTTTGCGCTTCGCCGTAGCGCTGGGCGGAAAACAACTGATTTCCTTGCGCGAAGTACGCGTCGGCGAGCTGACTTGCAGTGCTCATTCAATCAGTCCCTGGCATCTCAGCGAGCCGCAAGGCCGATTCGTTCCCGATTCTTAAACGCATTCAACCGAACGGTACAACCGGCGAACTGGCGCTCGCATCAGAATTCTCCCCATCCCCTCCACGGCGCGGCTGTACTGATTGATGTACGAATCGATAGCCTGCTTCTGTTCGTCTGTGTGCTCGATTCGCACCGTCACAGGTTCAGGCGACCAGGTCTCTTCTGGATTCAGGCGGAACTGCGATTCGCGAAGTTTTTCGTAATCGAAATGCAGCTTCGACGTGAACCATACATCGCGTTGAAGGAAATTCTGTTTCCGCTTCAGGCTGAGCTCCTTGATCTCCGACAAATAGGTCTGCAGACATTCGCCCCAACGCTGCTGTTGGCGGAGTGCCTTCTCCATCTCGCAATAGACAATGTCGTGCAGTTGATCCTGGTACGACAAAAAGGCCAGCGCCTTGTTCTTCACGATTTCATTGGTGCCGCCTTCATCCGAAAGCAACTCGTCGATATGCGCCGCCGCATGAGCTTCCAACTCGGCGGCCGAGTCCCAAAGCCAGCGCACCGTGTCCGCCCGGAACCGATCGTAAAGGCCGTTGAGCTCGTGATTGCTCGCGCGAATCGTCTTGTACGCGCCGTAAATGAACTCGAACCACGACATGCCGGCCCATCGGCACAACCCCATCAGCTCCGTAAAGATGCCGGTGTTATGCAGAATCTCGACCGTGAAATCGATTTCGCGGCATTTGAGATAATCATCGAACGACAACGTATTCGTCGCGATCGTGATTTCTTCGGATTCGACAGCGATCAGTTTCTTGTCGAGGTACGGATACCGCCCGAAGCTGCGCTGTTGAATGCGGAACTTCGTCTTAAGTCCGTATCGTTCGCGACTTTCCGGCGAACACATCTCGGTTTGAGGCAAGAGAATCATCTGGTACATCCGGATGTTTCCCAGGTTCGCGTCCAATGTGTCTTTGAGACTTTGGGTGTGCGTTTCCACAGTGTCACCGGGCAGACCAAGAATCAGTTCGGTGACAGTTTCCGAATTAGCCCGCTCGCTTTTGAGGACGATTTCATTGAGCGCGTCCGAAGAGATGTTTGTGCGTTTGATATTCTGCAACACCCGCGCGTTCGTTGTCTGCAGCGAGGCAAACACGGTGAGGGCGCCATTGAGGATCGAAGCGACCTCGATCACGCGCTCCTTCATGTTCTTGCCAGTCGCGCCCCAAACGCGCTTAGGCCAGGAATACTCTTTTTGAAGTTTGGCAATGATCTGGGCTTTCTCGCGGTCTTCTTTGTACATCCCGAAATTGGCATCGGTCAGCCAAAGCCATTGGATGCTTCCAACCCGTTTAGCGATGTAGGTCAGTTCATCCTCGAATTGTTTGAGCTGTGAATGTTGAGCTACTTTGCTGTAGTAACTGCTGCCTTCCGTACAAAACGTGCAGGTAAATGGGCAACCGCGCGTGGTGTGGACCATCGGGATGAGCACGTCATCGAAAAACTTGTCCATCAAACCCTGCGTGTAAGGCGAGCCCACTTCGCGCAGGTCCTGAATACGCGGAAGCAGCGGTCCTTCGATAATGTCGCCGCCTTGCAAATAGTGGCAACTCGCGATTTGCCGGCGCGCACTCTTGAGTTCGCTCGTATTGAAGTCAAACTCATCGAGAAGCGCCAAAAGTCCGTCCAAAGCCTTTTCACCTTCCTTAACGACGTGGAAATCAATCCAAGGATAGCGCGTCCAAAAAGCGCGAATTTCCTGTTGGGAAAGGCCGTAGTTCGGTCCACCGAAGACGATGGTGGTTTCGGGTGCGCTGGCCTTAATCTTCCTGGCGTACTCGCTGGAGATGTTGACGTTCCAGGAATAGTTCGAGAAGCCCATAACGTCGGGCATGCCCTTGGTCAGGGCTTTATTGAGGTCCTCCGGATATTTGAAGAGCTCAATGCGGTACTTGTCCTTGTTATGGAGGTTCATGTAGGAGGCGAGGAGCCCGATCCCCAAGGGAAAGACATTCGACGCCACGCTCTGACATGTATGCGTGAGATCGGCCAAATAGATTGTTTTTTTCTTCATACTTGCCTTTCGACGGCAAGTTTTTCCTGCCAACCAACTCCGGTCGTGCCGCGCTAGGGGCCCTGTCGGACCACTTTCACATGATCCAACGCAGCCACCTGACGGCTCAGCGCTTCGTGCCCTTGCAAACTAAGCCCCCCGTCGATCACCAAATCCTGCCCAGTCACAAACGAAGCCTGACTGCTGCACAGAAACGCAATCACCTCGGCGACTTCTTCCGCTGTACCCATTCGTCTCAGCGGTGTGATGCGCGTGTATAGGTCGATCAACGGCTGGTTTTGAAGATAAAAGTGCTTCGACTCTTCCTTCAAAACCGTTCCAGGCGAAACGCTATTGACCCGAATCCCGGCCGGCCCTAGAGCAACCGCGTAGTAGCGAACTAGTTGCGTCAGACCCGCTTTCGCCACGTGGTACCCTACCGACTGCTCGCTGACGATGTAACGGCTCGCGACGGAACCAACCACCACGATCGAATTCGCACCCGTTCCATCGAATTCGCCGGCCAACCGCTCGATCACATTCTTCGTGGCCGATAAACCCGTCTGCCACTCTTCCACCCACCCATCGCCTGTCCCGCGGTACCGCTGGAAAAACACCAAGTGCGAAAGTTTGCCCGTTCCACCCACAACTTCCGCGAGAGTCAGTTTGACCCGGTCTTCATCGAGCACGTCCATCGAGTAGTATCGGACTCCAGTCCCGGTTAAACTTGCCGGCGCACCTGAGCTTCGGCCAACGACCGACACAGCACGTTCCGTGCCCGCAATCAATTTCACAAAGGCACGCCCGATCCCACGCGTCCCGCCGATCACCAAAAAGTGCTCCTTCTTTGCGCTCACGATGGAATTGAGGGCCTTGGCTCCAAAACGCTAAGGAGACGACTGCTCTTGGACACGCGACTAAAGAACTTTCACCGACGGCAATGGCAGAATGAATTTCCCAGCCTGGTCCCAAAATAGCTTTTGCTTGCTTTGAATTGCCTCGATAAAACGCCAGGCCAGAACAAGGACATAATCGGGCTTCCGTTCGTACAGTGCTTGCGGCGCCAGCGCAGGAATGTGCTGCCCCGGACTGTAACGGTTTTGCTTTATCGGGTTATCGTCCACCAGGAAGCTGAGGTAACGATTCAATTCGAAGAAGTACAGCATCGTCGTGATGCCCACCGACGCGCCGTATCCAGCGATGGTCTTGCCACTTGCTTTCAGGTTTTGCAAAAGCTCCTGAAGTTGATTCTTCGTTTCGGCGAGCTTCCGAGCACAAGCATCAAATGCCTCCATCTGATCTAACTTCTTCTCTGCTTCCCAATCGAGCAGAACATCGACCGAACTGGAATGCGCGTGCGGCCCGTTGGCATGTTGAACGAAGCCACGCAGCGAACCACCTTTGGTCAGGACGCGTTCAACATGGAACAACTCCATGCCGTGGCGGCGGAAGAAGCTGACGAGCGGCTTGGCGGAAAAGTATGTCAAATGCTCGTGAAAGATCGTGTCGATCAAGGCTCCATCGAGCACATCGCCCAGGTAGGAGGTTTCGAAGACAAACACGCCCTTGGGACTCAGCAACTCGCGAATCCCTTCAGCCAGGTCGTCGATATCGTCGATGTTGGCGAAAACATTGTTGGCCGCGATGATCGTGGCTGCACCACATTCACTCTTAATTCGACGCGCCAGTTCGCCCGTGAAGAAAGCCGGCCATGTCTCGACACCAGCCGCAGTCGCGGCTTCGGCGATGGCCCGCGCCGGATCAACCCCCAACACGTTCATTCCGTGAGTTTGAAACGCGCGCAGCAGCGCGCCTTCGTTGCTGCCGAGTTCCACGACGAAACTGCCCGCAGGAGCATTGACACGTCGCAGAACGTCAGCAGCGTACTTCCGGAAATGTTCCGGCAAGCCCAACGAAACCGAAGTCACATAGATGTAATCACCATAGACGACTTTCGGATCCACCACGGAGAGAAACTGCGCGCCGCCGCAATCATGACAAAGATAGATGTCCAACGGAAACGTCGGCTGCGTTTCGTCCAACCGGTCCGCAGAAACATAGGCCTCGCCGATCGGTGTCGGAGTCAGACCTAAAGCCAAAGTAAGATTGCGCCCGCCACACATGCGGCAGGTCTTCCGGTGGGTTACAGCAATAGCCATTAATGTTCTCCGCGTTATGGATTATCTGTTTGGCGTTGGTAAGGGACAGCGTGCTGAACGCCATTCGGTTGGTTTCATGCTCTTGATCATGATCTCGTCGGTGCGAGGCTTTTGCGGATCAAGATCAAGGATCAGGAGCATGAATGAGGCTCAAAGCGCTTAATTCAAGGGCAGTGGCGTAGTGCGCGGGTCCCGACCATCGTCATCGACCGAAGCGCTCGCTGGCCCGTGCCACACGCTGCATTAGCTCTTTGCAAGCGGTCAAGTCGCTTTCCTCGGGCGCCCAGGGCGCAAACACTGTATCGGCCCGGTTGAATGGGCCATTCGTCGTTTCGTGAAAGACCAGATATTCCGATCGGATAACGAGCGTGTGATATCGCGCTTCGGCGAGCCGATAGTAAAATTGTCGCCCGGACGCATAGTCTCCCATGCGGATGACTTCATTCACGCTGCCTTCATCATCGAACAAGACGATATTGACCGACCCTTCCATGACGTGGAATGACTCACTTTTCTTCACGTGCTTGTGGGGACGCACATAGGTCTCACGTGTATGAATGATGAGCATCTCATGAAGCGGATCATTTGCATCCCGATGAGCGCACAACCGAATCCGCCGCCTCGGATTGCGATCAGCCTCTTGCTTCATCCATTCCACATCGGCTCGCGCCACCTTAACAATCGGTTCGTCGGGATACAGAACTTCGGCGCTGACGGCTTTAGCTTTCATCCACCAATCTGCAACGCATGTTTGCTGGCCGGGAAAATTGAGGCAAAGCATCCGCCGCGATCCACGAAGCTTTTGTTCTTCGCGATGACCTTATCTTCGCTCTCAAGACTCAAGCTCAAGAGGCACAATCGAATGTCCTGCTCGACCAAAGCGCCGGAAGCCAGAATGGGCAATCGAGAACCGGGCATAAACAGACCGCGTTTGTTGGGATTATCGTCGGCAACGAAGGAGAAATGTTCGCTGAAGCCTTGGAGGTTAACGAAAGCAGCACCCAGGTGGCCTGCGCCGAAGAGCGCAATCTTCCCGCGCGCGCGGCGATGTTCGGTTAAGTAACTATTCAATCGATCGCGGCGCGTCGATAACCCGCGAACAAACGCCGTCCCGCGCTGGACTTCCTCCGAGACCGAATTATTTGCGGGCTTCGATTCCGCGCGCGCTCCTCGCACTTTCCCTACCCCGACGAGGCAATTCTCAAACGCGTAATGGAACAACTCGAAATGAATGAGATCGAGCTGATGCCAGGCAAAGCTGTCGCGGAAAGTTTGCGGCGTCAGGTAGAGCGTGTGTTCTTCCCAAATCGTCGTGCACTCACCCAAGGCGAGACTTCGCTCACAGTCAGGCGCTTCCAACATCACATAACCATCCTGATGCACAAGTTCACAAAGCGCCTGGAAGAATTGCGGCGGATTGTGCGCGTGCTCAACGATGTGGCGGGCGATGACCAAGTCGGATTTGCCGTAAGCGCTCGCCAGTTTTTGCGCCACCGATGGCGTCAGTCTGCTCTGGATCGTCTCCGCGCCGGCCCCGGTTCCAATAACACCGAGATCATTCTCGAGTTCGATTCGCCGCGTCCTCGAAACACCTCGCTCCCTCAGGCGGCGGAGCAGCGTGTCATCTTTAAAGCTGATCCCGCAAACGCGGGACTCGGGAGAGATGCCGGGCAACCTGCGCAGCGTCTCAGCCACAGCATCCAAATGCGGCTCGGGCTCGGAGTAAGTGATCCAATCATAGCGCGGTCTGAGTTCGTCTGCAGGCGCTGGCGCATTCAATTGGATCAGACCGCACCCTGGACACTGTCCAATCGCGAGCGGAAACGCCGCTTCGGCATCCGCCGGGTCTTTCAAAAAGCGGTTACAAATTGGCTGTGGGCCGAAATTGAGCAACTCGGTCACGTCCGAGCCAGTGCAGAAGTAGCAAGTCTTCACGCGGCGCGAGCTGTGACTGATCCTCCAATGCGCGAGTCCGCGGCGAGCATTTGCCTCACCCCTTCTTCGAGTGATGTAAAAGCAAAATGCGGCTGAAGGTTCTTCACCGCGACGTTGTTGAACCCATGATCGACTTGCGGTTTGGTTCGGGGAGCTGACGTGGTGTGGATTTTCTTTCCCGTCAGTCGTTCAATGACATTCAGCACATCGACGAAGGAATAGCTTCTTCCGCTTACTACGTTTAAAACCCCGGCCCACTTGCTCAAGACCAAGTCGCGCACTAACCGGGCAACATCCTCAACGAAGACGAATTCGCGCATCTCCTCTCCGTTACCCCACAGTTTGACCGCGTTCGCCGAAAGCGCGGCGCGGACAAATCCGGACGGCCCGTAACTCGCACTGCGATCACCTGGCCCATACACGAGCGCCGGACGAAGAATCACCAATGAACTCTTCGGCTGCTGCCCGATAACCTTTTGAAGAATCCCTTCACAGGCCAGCTTGCCGACACCATAAAAAGAAGTGGGGCGTGCGGGCGTTTCCTCGGTAATGTTCGTGTTGTGGTTCTCCTCCCCGTAAACCGCTGCGGAACTAAAGTAGATCAGACGAGCCACAGGATGAGCCTGCAGCGCGCGGCCCAAATTGCTCGCAATCTTCAAATTCTGAGACAACGTTTCCAACGTATCGCCGAGTTGCCGCTTGATCGCCGCGCAAACGATGACGGCAGTTTCAAGATCGAATCTATCCGCCAATCGCTCGGCCTCTGCGTCGCGCGTCAGGTCCAAGTCAGGCAATGCGCCGCCGGTCAATTCGAGATCGGGGAATTCGTCCCGCAACCGTCTTTCGATGCAGCCTCCGATAAACCCCGTGTGCCCGAGGATCAGCACTCTTCGAAACGGCAAACCGCGCGATGAGTCTCTCGACATAGTTCGTCAGGACGGCATCTCCAGCATGAAGCGACCAACTTCGCCCGCGCGGACCTGATCGAGGGCGCTGTTGATATTGGCGAACGGAGCGCGGTGCGTGATGATTCGATCCAAAGGAAGCTTTCCGCTTTGGTAAAGGCGAAGGTAGCGGGGAATGTCGCTGCCTGGTTCTGTGTTCCCGCCCTCGCAGCCGGTCAGCACTTTCCCGAAATGCAATGGCAACGAATGAATTGTGATATCCTGATCGTGCCGCGGAACCCCGACCAGGATTGTCCGCCCCTGCGGGCTGGTCAATTCGTACGCTTTCTCGATCAGCTTGACGACTCCAGTATTCTCGACAAAGACATCGACTCCTCGCGGGCCAACGATTTTCCGGATTTCATCACGCAGGTCAGACTGTGCCGTATCAATCACATGAGTCGCGCCGAATTCGCGCGCCATCGCCAGCTTCTGCTTTTGTATATCGATGGCAATGATTGGGTTCGCCGAAACCATCGCCGCGCCCTGCACGACGCAAAGCCCAACTCCTCCGCACCCAAGCACGGCAATGGATTGTCCAATCTTAAGCTGCGCGAGATTGTTGATCAGTCCCAGTGCGGTCGTCACCACGCAGCCCATCAAGGCGGCAATTTCAAAGGGAATATCCTTGGGTATGGCTGTGACTCGGTTTTCCGAGACGATCGCCGCCTCGCTGAAAGTTGTCACCCATCCGGCGTTCACGGTCCGCCCGTTCCAGTTGTATTTCGGAGTGGCAGCGTGAATACCCGCGCCCTTGCGCCAATGAAGGACGACAGGATCGCCTTTCTTTACCTGCGTTACCCCGGGCCCCACCTGCAAAACTGTCGCCCCACCCTCGTGCCCGAGCAAGTGCGGCAGAAATTTGTCGTCGCCTTTCGTCCCGGAAATCTCATTGAGCTGTGCGCCGCAAATGCTCGTGCGATGCACCTGCACCAGGACTTGTCCGCACTCCAGGTTGGGCACTTCGATCTCATCGAGCACCAACGGGGCATTCAACCGTTCCAGAATCGCCGCTTTGAGCTTCATCCTCTTCCACGCAGTTACCGTCGGCCGGGCCATCCGACACTGGCTATTCGAAATAAATAAATTCGTAGTCGCCGGTGTAACCGAAATGGCGGTACAGCCAAATCCATTCGGCCGTGTCGAACAATGACTCCGCCGTCAGCGCCCAGCATTCGAGGTTGAACATCTCGCGCTCGTTTCGATAGCTCTCGACCATAATGTAGCCTTGCTTTCCGACACGCTGGATTTCGGCGAGGGCCGTCTTCAATTCGAACAGGCGCAGATTGTGCAGACATCCTAACGAGATCACCAAATCAAAGTGCCCGTCGCCAAATGGATAAGCATCCTGAGCTCGGTATCGAAAGAGATGGCCTTTGAATTCAGGATGTGCCGCCGCCAAGCCGAATTCTGAAATGTCGAAGCCGTGAATCTCTAACTGCGGCTCGATCAATTGCATTTCGTAAAGGAGAAAACTCTTCCCGCACCCAACATCCAGAATGCGCGAGCTCGGTTTGAGCCCGTAATTCCCAATCAACGCTTCGGCGACCGGTTTCCATCGGCCCGGAAGATACTTGTAGCCGCCATATCCAAAACGGCGATTCCCGTCCCAATAGTCGGCGCCGTATTCTTTGGCCTTGATCATGCAAGCCACCTTGTCATCGACCATCCGTGCGAGATAGTCTCGCTTGGCCGCCCGATGCAGCGGAGTCACAATTTCTAACAAGCGTCCCATATTTTTTAGACTAAAAGCGAAATTTTGGTCACCACCGGAAACAGAATCGCCGTACGTTCACATCGTCAGTCAAGTGAGGATCTTCCTGACACGGTCAAGCATTTGACGCGCTTTGTGCAACTGATCCTCACGCAACTGGCAACCATTGGCTGGCAGTTGAGCAGCGAGCGCCTGAGAAGGCGTGGCTGGCAGAAAAGCGTTCAAAATAATGCAACACCATTTGGTTTGATAAACGGGCATTAGACATTCAATGCGCTCGCGCAAAACGACGCCCCCATCCAAAGCTGCGACAAGGCCTTCGACAAATCGCCGTCCAAACTCGGCCGTCGGCGTCATGTCCGGCTGATTCACGAAGTCACAGGCCAGCTTGGCCGGATCGTCCCACCCCGCATATTCAAAATCAAGGAACCGAAGTTGACCATCCGGCTCTTCCAGAGCGTTGTGATATCCGAAGTCCGACGGGGAAACGCAACGCTCCACTGCACTCAAAGGGCTCCCCAACTCGCACTGGCTGCGGCTGGCCATGATCTGACTTCGACATCGCTGCCACAAAGGAAGCAGTTCGCCGCGGACAAACAAGCCGGCTTCAAGATCGAGATCGTCCCTTGTCTGAATTCGGTCTAGGCGTTCGAAGCGCCGGTCCACTGCTGCGAGGTGCTCTTGAATGGAAAAGCACGCTTCTGACGCGATCGGGAGCGATTGAGCCGCGACCGAAGATCCGTCCGCATTGGCGAACCGGATGAAGTCGATCGCGCAGTCGATATGCCGTTGCGCGAGTTCAGCCAACGCCAGCTTGCGGCCCTCCACAAACTCGAACAAAGCGAGAGAAGACGCGGGTTCGGCACCTATGAACTGAGGCACAAACCGTCCTCCACGTTCCCAGATATAGCGGCAGAATGCCACTTCATGACCTAGTCGGTCGCGCTTGTCTGAAGCGTTCCGGAAATAGGATTTCAAAAAATAACGATGCCCACCGACGCGGACTTCGTAGGCACGGTTGTTTCTTCCACCCGGCAAACCTCGCCATTGGAAATCGCGCACTCCAAAGACCCGGATTAACAATTCCTCGACCGCCGCAGCGGTTGCATCAGCAGGCTGTGCAAATCCGGTCATGAGAAAAGAAGAGCTCTTTGATTTCCTGCCATGAGGTGGCCCGGAGGCCTCCTCCAAAATCTGAAAACTCGCCGTGCGGATCGAACAGGATTTTCTGAACACTTGCCGGAAAACTTGGTTCGTGAAGCACCTCCGGCAAATCATCGATAAACGCCGAGCATTTCCATCGCGCAATGAGACGCACCTTCTCTTCGCGTGTTTCGGCAAAGCGCACGTTAAGGCGAGACCGGTCCCCGGCAGAGGCCAAGAGTCCCGTCTCGCTCAGCCACATCAGGGCCGCCGCATGCAGATCGTAGGGATGTCCGGCTGCGGCGCAGCGACTCTTATGGCTGATCACAACAATTTCACGTCCGTATTTCCAGCACGTCTCAAAGAACTCCTCGACCCCGGCAAAGGAACGGGCCTCCCTCATGCGAGTCCCATAAACATTCCCCTGCAGCTCGGTCCAAGCTTCATGCGATACGTGATGCTTCACGTATTCACGCACGCTGTTTTTTCGGCGAGCAATGTTCGGCGAGATGAGACCGCGTTCGAGCGCAGCACGGTAGAAGACCTCGTCGTACGAAACGAGCGTGTTGTCAAAATCAATTCCAATAACCGACGGTATCGACATATCCAAATCTTGCGGCTTGCTCTCTAGAGACTGATGACGCACACCCATCCACTCAGCTTATCCTTGCTCTGAGAAATGCGCCAAAGCACTCACGGGCTCCGGTTTGAGTGCTGGCCGTTCTCCTTCCAGATGGCGAAGCAGTTCCTGCGCGATGATCCCGGTAGTGAGGCCGAAGTGTGATCGAGCGAATTCCTGTTCTCCCGCGACGTGCAGGAATTCGTCCCCTGTTCCAAAACGAACCAAGCGCGCTCCCGGGTTTGTTTGGTCGCAACGCCACTCGGCAATGCTTCCACCAAAACCGCCCAAAACGGAGTGTTCTTCGATCGTTGCCACAATCGAACACCGACGAAAGACATCCGACAGATACGAAGTGTCCAGCGGTTTGATCGTTGGAAAACTCGCTACCTCGGGACGAAAGCCGGAGGACCCGAGCGATTCAGCAACGGCCAACGCCGTGGGAAGCATATTGCCAGCGCTCAACAACGCAATGCGTTCGCCCGGTCGCATCACAATGCATTTTCCAACCTCAATCTCAGGAACCTCCGCATGGATAACCGGCTCGCCTTTCTTGCCAATTCGCATATAGACCGGCCCTCCCTGCCGAAGCGCCAATCGCAAACAAGCCCGGACCTCCATCGAATCAGCGGGAGCCAGGACGGTCATTTCCGGCAGGACCCGCAGCATCGCCAAGTCCTCGCAGGAGTGATGGGTCGCTCCGAGCGAAGCGTAGGAAAGGCCCGCGCCAGTTCCAACGATCGTCACGGGCATTCGATGATAACAGACATCGACACGGATTTGTTCGAGGCAACGCGTTGTAACGAAAGGAGTGATCGTGTAGCAAATCGGACGAAATCCGCACGAAGCCAGCCCGGCCGCCATACCAATCATGTTTTGTTCAGCGACGCCGCAGTTGAAGAATCGGTTTGAGGCGACCACTTTGAAGCGGTCGAACAGGCGATTGCCGATGTCGCCCATCAAGAGGACAAGCCGCGGGTCGGCCTCGGCCAAGGCAGTAATCTCTTGCGCGAATGCGTTTCTCATGAAATCCCCAACTCCGAAGCTGCCGCCCGCACTTCGTCCGCTGATGGAGAACGGTAATGCCAGTTGTTATCATCTTCCATAAAACTGACGCCCCGGCCCTTGATCGTATGCGCGATAATCGCGAACGGTTTCGAGGATCGACAGGCTTGAGCGAGCGCTTCTGATAGGGCTTGAAGGTTGTGTCCATCCACCTCAACGCTATCCCATCCAAAAGCTGTCCATTTGGCAGCTAATGGACTTAGACCCATGATCTGGTTGCTGCGTCCCGTCGCTTGCCATCTGTTGTAGTCCACAATGACGACAAGCCCGCCGCCGAGGTGTTGTGGAGCAAACATTGCGGCTTCCCAGACCGAACCTTCCTGGCATTCGCCGTCACTCATGACCACAAACACTCGATAAGATTTCCCGCTGATCTTGGCCGCTAACGCCATTCCGAGACCGACCGGCAAACCATGGCCCAACGAGCCGGTCGCCCACTCGACGCCCGGAATACAACCCGGTGAAGGTTGTTCGGGGAGATGCCGGCGCTCTTCGTTGTAGTGCTCCAGTTCTGCACATGGAAAGAACCCGCGCTCAGCCAGCGTGGCATAAAGGGCACTCACTGCGTGGCCCTTGCTCAAAATCAGGCGGTCGCGATCCTGGTCTTGAGGTTTGGCAGGATCAATTCTTAAGCAGCCCCAATAAACGGCCACCAGAATGTCCACGACCGAAAGCGCTCCGCCCAAATGGGCCGTCTCTGCGCGATGAGACATCTTGATGATGTTGTATCGAAGCTTACGAGACAGTCGGTCAAGTTGGCCGAGATCGACTCGAAAATCGTGGTTGATCATGCACTCACACGGTTCGCTAACTGAGGTTTGGTTTTCCGAACCAAGACCCGGGAGAAGAATTGCGCGGTTCCGAGGTGACTCCTTGGATGGGATGCAGCCCGATCATCAACGACCGCCTACCGCAACCTGATCTCCTGCATCCGGCGGATGTTGTAGTACCTCGAATCCGTCATCGAATTTGGGATTCGCCCGTTTTTGAAGGCCGTCATTAAGTCGCGGATGGCGTCTTGAATATTGTGATTTGGCACGAAACCAAGGTGTCGTTTAATCTTTTCAGAAGAAATGTGGTAAGAACGATTGTCATCGGTCGGAGTCGTAACGATCTTCACGTCCTGGCCGGCCATCTCTTGCACCATTAGCGCAATTTCCCGAACTCGGTAATTCTGATAACCAGCATTGAAGATTTGGCCGTCAATCTTCTCATCAACCCATTCGAGAGATTTCACGTAGAGATCCGTCATGTCTTCGATGTGGAAGTTGGGCCGCATCTGTTCTCCACCGAAAACTTTGATCAGCTTGTTGTTGACCGCATGGTTGGTCAGGATGTTCACGGTCAAATCGAGCCGCAGCCTCGAGGAATAACCGCAGATCGTCGCCGGTCGCAGGATTAACGTCGTAAATCCAGAGGTTCGTTTATTGAGGAGGACCTCCTCGCACATCGCTTTGTATTTTGAGTAGTCCGTGAGTGGCTCGAGCGAGAGCTCCTCCGTAACATTGGGGTCGGCCTTGAGGCCGTACACACTCGATGACGAAGCATAAATGAACCGCTTCACTCCCGACTCGATCGAGATATCGACCAACGGAAAGAAGGCGTCGTAGTTGATCGATTTGCCGAGTTCCGGGTTGAGTTCGAAACTTGGATCGTTGGAAATACAAGCCAGGTGGATGACCGCGTCGCAGCCGGTCAGGGCCTTGCGCAAAAGCGCCTGATCCCGCAAATCTCCTCGGACCTGGGCCAAATGAGGATGGCCAGCAACGCTTTCGAAGACATCGTCGCCGTAAATAAACAAATCGAGGACCGTGACTCGATAACCAGCGTTGAGGAGCTTAGGGACGAGAGCGGAACCGACATAGCCCGCGCCTCCGGTGACCAGCACCGACTGAATTGGACGTTTGTTAGTCATTTGAGTGGGTGAATTTGAACAGTACGAACCAGCATGCGAGGCAGTGTCTTCGCCTGTCCTTGAACGCGTGTTGCACGGGCAGGCGAGACGCGCTGCCCTGCCAAGATTACTTGAGGAGCGAAACGATGTACCGGCTGAGTGGGACTTTCGCCAGTGGTGTGCGGTTGCCAAGCTCGGCGACGCACATGCCGCCCGCTGCATTTCCAATCAGGCCGACGATATCCCAAGGCGCTCCGAGCTTTACCAGAAGCGACGTGACAGCAAGCACGCCATCACCGGCGCCAACACGGTCCACGACTTTCGCGGCGAAGGCAGGAGTCTCATGAAAACCCGTCGCGCAATCATAATGCAATGTCCCGCGTTTGCCTGTGGTGATAGTGAATCGCGGGCACTGAATGCGGCGAGAAAGCAGCTTGACGCGTTCGTTGATAGTGAGTTCGCGCTGGCGAATCTCGATATCCAGCTCATGACCGGCCACGCAGGTGTAATCGGCGCTGGGATATTTTGAAACGTGGTTGAGACCGCGATTTCCCGCGTTGCATTGCACGTTCAAGGCAAGCCAAGGCGCCTGATTGCAGACGAGTTTGATTGTCTCCTCGTTCAGCATGCCGTGGCCGTAATCTGCCACGATCGCCAACTCGAAGCCGTTATCGTGAAACTTCTTTTTCAGCGTTGTCTCTAACTGACGCGCATCGTCGCCTGACGTAATTCGATCTTCCATCCGATAAATCTCGAGCAGCTTGTTGCCCGAATAACGATCTACGATGCGTTGCTTTCGAATCGTCGGCGCGCCAGACTTCACCAACAGCGTTGGATTCACCCTGGGCTGCAAGGAGGCGCGCACAAATTCCTCACGGGATTCGATCTCGCCAAGCTGGGTTACCAAACGGACTTCCTCACAAAATCCGGCCAAGTGGTTGGCAATCGCCAGGCTCCCGCCAGCGCAGCATTCCAGGCCTTCCTGCTGCACTGCTAAAACAGGGTCTTTGGTCGATTTCCCGATTCCCTGGCAAAAGAGATATTCATTAATGATCGCTTCCCCGACCACCAGTGGCCTGAGTTGCCCCATTTTTTCGATCCATTCCAAAACTTCATCCGTGGAGCGGCGTTTGCGAAAGGCCTCGAGGAACGCTTCTACTTCCGCCGAAAAGGGACTGAAGTGACGATTCAGCAGATTTGAAGAACTGAAAACAATGTCTTCCGTAAATCGGATTTCACCACCAACTTCGCGCACCACCGCCGCTTCGACACCGACCGCGCCGGTAATATCCGTTTCCGTTTGTTTGAACTCGCCGCCCTTGACGAAGATACTGGGCTTGAGGAGACGAATTGTCTCGACCGCCGTCGGCCACCGATTCACGGCTACAAAATCAACGAATTCCAGGGAAGCCAACGCTTCAGCCCGAAGGTCTTGGTGGAAGGCGGGACGATGTGGCCCCTTATTAACGAAGTGATCCGGTGTCAAGGTAACGACCAGAACTTGTCCCATGCTGCGCGCTTGCCTGAGGTGACGGATGTGTCCGACATGCAAGAGATCAAACACACCGTGTGCATGCACGACCGAAAAACCTTCAGCGCGCTTTTCGGCTACCACTGCCG
The DNA here is from genome assembly GCA_016871515.1 of Verrucomicrobiota bacterium. Taxonomy (GTDB): domain Bacteria; phylum Verrucomicrobiota; class Verrucomicrobiia; order Limisphaerales; family SIBE01; genus SIBE01. Next base: position 17,825 of record VHDE01000102.1, read on the forward strand.
CCAGGTCATCCAAGGATCTAAGCTTTGATTTCGAGTTCATGCCGAAGGTCAGCTCCCTACCATCCATTCACGTAGTTCACAACAAACGTCGGCTCGATTTGAACAAGGGAAAAAACTGTGGAGCCTCGGAAAGAATTAACACGCTTTGAACCGCGTCGATGGCGAGGACCGCGAGCAGGCAAGCCACACCACCGCACTCGCAACCACCAGTTCATGAATGGGTTGTTCATTTCACAACGCTGGAGTAAGACGCCTTGACCAGCTAACTAAGGCGCAACATTCACAGCCACGGATTAAGTTAGGAGCAGATCGCATGCCCGCACCTCGGATTGAGCCTAGCCTCCGCGGGCGGTCGTGAACACATCCAAGGTTAATCCTTCAAAAGGTCACTATGTCGCCGCAGGAAATCCGACGGAGCTCTGGACACCCAAACCCCCAAGTCGAGTGCTACCTTTGAAGCAAGGTCTCGTTGGAGACGTTCATCATCGGGCGTAATCGACAAGCAACCGGAAAGCCTATCCAACATTTCGAGCACTGCGCCTTTGAGTTCATCCGGCGTGTTATCCACAAACTCCATACTGTTTTGGGCGAAGAAGATTCCATTCTCGTTATAAATCACGGGGGGCGAAAGCAGCTCTCGGAACGTGAGAAGCCGATTCTCTCGGGTGTGCCGAATCAGCTTCGGCATGATCAGGTCACGACTGCTCAGTGTCAGCGTGTTCGTGGACCAATTGGTTGCGACCAACGGCACGCCGAAAACCAGCGGCGTATTTCCGATCCCAGCGGGCGTGCCAACAAAAAAGCGGCACTGCGAGGCGAGAAAGATATCCATCCAATCGCTCTTGAATTGGCTGTGGGCGTAGTCAATCACTTGCGGCTGCGGGCGGAGAGATTTCATGCTGGGTTCACCAAGACGAACAACCCAGCCGTCCCGTGCGACGATTGAATCAATTGCCTTCGCATACGTGTCAATGTTTGCATTGCGGTAGCCGTTGTAGAGACTAAGGCCCTCGCGTTTAAAGCCTGGTTCTCGCACGTGCAAACTGACAAACCATGATCCCTTTGGAACCCCCATTTCCTCGAGACATCGCCAACCGCGCTCTCGGTCTGCCTCGGAGAGACTCAGCAGTGGACCGTAACCTCGTGCCGTCCATTCCGCTTCAACAAAGGTAAGGGCCTTGTAGATGCGCACCGTCCTTCCATCCGGCAAGGAAACCAAGGAAGCATTGTGATGCAACGCCCTGCTCAGGGGATAAAGATCGCGAATCAGGGAAGAGTCCGTAATGATTTCAAAGTACTTCCGCCAGTAGCCCAAGAGAGAAGGGTTGGAAACTCGGGCCGGATGAGCCAGAAGAATGGTTTTGTGTTCGGGAAGCCAGCCTAATCGCTGAAGCTTCACATAGCAATCCAAGTTATGGGAGAGATGCCCGATGGCGTAGGTATTGATATCATCGAGAAATCGCAATCCAAGCTTGCCGAGCGGGTGCGCCCCAGCCTTTGCCTTTAGGCATTCAGCGTACTTGCGGAAATAGTCATCACACTCTGAAGCACGGCCTTGGCGGTCCGCCGACACAGCTAATGAACGATACGCCTCGGCATGATCGGGCCTGTGTGCGATGGCGCGCTGGAACGAAATATCAATCGGCCTGAGATCACTCGGTTGATTTTCGCAGCCAGTCACTAGAAGTGCTTCCAACGTCTTCCCAAGCTTGAAATAGGCCTCCGCCCAATCGGGCCGAAGCTGGATCGCCTTTTGAAAACATTCGATCGCCTGCTGAAGCTTCGAGGGTTGCCATGGGCTCCTGCCAAGGCTGGCGCGAATCACCCCCAAATTGAAATGTGCTTCTGCGAAATTGGGCGAGCCTTGGACCGCTTTCTGGATTTGTTCCTCTGCCACATCGAGTTTACCAATCCGAGCGTAGTCACTTCCTT
>VHDE01000103.1 GCA_016871515.1 Verrucomicrobiota bacterium
CTCATCGTTTCCTTTGGACGCAGTCGCCATTCTCTGCAGCGCACGAACAAGGCACGGGGGTTGAAATCGGCCTACCCCGGAGACGGTCAGGGTTCTCAGAATGGCGGCAGCATGCAGGTGAGGATTTTCAACCGCAGGTATTCCTCGTCGCGCAGACCGTAGGCCCGACGCTGCATGACGCGGATCTTGTTGTTGAGGCCCTCGACGAATCCCAGCGACACTTTGTTCTCGGGTTTGCAGAAGGCGGCGATGCCATCCCAGTGATCTTCGATCATGCGGGCGAACTTCTGATACGGCTTGAGCCGCTGCCATTTCAGTCCGGTTTTCCAGTTCTCGAAGAAACGCAAGGCCCATCCCTCGCTTCGATAACTCCACAGCTGGCCAAAGGATTCCTTGAGCAAGTACCCCACGTGAAGCCGACGATTGGCGGCCAGCAATTTCCGCAGAGCTCGCCGTCCATCCAGGTCCAAGCTCTCTCGATTGGACAACAACGTGTACTTCTGCCCCTTGATGAATCGGCGTTTGGGGCCCGTCAACCGGGCATATTCGCTCTTGCGCACCTCGTCCAACGCCTCCCCCAGATGGCGCATAATGTGGAACTTGTCGAACAGAACGGCCGCGTTCTCGGCATGGCGTTTGGTCGCCGTGCGGAACGGCTTTCACATGTCCATCACCGCCAGGCGAATCGCTTCCGATCGTTTGGGTCCCAACCACTGGTAAAACATGTCCATGCTCGCCTCGGAACGATCCTTGCCGCCGAACCAGATCGGTCGAAACCGCAGCAAGTCGCTCACGACGATCCGATACGTGTGTCCTTTGCGAATGGAAATCTCGTCGATGCCGATCACCTCCGGCTTGGCGCGACCTGCCCGGCGCAACTGTTCGCGCATATACTGCTTGTCCAGTTCCTTGACCGACTTCCAATCCAGATGCAGCTCGTCGGCCACCGCCTTGATCGTCGAATCGCGGCACCGGCGTCCGACATAGTAAGCGAAGCCCTTGGTGTAAAACGGACAGTCCGCCAGCCAGCTGAGCTTCTCGCGTTTCACACCGCATTGGTCGCACGCCACGCGTCGAATTTCGAACTCCAGGAAAATGCGCAGTGGACCGCACGACAAATCGCGCACCACCCACGGACGCCGATCGTAGTAGCTTGGCCACGCTCGACCGCACTGAGGGCAGACTGTTTTTTTGCGCGCCGACGTAGCGGCACCACTCGCTGCATTGGATCGCCGAAAACTCCGTATACTTCCGCCAATGGAACAAAGCCTGGAAATCGATACGCATCGCGCAACTGCCGCTTGGGTTTGGCCATGCGCGGAATTGAAACAAGTTCTCTGTGCTTACAAAACTCATAAAATGCCCGTCAATACAGGCTAACATCGCGATCGCACCTCAAATTCTACCCACTTGTTTTGGAGAAGAGCCAGAATAATGATGGTTCCCAGAAGACGGTAGAGAGCTGCGGGAGCACGCTCTTGATCACGCCAGCCGGAGATCATTTCCCCTTCAAGTTGCTCTCGAGCCTATTAAAGAGTTGTTCAACCCTTTGGTTGACGACACTCCAATGCATCGGAGATCCGTTGTCGAGATACGCGGTCATCAATAGTTCAACTCTCGTTATGTTCGGGCCGGTTCGACGAACTTGGACGACATATTTCTCACCCTGTTTCAACCGATTATGAGTTCGGGAGCCACACAACTCGACGAAAGCGACTCTGCCGCGTCTATCCGCGGCCAATTAAAATCATGAATGACCAAGACCCATCGGCTCCGACCGAAAAGCGTTTGAGCGAACTGGAACCTTCTCGGACGCCGAGAGGTCTCTTGCCAGGGACAGTCGGGTCGAGATCAAATGACGCGCCATCCGAAGCGGATAAGGACAGTCCGATTTTCAAAAAGGCCCTTGAAATTCTGCGGCAGCAATCGTCTGGCCGGATGTTTTCGGAAAGAGTTGAAGAAGGTCGGGATGCCGAGCGCTCAGTGACAACCAGCGCCGATCCCCCGCAGACTGTTCCCGCTCCGCCTCCCGCAACGCCGCTGAATACGCCGGGGTATCGAGTGGGCTGCAAGGACGAGGTTTTGCAGATCAAGGACAAGGATGGTGGCCCGCGCGGCTCGCGCCTCGTTGAGGAAGTGCGGATACGGGATGTCTCGCATGTGGCGTTGTTCGGCAACATCCAGATCTCGACACAGGCCATTCAATCCCTCTGCGAACAGGAAGTTCCTGTGACCTATTTTTCAATGGGCGGATGGTTCTACGAGATTACTCGCGGTCACGCGATGAAGAATGTGTTTCTGCGCATGGAACAGTTCCGATTGGCACGCGATGAAATGACATGCCTGTCCCTGGCGCGACAGTTCGTGCACGGAAAGATTCGCAACGATCGCACGCTGCTCATGCGAAACCATCTGGAGCCGCCAGAGACAATCATTGGAAAACTCAAGCGAACGTCCGAAGATCCTCTTGAGGCCGGTTCTATCTAGGAGCTTCTTGGAATCGAGGGTGCGGCAGCGAGCCAGTATTTTGAACAGTTCAGGGGCATGGTAAAGGCTGAAGACGATCTGCCTTGCCTCGAAATGCCAGTCAAGGATGACAAGCAACGTTCCTTCAATTTTAATTTCAACAACCGCAACCGCCGTCCACCGACCGATTCCGTCAACGCCATGCTTTCGCTGGCTTACAGCATGTTGTCCAAGGATTGCACGCTGGCCGCATTGGCGGTGGGATTCGATCCGTGCCTGGGATTCTTCCATCAGCCGCGTTTCGGAAGACCGGCATTGGGTTTGGACTTGATGGAAGAATTCCGCCCGCTGGTCGCGGAGTCCACGGTGCTGAGTTGCATTAACAATCGTGTGGTCACGGAAAAGGATTTTGTGCGGGCTGGCCAAGCGGTGAATCTCACAGCGCCGGGACGCAAACGCTTTTTCCAGACTTATGAGCAGCGCATGAGTTCGTTGATTACCCATCCGCTGTTCGATTACAAAGTCAGTTATCGTCGAGCGCTGGAGTTGCAGGCGCGGTTGTTAGCGAAAACGCTGACGGGAGAGATTGCGGCATACATTCCTTTGATGACGAGGTGACCCCTGCGCACGACTTACCTGGTTTGTTACGACATTGCCGACGACAAGCGGCTACGAAAGGTATTCAAGACCTGCGGCAATTTTGGCGATCACCTTGAATTCTCGGTGTTTGAGTGCGACTTGAACTCCTCGGAAAAGATTGAATTGGAAACCACCTTGAGCGGCATCATTGATCACGATGAGGATCAGGTGATCTTTGTCGGGCTGGGGCCTGCGGAAGGTCGAGGCGACCGGGTAATTACCGCGCTTGGATTGCCCTATACGAAGCTCGACGCGCCGTGTTACGTGGTTTGACAATCGCCGATCTTTGACAACTTAGCCCGCGAGCGGCGATGTGATGTGGAAAACTCCGTCCCCGCTCGCATGACTTAACCGCCTCAGAACAGGCTGATAATGACGAGTCCCGAGAAAGCATGAGCACGCAGAAACTCAGAACAGTGCAGGCTGTCGCAATCGAAGTGTTGCGCACCTGCGCCGGAAGTAGTAACAGATCAGCACCCCTCCGCGCTCACGTGAACGCGCCTCGCCACAGAAATCGACGCTGGTGTGATTTGAATGTCCAAAATCTTCGCTTGGATGGAAGTATTGTACAGCCGACAAATGTCAGCCGACTCAACGCGCCGGTTTGAAGATCGAAACGCCGCTCAGCAGCAGTTCCTTTCGCTGTTTCTGCGCAGCGAAAGGGAAGTCTTTCGTTACGTCGCCGCTTTGATTCCAAATGTCGCGGACGCGGAGGACATTGTGCAGCAAACCGCCGTGGCGCTTTGGGAGAAGTTCGACGCGTACGATCCAAACCAGCCGTTCACGCCGTGGGCCTGTCGGTTCGCCTTGAACAAGGCCAAACAGTGGATTGAACGTCGGCGGCGCTGGCAAGCGCTGCTGGAAAGCGGACTGGCGGAGGAACTTGTGCAGCGGCGCGAGGAGTTGCGGCCTGAACTTGAATCCCGGCTGAACTACCTGGAGGGTTGCCTGGACAAATTGCCGGGAAACCAGCGTTCGCTGGTCGAAGGCTATTACTATCGGCGCGAAAGCATTGAGAAGCTCGCCGAGAATTCCGGGCGAACGGTTGCGGCGACTTACAAGACGCTCCAACGGGTTCGACAGGCGCTTCAGGTCTGCATCGAGAACGCTGCCAAAGGAACGGCAGCATGAAGTTCTCGTTTCCTTCGCGTGAATTCGATGATGCCGTAGCTGGGGTCTGTCACAATTCGGCTTCGGATGAGCAAGTCCGCGGATTGAACGAACTGTTACGGAGCGACGCCGCGGCGCGTGACGAATACATTCTTCGGCTCGAACTGCATTCGCGTCTTGCCTCGGAGCCGGACCTGTTCGCCCTGACGAACGAGAACGAAGTTGCGATGGCCGCGAGTATTTTTCCGCCTCAAGCTCGGCCCCGTGGGACCGCTCGTAAACTGACTTGGGTGGTGGCATTGGCCGCCTGCGTTGCCATCTCCGCCGTTGGATGGTGGGGTTTGCGGCCGATGCCGCCGGCCGAACGCCAAGGCACGACGAGCAAAGCCGTTGCGATGCTTGATCGTGCGGTGGACGCGCAGTGGAATCAGGGCGGCGAAACCCCTCGATTGGGAGCTCCACTGGAGCCTGGATGGCTGCGGCTCAAATCCGGTTTAGCGCAGATCGTCTTCTACAGCGGCGCCCGCGTCGTTATCGAAGGTCCGGCCGAACTCCAAGTGATCTCTCCGAACGAAGCTTTCTGCCGCAGTGGACGGGTCACAGGCGACATTCCGCCGCAAGCGCGCGGTTTTCGCATTCGCACTCCACAGATGAATGTGACGGATGTCGGAACGGTGTTCGGTCTTGGTGTCAGAGCGCATCGCACGGAACTGCACTTGTTCAAAGGCAACGCCGGCTTCGAGTTGGCGGGCGACACCGTTAAACAGAACTTGCGGGAAGGCAGTGCTGCCGTCGTGGAGAGTCCACATCCGCTCCGACTCATCGCGGCTGACCGGACCGCGTTTGCGTTGCTGTTCAATCTCCAGGCCAAGTCAGTGGCCGACGAGTCGCGCCGGTGCAATCAGTGGCGAGCGGCCAGCATTCGGCTTAGTCGCGACCCGTCGCTGTTGGTGCGTTTCGCTTTCGAACACGAGACGGACTGGAGCCTTCCGAATACGAGCAGCCACGCCGCCACCGTTGCCGACGGCGCCATCGTGGGCTGCCAGTGGATCGAAGGCCGCTGGTCCGACAAGCGGGCGCTGGATTTTCGGAACGTGAATGACCGCGTGCGGTTGAGTGTGCCCGGTGAATTCGAGGCGTTGACAGTCGCGGCTTGGGTGCGTGTGCAAGGATTGGATCGGAAGCTCAATTCGCTGTTCATGAGCGATGGCTTCGAGCATGGGACGATTCACTGGCTCATTCGCAATGATGGTGTGTTGGGTCTGACTGTGATCGGCCACGAGGCCAACCAGTTTCAGATTTGCGCGAGCAAGCCTGTGCTCACCCTCGATCAGTTCGGGATGTGGCTGCACGTCGCCGTTGTGCTAGACGGCCGCGCGAACCGCGCGGCGCATTACGCGAACGGGGCGCCCGCAGGCGAGAAGGCGCTGAAAATCAAACCCCCTTTCCGCATCGGCGCAGCGGAGTTGGGTAATTGGAATGTCAGTGGGTTCCCCAAGGAAGATCCCTTCATGATCCGAAATTTCAGTGGTGCGATGGATGAGTTCTGCCTGTTCAGCCGGGCGCTGAACCCTGATGAGATTCGCGCGCTGTATTCCACCGGCAAGCCGCAGCCGGACGCTGTGGCGCTGCGCCCTTGAATGACGTGATGATGAACAATGCATTTTCGATCACCGCGCAAGCGTCTTGGACTGCGGCAGCCCTCTGCCGCTTTGGAACTGTGCTGGTAATCGAAAAGCGGCAGAGGGCTGCCGCAGTCCAAAACCTGGCGGGCCTTCTGACCCTCAAATGATTTTTGCCTCATCACTCACATACTCAAACGCCAACCAACATGAAAACAAAACTCTCGCCTTTCGCACTCGCCTCGATGTTGTCCGTGCAACTTTTCGCGGCCGAAGACAAACCGCCAGCTGATGACTGGAAGCCCTGCCCATCGAACCAAGCCAGCAAACAATATCCACAATACAACTCGGAAGGGCGCGTGAAGTTCCGCATCGTCGCGCCGGAGGCCAAAAGCGTCGGATGCACATTCCGCGACAGCAGCGAATTCAAAAAAGGCGAGGACGGCGCTTGGTACGGCCACACCCGCCCGTTGGACGAAGGCTTTCATTATTACATGATCAAGATCGATGGCGCCGAGGTGCCCGATCCGAACAGCCACTACTTTTACGGCGCCAGTCGCTGGGGCAGCGCGGTCGAGATTCCGGCGAAGGACGCGGACTTCTACGCGCTCAAAAACGTGCCGCACGGACAGCTGCGCGAGGTCTATTATTTCTCGAAGTCCAGCGACAAGACGCGCCATATCTACGTTTACACGCCGCCCGATTACGACAAGGATGCCACCAAACGTTATCCGGCGCTCTACTTGCAACATGGCGGCGGCGAAGACGAAACTGGCTGGGGCCGACAAGGCCACGCTGGATTGATCATGGACAACTTGATCGCCGAAGGAAAAGCGAAGCCGTTCATCATCGTGATGGAGAACGGTGGCGTCAGCGGTCCGCGGCCCACCAACGCGCCGCCGGCCGGTGCGGGCCCGGGCGGACGAGGCGCGTTCAATTTCAGCGCGTTCGAAAAGGTCGTGACCCAGGACCTGATTCCCTACATCGACGCCAATTTCCGCACGCTCTCTGACCAGCCGAATCGTGCCATGGCGGGACTTTCGATGGGCGGCATGCAGACGCGCGGCATCGCGCCGTCGCACCTCGATAAATTCTCGCACATCGGCGTCTTCAGCGGCGGCAGCATCGCTGTGACGAACATCACCGACATGCCAAAGTTCAAGGAGATGGTGAAGCTCGTCTTCGTCAGTTACGGAAGCAGCGAACTGGGCACCAATCGCGTCGGCGGGCGCGGCTTCGGCGGTGATCCCAAGGCGAACACGGCGGCGCTGAAAGAAGCTGGCATCAATGCCGTGTTCTACGAGTCGCCCAACACCGGCCACGAGTGGCTCGCGTGGCGGCGCAGTTTGTATCAATTCGCCCCGCTCCTGTTCAAAGACTGAGATCGGGAAACCACGAATGCCGCACGGCCGCATTCAGCAGGTGCTCTTCCCTTCGAAGGTCACCAACACGATCATCGCGCGCCCCGCTTACGTTTATACGCCGCCGGATTACGACAAGGAACTGACGAAGCGTTATCCGGTTCTGTACTTGCGGCACGGATGGGGCGAAAACGAATATGCCTGGTGGAATCAAGGCCACGCCAATCTGATCATGGACAACCTGATCGCCGAAGGTAAGAGCAAGCCCTTCATCATCGTGATTGAGCAGGAATGTAAACGACCACCTCTCGATTCGTCGAGTTGCCGCCGCGCCCGGCAGACGGCGGATAGAATTTGCTCTCGCGGAGATCCAGATGAAACGTCGCGACCTTGCCTTTGGGAACGTTGTCGCGAGGCGTGTTCTCCGGCGCGGGCGCAAAAGGCGGCGCCAACGAATAGTCGCCAGCGCTGACGCCGGCTTTCCAGGCGGGAAGCTCAGCGAGCTTGGCGATGGCAGCTTGTTCCTCAGCGGTAATCGGAGCGCCGAAGCCGAGGCTGCCTCGTCGCGCGCCGGACGCGGGAGATTGAGCGTTCGGTTGTCCGGGAATGGGGGATGTTGCCGCCGCGGCTGCCGGGGCGGTTGGCGCCGGCTCGGCCGCGAGCAGCGGAGGTGTGACGCAAAAGAGGGCGAGGACAACACTCAACAATGGGGCGAGAGTCGATTTGGACGAAAGAGTCATGTCGAGCGGATATTAAATGACAAAGAACACATTCAACATGCAATGATGCGGCGGACGAAGCTGTGGCGAACGAACTGAGTTCCTGATGAAAACAAAGAATCTTAATGCTTTAGATCGCACTGAACATGAAACCAACCAACCACTCACGAAGTCTAAACAACATATGAATATGAAAACACCCATCATTCTTCTGGCCCTCGCCGCCGGTTCGCTCAGCGCTCTCGCTGCGGATGTCACCGGCACTTGGAAAGCCGAGTTCGACACGCAACGCGGTTTGCAGAAATACACCTTCACGCTCAAGCAGGACGGCCCGAGCGTCACCGGCAAAGCCAGCGTGGAACGCGAGGGCGAAAAGCGCGAAGCCGAATTGAAGGAAGGCAAAGTCGAAGGCGACGCGGTCACGTTCGTCGAGCCGCTCAAGATTCAGGACAATGAGATCAAGATCAGCTACACCGGGAAAATGTCGGGCAACGAGATCAAGTTCACTCGCAAGGTCGGCGACTTTGGTTCTTCGGAAGCCACCACCAAACGCGAAGGAACTGCTCCCAAGGCAGAAGCGGCAACGCCGGCTTCAACAACGAACGCTGGCGCGACGAATGCCGCCGCAGGCCGCGGCGGGCGCGGATTTGGCAGACCAATCGAGTTGAAGCCAGATGATAAACCGGCTTTCCCGGATGCGCCGGAAGGTTTTGACAAGCCGCGCGAGAGCATCGAGCGCGGGAAACTTGAACGCGTGGATTACGAGTCGAAGGCCATCGGCGCAAAACGTTGGATGCAGGTTTACACGCCGCCGGGTTACTCCAAGGAGAAGAAATATCCCGTGCTCTATCTGCTTCATGGCATCGGCGGCAACGAGCGCGAGGAGTGGGCAAAAGGCGGCGCGCCGCACGTGACCCTCGACAACTTGATCGCCGACAAAAAGGCCGAGCCGATGATCGTCGTTCTTCCTAACGGCAATGCCACAACCAACAAGCCGGCCGCCAATGAAGCAGGTGGAGGCGGCGGTCGCCGCGGCTTCGGAGACTTGACCGGCTGGGGCAAGCCCTTCGAAGACGATCTCATCAAAGACATCATTCCGTTCATCGAAGCCAACTACTCCGTGAAAGCCGAGCGAGAGAGCCGAGCGCTGGCCGGACTCTCGATGGGCGGCGGACAGTCGCTCAACATCGGCTTCGCCAATCTCGACACCTTCGCGTGGATCGGCGGCTTCTCGTCCGCGCCGAATACGAAGCCGGCGGCGGAACTGGTGGCCGATCCCGGGAAAGCCACAAAGCAATTGAAGCTTCTCTATCTTTCCTGCGGCAACAAAGACGGCCTGATTCGCATCAGCCAGGGCGTTCACGCCTACTTGAAGGGGAAGAACGTCCCGCACATCTGGCACGTGGACGAACACGCGCATGACTTCCAACATTGGAAGAAGGGGCTCCATAACTTCGCTCAACTGATTTTCCGGTAACAAAAAAGCAACGAGAAAGAGAGACAATTTCACGGACTCTCGCACGGCCCTGGCTGAAAGTCCTGCCTCTTTGGCGAAGATTCCTTGGTTTGTGGATGAACAGAAGATCGCCAAGGACCCGAAGATCTGAGCATTCCCCAATCAAATTTCTTTGCGGGCTTCGCGATCTTTGTGTTAGCCGGGTTTTCAAGATGGGTTTGGTTGCGGCTTCGCCGCGCTGGGTTCTTCGCGATCTTGGTGTCAACCGAGGTCGCGCCCTTTTGCCGAAGGCACGACACCGCCGACGCTATTCCCCAACTCCGCCAAGCCATCCTCCAACTCGCCGTCCAAGGCCGTCTCGTCCCGCAAATTCTGATGAAGGCGACGGCCCGACTGTAGTGGGGAAAATACTAAAGGCAACGCGGCATCAAAGTATCCAACGACACAACAGATGAATTCCCAAATCAGCCAAAGTCTTGGGCGGCGATACCCTCATTACCACCGTCATTCACGAGTTAATACCCTCTTTCTCAATGCCTAGTTTAATACCTGGTTTGTGAGTTAATACCTAGTTTGTGAGTTTCTCCCATTTGGCGCTCCGGCGAGTGCCCAGGGACTTGATCTTCTTTTCCTTTTGCAGCTTGGCCAGGATGCGGCCGATCCAATCCAAACCGACGCCGGGGCAGTCTGCTTGCAAGTCGGCAATGCGAAAGGTGTTTTGCTCATGTCATGTTTTGGAGTCGGTGGAATCACCGGTGAGGGCCTCCTGCAATTCGCGTCTCAGTTTCTCGCGCGTCTCGCTCATGGCGGCGAGGTGTTGCTGGGGCCAGACCAAGGAGGAGTACGAAGCCGATTACCTGTTTGCCGAGGACGAGGACATCCGCCTCAAGTTTCCGACGGTGCGCGAAATCGTCCGTTTGATGGTCGAAATGGCCGAGCCAAAATTCGGCGATATTATTTGCGACCCCGCGAGCGGCTCGGGTGGATTTCTCATTCGCTTCTTCGCCAAAGTTCGCGAGCAACTTCTCGCCGAAGCGGACGCCGCCTGCGCGAAGTTCAAAGCCGAGTTGGAAAAGAAGAAACTCGCTTCGACCAAGCGCGCCGAATTGCTACGCAAGGAATACGAGCGGCTACAACGCGACCTCGATCCCAAGAACACTCAATCACGCCTGTGGGAGCTTTCCAACCGCTGCATCTATGGCGCGGATGCCAACGACCGGATGGCGCGCACCAGCAAGATGAACATGATCATGCGACTTGCGACGTGAAAAGCTCGTGTTCCTCGCGTTTCAAATCCCACCAGTCGCGCGTGAGTTGCTGGCGGCGGCTTGCAGGAGGTCGCGGGCCGGACGCGCAACGACGTAGCTGGGTATCGTGCTTTCGATGTAGATGCGCATGGCCGCCTACAGGTTATTAACCGGCGGCAGTTGGCCTTGCTCTTGACGCTCGAACGCCGGGTCGGTGACGTGGACAGAATCGAAGAAACCTTCCGGCCAGGTCCTCCGCTTCACTCGCTCAAGCACAAAGGCGTCGCCGTCTTGGCGGACGAAGACGGTCGGCGGCAAGTGAACGCTTTGGGGCAAGCGAACAGTTTGACGGTCACCTTCGACGGTAATAGTTGCGGTTTCCATGCGGGTGAAGTTATTCGGAATCCCGGCCCAAACCAAGCGCCATTCTCGACTCTTCGCGACGTCAGGACATTGGGAATCATCCGCTCGCCCTGCACCAGACCGGACTGCGGCGCTCTGACGAGGCGCCGCTACGCTCAGTTTCTGAATTGTAACCAGGACTCGCTTAAGCCCATCTTCAACGACATTGCTGATATTGCATGAACAACCTGAAACGAGTTCTGATTCTTCTGACGGGAGGGCTGATGGTCCTCAACACGTTTGCCGCGGAAACGCCGGACGGGCCTATCCATGTCTTGTATTTGGGGCCAGTGGATGTCGTCCGTTCCGGTCCGCGAGGCGGCGCTGGTTTTGGCGGCGGTGGGCCGCGCACGAACTACGTTTTCCTGCCCGGCCAAACTTTGGCGTCCGAAGCAATCTACTTTGATCATGTTACCGCGCTCACCAACCTCACCGACGCATACATAAAACACTTTGATACGGTGGTGCAGGTGATGCCTGACGGCGAGGTTGGTGCCGTCCAGCGGAAGCTGCTGGACAGTTTCAGGAACACAGGCAAAGAGCTGATCCAGTACACCGAACGTCCTGCGGATACCGTTCTCCGCGAGGCTGTTCTTGGCGCGATCAGCAAAAAGGCCAGGTCCGATTGGGAAGCATTCCTCGCCTCGCGTCCACCGTTACAGCGTCTTCCGGGCGATGTGCCGAATTACGAGCGCCGGCCGGAGCCGGTGAAGTATCAGTCGCCGCTGTCCCCGCGGGACAGCATGCGTTACACGCAGGTGCCGGCGGATTTCGAGCTGCAACTCTTCGTCGCGGAGCCGGACATCGTGAAGCCCATCTACATGGCCTGGGATGAGCGTGGGCGTGCTTGGGTGATTGAGGCGCTCGATTACCCTCACGGCCTCGTGGACGCGGGCCAGCCCGGCAAGGCGGCGGTCAAGATTTGCGAGGACACCAATGGCGACGGCAAGGCGGACAAGTTCACCATCTTCGCGGACAAGTTGAATCTCGCCACCTCGCTGGTCTTCGTGAAAGGCGGCATCATTGTTTCGGAAGCGCGCCACATCCTTTTCCTCAAAGACACGGACGCCGATGACAAGGCCGATGTGCGCCAGGCGCTGTTGCCTGGCTGGGGCGTGGCCGATTCACACGCGATGCAAAGTTATCTCACGCGCGGCTTCGACAACTGGCTTTACGGGGCGGTGGGCTATTCGAACTTCCGCGGCAGCGTCGGCGGCAAGGACCTGCAGTTCGGCCAAGGGATCTTTCGTTTCCAAGCCGATGGCTCCGCGCTGCAATTCCTTCATCAATACAACAACAACACGTGGGGCCTGGGCTTGAATGCGCACGGCGACGTCTTTGGTTCGACAGCGAATGGCAACCCGTCGTTCTATGGTTATCTGCCCGCATATATTCTCAACCCGACACAGCCGAACTTTGGCCGTCGTGGCGGCAATGGATTTCGCCCGGGCTATCGATTGGACTCGAATAACGCGCCTGACACCGCGACGGCGAACGTTCGGCGTTTGCCTTCGGCCAAGTCGCTCGCGCCCGGCCTGCGCATGCATCCGAACACACCGAACGTGCGCATGGTGGATAACTTCGGCGGCTACACCGCGGCGTCAGGACACGGCTTCATGATTAGCGATGCCTTGCCGGCGCGGCTTCAAAGCAAAGCATTGGTGACGGAGCCGACCGCGAAGCTCATCGGGATCATGGACATTCAACGCGACGGCGCCGGCTACAAAGCGCTCGATGGCTTCAACCTGCTCGCCAGCACCGACGAATGGATGTCGCCGATCTTCGCCGAGGTCGGACCGGATGGCGCGGTTTGGGTGATCGATTTCTACAGCTTTGTCATTCAACACAACCCGACGCCGAACATTCAATTAGCTGGCATCCAGGCTAGGACGGGTCGCGGCGGCGCTTACATCACTGAGAACGATCTGCGCGACCAAACTCATGGACGCATCTACCGCGTCGTTTGGAAAGACGGGCCGCGCAGCTCGATCCGGTCACTCGCGAACGCGAAGATTTCCGATCTCGTCGCCGCGCTCGACAGTGGAAACCAGTTTTGGAGCCTCACCGCGCAACGCCTGATCGTTGACAACAAGATGAAGGACGCCGCGCCTGCGTTGAAGAAGCGCGTCACCTCCGGCGCGGGCGGCAAAGGCGCTATTCATGCGCTTTGGTCGCTCGAAGGCATCGGCGCGCTCGACAAAGAGACGCACCAGAAAGCGCTGCTCGATAAAGATCCCGCGCTGCGTCGCAACGCCATTCGCGCGTTGCCCGCAAACGAAGCGGGACGGCAGCTCTTCTTCAGCAGCGCCGTCATTCAGGATACTGATTTGCTCACGCGACAGGTCGCCCTCACGAAGCTCGCGGAGTTTCCGACCATCCCGGAAATCCAAACCGTGGTCGCTCAGCTTCCGCGTGTCACAGCGAACATGAGCGACCCGTTCCTCAATGACACGCTTACGTTGCTCGGGCGCATCCATAAGGTCGCCGCCGTGGGCGAGAACGAGGTCAAAATCGCAGCAGGCGACGTGAAGCGCGGCGAAGACTTGTTCTTCAACAGTCCCGTCGCATCCTGCGCGTCCTGCCACATGGTCAACGGCAAGGGCGGCGACGTCGGACCGATCCTTGATGGCATCGCCGTCCGCGCCGACAAAGCCTACGTCACGGAAAGTCTGATGGATCCGAACGCCAAACTCGCCAAAGGGTTCGAGAGCCTCACGATTTCGCCCATGCCGCCGCTCGGCCTGCTGCTGAAGGAGCAGGAAGTCGCGGACATTCTGGCGTATCTCGACACGCTGAAAACTCCGCCGAAGGACGGCGTGACGGTGCCGGTGAAAAAGGCTAACCCGTACGAGTAAGATGAAGAAGCTCTTTATTGTTGGGTTGTCTTGTCTGTTGCTTTCGAGCCTCGGTGCGGCCGACGTGCTGCAACCCGGCTCGGACGGATACATCCGCCATTGGCTCGTACTCGCTCCAATCGCCCTGGCCGAGGGAGAGACTGGTTCCGAAGCGATTTTCAAAGAACAGATGAAAGACGAAGCTACGCTTCGGCCCAAGGCCGGCGACAAGCAGGAAATTGGCGGGAAGGAATTGACTTGGAAGAACATCACCGCGGCGACCAATTATTTCGACTTCGCCGCCAGCGTTAATACGCTCGGCGAAAAGGAAGCGGGATACGCGGTCACTTACATCGAGTGCGAAACGGAGAAGCCGGATGTGATCATGGCCGTCGCGAGCAACGACCAGGGACGCATCTACTTCAATGGCGTCGATATTTATGTCTGGAGCGATCCACGGGGGCTCGTGCTCGATTCCGAAAAGGGAAGAGTCACGTTGAAGAAGGGCATCAACGTCATCGTTTTTAAAATCATCAACGAACAGGGCAACTGGCAGGGGGCCATGCGCCTGCTCGACAAAGACGGTGCTCCTTTGAAAGATATCAAAATCAAACTGTCGCCTTAAGGCGCAAGCCCGCGGCGCGACTCTTAATTAATTAGTCAAATGAACAACTTCAATTCCAACCACCTTCTTCGGCCTGTCCTGCTCGCCGCAGCGCTGTTCGCCATTAACTTAAATGCCCCGGCCGCTGATGTCCCTGTCACGCTCAAGGACGCGTTTAAGGAACACTTCCCCATCGGCGCCGCCGTCAATCGCAGCATGGTCAGGGAAGGCGCCGCCTTCCGCCGTAGTCCGGATCAAATTGGGAAAGACATCGGGCTGCTCAAACAACAGTTCAACCAAATCACCGCCGAGAATGACATGAAATGGCAGCTCATTCACCCGCGAGAAGGAGGCCAAGGCTACGACCTCGGACCAGCCGACGCTTTTGTGAGCTTCGGCCTTAACAACAAGATGTATTTGGTCGGGCACACGCTCGTTTGGCACAGCCAGACTCCGAACTGGGTCTTTGCGGGGACGAATCCGCCGCCTGCCAGCGCCGCCAACGCCGCGCCCGCCGCAAACACGAACGCACCAGGGACGAACCAAACCGGCCGGGGCAGAGCTGGTCCCGGCTTCGGCGGCGGGTTCGGCCGCTACAATGGACCGAGGGCTTCGCGTGAAGAATTGCTTCAGCGGATGAGCAACCACATTCACACCGTCGTCGGGCGCTACAAAGGCAAGGTCAAGGCTTGGGACGTTGTGAACGAAGCCATCGCCGACGGCAACGCCACGAACGTTTTGCGCAGCTCTCTCTGGCTGGAAATCATCGGGCCGGACTACATCGGCAAAGCATTTCAATACGCGCACGAAGCGGATCCCGACGCCATCCTTCGCTACAACGACTATGGATTAGAGAATCCTGTCAAGCGCCAGAAACTCATCACCTTGATCAAGTCATTGCAGGAACAGAAAGTGCCAGTCCACGCCATCGGCTCGCAGGCGCACGTCAACGTTTCGATGACCTTCGAGACGATGGACCGGGCATTAACCGAAATGGAGAGCCTCGGCTTGCCCATCCACATCACGGAACTCGACGTGAACAGCGCGGCTGGCGGCCAGCGCAATTTGGGAGCAGACATCGCGAACAACGCCGCGACCACTCAGGGCGACCTCGTGAGCGACGCCGACAAAAAGCTGGCCGACGCTTACGCCGGGATTTTCCGCGCCTTTGTGAAGCACCGCGCTTCGGTGAAGATGGTCACCTTCTGGGGCGTGAACGACGCCGTCTCGTGGCGCGCTCAAGGCCGCCCGCTGCTCTTCGACGGCAACGATAAGCCCAAGCCTGCATTCGATGCCGTAATTCGTGTAGCAACTGGAGAGCAAACTAACGCGCGCTAGGTGGGATGCGCTTGAACCCTGGGATCAATATCCTCATGTCTTCATACGGGCCGGCCTGACGCCGCGAGACGCTCCGCGTTTTCGAAAGCCGAACGAACGTGCGCCAGCTTTTGGACTGCGCCAGTCCTCTGGCGCTTTCGGTCGGAAGGGGGGTGAGGCAACCCGGGAAATGTAAAGCAACTGAATGGAGGCTTCGTGAGTGCCCCGAACAAAATTCTTCGCTTCCTTTTCTTCCTTGCCGTCGAACGCCGGCTGAAGTGGAACTGCCGTCATCTGGTGAATATTCAAATTCTTGAGCGGCTTGAGGCGGAGGCAATCAAGCTCGGGTGGGAATTGCCGCCAGTTTGCACGGCCTTGGAATTAATGGGAGACCATCCTTATGAAACCAGACCCGATTCTTGACGAGCTTTGGAAAGCCAAGCACGAACTGGCGCGGGAGGCCGGCTATGAGACGGGCCGCTTGTTGGCCCGCGGTCGGACTATTACCTGAGGAAATGGCGCAAGCGTGATAGTGGGTGGAATCGCGGAATAAATTGGGCTGCGTTCCTCTTCTCGGGCCTGTGGCTGCATTATCGAAAAATGTACGTTCCAGCGGCGATCTTCCTAGGCGTGCCACGATCTGTACTCGCGGTCAGCTTTGAACAATAGTTCGCGTGTCATGACTCGGTAGGGAGAAACACACGAAGGTCGCGAAGGCCGCAAAGAGCTTGGGGAACTTTCTCGGCTGCGCGTCCTTCGCGATACCCGGTCGAATCGCTCGCCACCTTCGCTCATGCCTCGATTATGAACGCCGGAGTATTCAATGCCGTGATGTTTTCGCTTGCTGCGTTAAACAATCGAGTTTGGGCAATGTCCAAGCGACGGAACGTTGCTGGAAGTGAAGCGGGTTGGGAATCAAATATTGACAATCCCGCGCAGCCAGGCGGAATAGGCTGGTGCCTGAACAAAGGTTGAGCGATTCCAATCAATACACGCGGAATGAAAGCATTTCCCGCGTTCAACCGCATCGTGATCTCCCAGAGTTTTACGAAAGCCGTGAGCGCCGGGCGGAGTTCGTTGCGCGCCTGTTCGATGGCAGTGCGCTTTATTACGATCGTATTTCGGCTGTTCTCTCCTTTGGCACGGACCGCGCGCATCGGAAGCGCGCGCTTCGGCGAGCTGGCTTGGAACCGCACATGCGCGTTCTCGATGTCGCCACAGGCACGGGCTTGGCCGCGCAAGCTGCGATGGATTTAGGTGTTAAGCGCGGCCAAGTCGTGGGCGTCGATCCCAGCCGTGGCATGCTTCATGAAAATCAAAAACGCCACGGCATTCGGCTTGTGCAAGGCCGCGGCGAATGGCTTCCCTTCGCGGACGCCAGCTTCGATTTCATTTGCATGGGTTACGCGCTCCGGCATGTCGAAGATATAGGCATTCTCTTTCGAGAGTTCTACCGCGTTCTTAAACCGGGGGGCCGCGTATTGATTCTCGAAATAACGCGTCCGGAATCGCGCCTGGGGTTGTTGCTCGGACGCTCTTATCTGGGCAAGTTCCTTCCAGCGGTCGCCCGAATTCTGACGCGAGGTTCGGACGCGAGCAAACTTTTACAGTTTTATTGGGCAACTATTGCCGAGTGCGTTTCACCAGAAACCATTCTGGGAGCTCTCTCATCCAGCGGCCTCGAGAACGTCGAACGCCGCCGGCTCGGCGCTCTCTTGAGCGATTATTTCGGAATGAAGCCGTCCTGATCCGGCCGGGTTAGTCAGTGCTTGCCTGGGTCAGTTCTGCGGTCAGTTCTTGAAACCCGCCTTCTTCGAGCAGCCGCGCAAAAACGCTTGGACTGCGGTCCCGAAGAAGTAAACTCCGCGTTTGAGAAAGACGACGCATGGCGGATGGCTTGAAAAAACGACTGGCGCGCGGCGAAATCCTCTATGGCACGATGGTCACGCTGCCCACACCCGCGACGGCTGAAATCCTGGCGCACGCTGGGTTTGATTGGCTCTTCATTGATGGCGAACACGGGCCGCTCGGAACGAACGAAGTGCTCGCGATTCTTCAAGCGGCAGGCGACAAGGTAACGTGCGTGGTGCTCACTCGCGTGAACATCCTGGATTGCACGGGAAGCGGAGGCGGCGGCGGCGGCCGAAGTCGTGCGCGCTCATGGCAAGCGCATGAGTGCACATGCGCGCAGCGCCGAGGCGGTGAAACTGTGCGTTCGCCACGAGGTGAAAGTCATTTGCCACGCCAACTTCGCCGTGATGAAAAACGGCCAGATGCAGAAATTAACACCTGAAAAAGTCCGCAAATCTCTATGAGCTTCAAATTTCTGCCCGCGACCTGCAGTCTGCTGCTTACTGTCATTTTCTCGTCGGCGGAAAATTGGCCCCAATGGCGCGGGCCGCGGCACGACGCGGTTAGCCACGTGTCCGGGTTGCCAACTGAATGGAGTGACACTCAGAACTTATTGTGGAAAGCGCCGCTGCCCGGTAATGGCTCATCCACCCCTTCGATCTGGGGTGACCGCATCTTTCTTACGGCCGAAATGAACAATGAATTGTTGCTCATTTGCCTCGCCACCGACGGCAAGGAACAATGGCGGCGCAAGCTCGGCGAGGCCAGATCCATTGCGCGCGGCGGCGAAGGCAATGGCGCGTCCTCATCGCCATGCACAGACGGCAAGTTGGTCTTCGCCCTGGTCGGGAGCGGCGACTTCGGGGCTTTTGATTTTAGCGGCAAAGAGGTTTGGCGCTTCAACGTGCAGGAGCGTTACGGCAAGTTCAGCTACGACTTCGGGATGCACACCACGCCCGTGCTGCATGACGGACGCCTTTATGTGCAATTCATTCATCCGCGATTTCAAGCTGTCGTTGCGCTTGATGCGGCCTCCGGGCAGGAAGTCTGGAAAGTGGATCGCCCCAGCGACGGTCGCGACGAGTGTCTGAACTCTTACGCGACCCCCTGTCTTTGGGTGAGCGGCAACGACGCACGCCTCATCACGCACGGCAACGATTACGCCATCGCGCACAGTCTCGCCGACGGCAAAGAGATCTGGCGGCTCGGTGACCTTAATCCAAAGGGCCGCTACAACGCGACGCTGCGATTCGTCGCTTCTCCTGTGGCCGTCGCGGACCTTATCGTTGTCCCGACGGCGAAGAACGGCGCCGTGGTCGGTGTGTCGCCACATGCGAGCGGCGTCCTCAGCGCGGGCCGCAAAGGTGAGGTTTGGCGCGTTCCCAGCGGCACGCCGGACGTGCCGTCGCCAGTGATCTTTGAGGGCCGCGTCTTTCTCTGCCGCGAGAACGGCGTCCTGACCTGCCTCGACGCGAAGAGTGGCCAGCAATTCTTCTCCGAACGGTTCCACGCCCAGACCTATCGCGCCTCGCCGGTCATCGCCGATGGCAAGCTTATCCTCACGGCGAAAGATGGGACGTTCACCGTTGTAAGGCCTGGCGAGAAGTTGGAGATTCTCGCGAAGAATAAGTTGTCCGAGCAGTTCGCTGCCTCGCCCGCAATTGCCAATGGCCGCCTCTATCTACGTGGCTTCGGACACCTCTACGCCATTGGCGCAAAGTAGCGTCCGTTGC
>VHDE01000104.1 GCA_016871515.1 Verrucomicrobiota bacterium
AGGAGATTGCGCGGATGAAAGAACCACCCTGAAGCCGGGGTCCAGAGCGTTGAACCTGTCGCGGCCGCGAAAGTTCGGCGCGCCGTGTGTGTCTGGACCGGTCAGTCGCTTGACGGCACGGAGGTGGGGTGTGCCCTAAAAGTGATGCACTACTGAATAGTTACGGCTTATAGACGACTCCCATGCCGCCGCGCGCGATTTCCTCCAGCAACTCGTAGTCGCCGAAATAACGGAGCGTCGGAGAGAGCGCCGACAGGGGCAGTTTCGGCGTTTTGGCTGGTTCCGCAGCGGGAGCAGCGGACGTCGTGACCGCGTCCTCGTTCTCCTCGTCAAAGCTGACGAGCACGAGGCAATTGGGGCAAAGCCCATTCAAGGCTTTGGTGGTGAGAGCGCCGCCACACTTCGGGCAGTCCCGAATGGAGGCAGTTGGCTTGGCGTCAGGCAGCGACATAGTTTTGTTTCTTTCCCCTGTTCAGAGGAATCCGCGCCGCCGTGTTACAAGATTAGATTGTTTTGTCTCAGCCACGAATCGCTTGCAGCAGGAAGCGCAACTCGTCTTCGACCTCGGAAAACGAACTCACCGTGCAGGCTATTTCCGCGCGCACCAATTCCCGGTAGCGCTGCCGCAAACGATGCACCGCCACCCGCACCGCGCCCGGAGCCAGATTCAAGGCCGCGCCCGCCGCTTCATACGCGTCCCCCGGCGGCATTTCGCTCAGGAACTTTTGCAACACCTCAAAATGCCTCGCCTTTCCGGCCTGCTCCTGGCGCAAACGTGTCATCGCTGCGTCCAGCACAGCCAAGGCCCAGCCGCGATCGAACAATTGTTCCGCCGAAGCCGCCGCCGCGGGCTCGGCTTGGTAGCGCCCCTCCGCATCTTGCTCGTCCAGCGAAACAAGAACCTGCCCGCCGCCGCGCTTTAAGGATCGAGCCTTGTCCCACTCGTCGGCCAGGAAATGGTCCAACGCGGCCAGCAAGAACGCGCGAAAGCCCCCTTTCTCCCTCGCCACCCACCGCAACGAACGCGGCCGAAGCAAGCTGGCGAAAAATGACTGCGTCAAGTCTTCGGCGTCTGGCGCCGAAGCGCCGCCGCGACGGATATGGGCATAAAGCGGATACCAGTAGGCCCGGCAGAGCTTTTCCAACGCCGCGTCTGCTTGGGGCGAACCCTCGTCGCCCGCGGCAAGCAAAGTCGTCCAATGTGTCGCGGTAAACGCCAAGCCGCCGTGGACAGTTGCCGAGGATGTGGGATCACCCATGAATTGGGGCGTTATAGAGCAATCGGCTAACTACACCTCTTTCTCCGCCGGCACCACGAATGGTTTGCGGTACTCCCTGGTGAGAAGCGCGTTTGCCTGCGAATTACTGAGGAACTTTTCTTGGTTGGAATCGATCTGAAGAAGCGGGCCTAGAGTGAGTTTAGATTGTTCGAGATCCACGCTGTTTTCAGTGAGATGCTTGCTGGTTCGCTCGAAGGTCTCCAGCACGTTCTCATGCACCTTCAATTGGGATAGCTGCTCGCGAATCGTTTTCGCGGAAGCCGGCGCGCCCAACCGATAGGAGATGTTCCCAATATGGCAGAGCGCCGTGGATTGATGCCCTTCGAGAATGTCCGCGTTCAAATCCGACACTTTGCGGCTGCGCACGGCTTTCAGGAAATTCGCAAAATGGTTTTCTGTCTTGCCTTCAAATGTCCGAACCAACTTGCCATCCAGATCGAATAGAGAACTGCCGGAGATAATTCCTGCCGTGCCGTAGAAAATCCAAGCGCCCTTAAAATTCGGGTGGAATGGTTCCGTCTTCAACCCGCGCGTCTCCGTAACGATCGTCTTGCCGCCGAAATCATAAATCGCCACCTGCGTATTGGGCGTCTCGGCCGCGTCCGTGTAGCCAACGCGTCCGCCGTAACTGATGACCGCCTGGCCGAGCCCGGTGACGCCCAGACCCCACCGGCAAATATCGACGGAATGAATGTTGTTGTTGCCGATCTCGCCATTGCCCGTGTCCCAAAACCAATGCCAATCATAGTGAAACTTCGGTCGTGTCAACGGACTCATCGGCGCGGGACCGGCGAACAAATTGTAATCGACGCTGGCAGGAATCTCATACTGGCCCGGCCCGCCAATCGATTCACGCCGGCCATACACAACGCTGCGGGCCAGCTTCACATCGCCAAGCTTGCCCTCATGAATGTATTTGATGGCTTCAGCGAGCGCCCGATTGGACCTGTTCTGTGTTCCGCCCTGGCAGATTCGGCCCAGCTTCCGAGCCGCTTGCACGATCCGGCGGCCTTCAATGACGTTGTGACTGACGGGCTTTTCGAGATAAACATCCTTGCCCGCTTGCATCGACCAGATCGCAGCCAGCGCGTGCCAATGATTGGGCGACGCAATAAACACGGCGGAGACCGACTTGTCATCGAGAATAACGCGCAAATCCTGAACGGCCTTCGGCTGCGGACGGGTCTTGGCCAGGTTAGCCGCAAGTTCGGCCGCGCGATCGCGGTCTGGATCACAAACATAAGCAATCTCGCAATCCTGAAGCTTGGCCAATTCGTTTGCATGCTGTTTGCCGCGAATGCCGCAACCGATGACGGCTGCCGTAATTTTGTCGTTGGCGCTCGCAGTTGGCCCTTCTGCGGCAACGCTCCTCGCGGAAAAAAGCGGAGACGACGCCACAGCGGCAGTGGCTAAGATGGAATCTTCGAAAAACTGCCGGCGAGTAATCTTGGGCATAAGCCTGGTCGGGTTTAAGGTTCTAACTAACTCAGTAACGACGTTAAGGCTTCGTAACCGAAATTGCCAAGTCGCGCAAGGTTGTGAATGTTCGGTCGCCTTGCAGTCGCCTGCGAAGGCGTTACTCACGCCAGTTTGACCGCGAGTGCACACGCGTCCCGCAAGCTCCGCGTGAACGCAACACCCTTGTAAGCGATATCGAAGGCCGTGCCGTGATCTACGGAGGTTCGCATGATGGGCAAGCCCAGCGTGACATTGATGCCGCCCTCGAAATCAAGGAGTTTCAGCGGAATGTGTCCCTGATCGTGGTACATGCAAATGACCGCGTCATATTTGCCTTTCACGGCCTGCATGAAAATTGTGTCGGGAGGGAATGGCCCATGCACATCGAGTCCTTGGGCGGCAGCGCAGACTACAGCGGGCGCAACTTGCGCCTCGTCTTCCGAACCGAAGGCGCCACTTTCGCCGGCGTGAGGATTGAGACCCGCCACCGCGATTCGTTGGCGCGGCCGCAATTTCAGCAATGCGTCGTGCGTCAGTTTGATGACATTCACGATGCGTTCCGTTTGGACGGCGTCGATAGCCTTGCGCAACGAGACATGCGTGGAGATGTGAGTGACGATTAGTTTGTCCGACGCGAGCATCATTGTGCAATTCGTCTGACCGCAGAGCTTCGCGATATGCTCGGTATGACCGGTGAATTCGGGTTCGCTCAGACGCGTCGCCTCTTTGTTAATTGGCATCGTAACAAAGGCCGCGATCCTTTTTGCCAAGGCCAGTTCTGTGGCATGTTCGACGTACTTTAATGCCGCGTAACCGGAAGCTCTCGAGAGCTGGCCAACCTTGATGTCGGCTTCCTGGAGAAGCCCCAAATCGAGGATGTTGACCGCATCGCACTTCCATGCAAGCGGGTCACCGATCTTTCGCAACGGCACGTCAAACTTAAGCAGACGATTGCAAAAGTTCATCACCGACCAATCGCCAATCACGATGAAGTCCGACGGCAACTCCTGTTTTTTGAAACCCTGAAGAATTATCTCAGGTCCCACTCCGCTGCTGTCGCCCATCGTAATCGCGATTAACATTCGACTTTTTGTTTTAATATCTCTTGAAGGTTCGTCAGGATGTTTTCCGGACCGAAACCGCCGCTCTTGCTGATAACAATGAGGCCTTCGCTTTGCGCCACTTCCGAAACGGTAAGGCCGGGCACTAGCTCTTCGCACGGCAAAAAACCTGGCCAATCCAATTCGTCCGCGATCCCCACGAGCGTGTCACCGCCGAAAATCACCAAGAGCTTTAACGCCGTCCGTTGCATAATCTGAGCGATGATCCGGCCGGTGTTTCGCGCGACGAGCTCGTGCAGTTCGGACGAAGACTCGCGGGAAGCGCCGGCCGCCAGGTAACATGGCAGCTCTTCGCGCTGAGTGACGCTTTGCAATAGAACATCCCCGCCTCCGTTCAGTATGGCAACGATTTCATCGACGCAAGCAAAGGCAGCCGATGACTTCGGTCCTTCGGGCGACATGAGGAGATGGGGAGAAAGTTGTTTCCAGGCAACGCCCGACTGGCGGGCATGGAGAGATTGACGGAGAGAAACGTCATTGAGACTGCCGTTGATAATGAGCATTGGCCGGCGGTATTTCGGCGGCGATGGCTCTGCCTTCGCAAAATCGGACAAACCAGGCAAATACTCGGC
This sequence comes from Verrucomicrobiota bacterium, assembly GCA_016871515.1. GTDB lineage: Bacteria > Verrucomicrobiota > Verrucomicrobiia > Limisphaerales > SIBE01 > SIBE01. The sequence continues at coordinate 4,432 of VHDE01000104.1, forward strand.
AAAGCCAGCCGTTCCTGCGAGCACATCCGGGCATCCGATTTGCCCAATTGCGCGGGAGATCCTCCGAAAATCATCGTCCGTTTCCCCATCGAAAACGACAATGCCGCGAGGCGGATTATCGCGATGACACTCGGAAATCGCATTCAATGGCATCACTGTAATAGGCATTGAGCATTGCCGCTGCAAGATCGCTGGCACACTGCTTTCGTCGATAGGATTGCGCGGATCACGAGCATATGCGGTTGTGTGCAACGGCTGGCCATGGACGTATTGCAGGCCGCCGCGCGTCGTCCGTCCTAGCTGCGGCAATGCGGGGACAAAGCAAAGTGTCGCTCGTCCTGAACTCGCGAGCAACGCTTCCAATTCGCTCCCGATATTGCCGCGCATCGTCGAGTCAGTCTTCTTGTAAAAGCGATCAACCCCGGCTTGGCGAGCGCGATCGACGAGCGTTGAAATGCGCTTTCCAGCTTCTTGTGGCGACAGATGCCGGCTCTCCGAGTCAACGACGACCACCTCGAACTCTCGAAATAACTTGTCGAAGTCCGCCTCCAAGTCTGTCGTGACAAACGACCGAACTCCATTCTTAGCGAGCTGGACACCCACGTCGTTGGCGCCGGTCAAATCGTCGGCGATAATGAGAAGGTTCGGCATTCCAAGAGAGGATTCAATCGGTCCAAATATCCAATTGGATCAACTATTCCGGCGCAACGATGCTCGCGGGAATTTCATCGAGCCGTGCCTAATTCTCAGAATCTCCAACCGGTCTTTGACGTAACGGTAAAAAATCAGGTAGTTCTCAAATCTATCCACCCGTCAAGATCGAATATTCTGCAGGTCCTTGCCACCCTTGCCACGAAAGCGTCTGATTCGCCCCTTCAATGGTTGAAGCGCGAGCCCATCAACAGTCTGATCGACCGTCTCCAAAAAGTTGAGGGCACTCTCTGGATTTCGTTCGTTCAGGAACTCGAAGTAACCAAGCGCGTCCAAATCCGCCTGGTGCCGGACAAGAATCCCGGTCTTGCTCAACGGGACGTTTTTTGCCCGCGGTGCGCGGCCAAATTGGCAAAGTGATTCCGCGTGTAAGCTTTTTCGAACTCCGCAACGATGCGCGAAGCGCTTCTTCGAGTTCCAAACCATGATCTTCGTCCTCGACCAATTCGTAAACCCGCAGCGCCTCACGGATGACTTCGTCCTGAGACAAATAGCCGCCCGTTTTCATTTTTCTAGCGATAAACTTCTGCTGATGCGGTGTGAGCGAAATCTTCATCATGAACAGCCTAGAATGCGCGACATCATCTGTCAAAACCCTGCCGTGTTGACCCGATGCTTCGCCGAAGACTTAGGCGGACAGAGCTGCTAACGGAGCATTCATTTCCGCTGTTCCGGTCGAAACCACCCGGGGATAATTTACCTTCTAATACGATAGAAACGCTTGAGGTCGGCGAGATTGACCGTGGCGGGACTGGTGGTTGCGCCCGCCACGTCCGTCCACGTCGCGGGCAGGCTGGCGGACGTTTGCAGCGTGCCACCGCCAGTCCAGGTGATAACGAGCTTGTCGCCTTGCCGGGCAGCAGAGCTGATCTTGGGCGGTTCGGTCGGGGTTGGAGGAGCCGGTGGAACAAGCACGCCTGCTTTCCAGGCGATGAAGTCAAGGTCCAATGCCCAGTTCTCGTCCGTCCTGCTGCCGCCGATCGCAATATAACTGATGCCTCCAAAATCACTCCCGTTGCCAGATGTGACAATGAGCGTCGTTGGTTGATTTGAGCCGTCCACGTAAACAGAAACTTCATAGTTGCCGACGCCGGTTGTGTCTTGCTTGATTGTAATCCAGAACTCGTGCCACTCCGTGGGGTCTAGTTGCACTCCACGAAATTCCCCGGGGCTATCGAAATTGACAGCGCCGACGATATCCGTGCCGTTGAGCTTGTTCATCGTCAGGCCGGAAAAATTGGCTTTTGTCCCGTTAGGATCGCCACCGAACGTGTCGGCAGGCACGGTCAGGGCAAATGCGACAGCCCCTCCGGCCGCCTGTTTAATCGTTACATTGCCTTTGCCGCCATCACTGACAAGATAGCCATCGCCAGTCGCCGGATATGCTTGCGGCCCTGCAGCCGATTGACCCGCTCGATGAAGCTGATCCAAGGGACCAGTCGTTTTCGCTGGTGTGGGGATGCGGGCGCGAAATGTCAGCGTCACCCCTTCGTCCAATATTGTATCCGAAGCCGTCTCGGCAGATATATCGTGCCCGAAAAAGATCTTTCGATTGCTCGGAGGATCTGGATAGCCATATTGAGTTGGGTTGCCCGCGTCCTGCATGCGAAGGAAAGTGACACCTCCTTCCGTGATGCTCATCATTCCGCCGGGCGAATTGCCGACGCCGAAGTCGCCTGTCACAAGTGTCCCGCCGATCTTGGAACCGTCAAATTGATCGGAGCCATTGTCATGGCTCCAGGTGCCGTCCAACGAAGTGAAGCCCGAATTCGGATCCCCGGCCGTATCCTTGTCTCCATTGTAAATGTATGTCCAACCGCCCGCCGGATCGGGATAGGCCACGCCGGCCAAAACCGATGAGCTGATCATGCCAGCACCGAGGACAGCCAGACACTTAAGGAATTGTTTTTTCATATTGTGATGCGGTGGTTGGGTTGAAGAGGCGGCTGACAAGTCCTTTCAATGATTGGGCTGTGAACCATCACGGTCTTTGCTAAACGCGGCACAATAAATAGGCTAAGCTCCTGTGAGCGGCAAGCTTGATTTTGCCTTCGCGCGAATTCTCGGACGTAACTTGACACGGCCCGGAGCGCGGATGCCCACATCCGCGCCGAGCGCACAGGTCGCACAGGAATGGCGCGGATGTGGGCATCCGCGCTCCGATTGCTACTATGACAAATCCACTTTCATCGACGACAATCCGAAACCTCAAAGCATTGCTCGACAGCGCCGGCCTGGCCCATCTCGGACCTTCGCCCCGGCCCGAAGCTATGGCGCTCGATGCTCTGAATGCTCAAATAAGTGCGGCGCTTAAAGAAAGATCGGAGTCAGAACGAACGCGGAACTTGATTCGAGGGACACTCTTGCTGTGGCACGACCATTTGGACGCGGCTCACTCAATTGCCCAGGAAATCGAGGACAGCGACGGCAGTCTTTTGCACGCGATGATGCACCGGCGGGAACTCGATTATTGGAATTCCAAGTATTGGTTTCGGCGCGCGGGCCGGCATGCTTGCTATCCGGCCATTGCGGGCAACGTCCGCCCATTTCTCATCAACGAACACGCGCCGCTTGCGGATCAACTCACTCCGCGCGGCGTTTGGGAACCTGCAGCGTTCGTGGACGCTTGCGAAATGGCGGCAGGGAGAAAAGCAGGCGAAACCAATCAACAGGTCCTTCAGAAAGTCCAGCGGTTCGAGTTTCTCTCATTCCTCGAACATCTCTGTGCGTAACGCAGTGTGTGTATGATTTTGTCTTCATGATCTGGTCATCAGACGACAGAGAACAACTGACAAAATCATTAAGGGATCAGACTTTTAGGGCTCCGCTTGAGCATATTTCTCGATCGCATCCACCAAGCCGTCAATCGTGTGATTGCGCGCTTCCAAAGCAGGCTGAAGGCTGTGAGTTTGCAGGGCTTTGCTGGTTTCGGGACCGATCGAGGCGGTCTTCATCTGAGGGAATCGCTTGAGCAATTCGGGCAGGTTAAATCGCGCGTGAAAATTCTCGACCGTAGAACTGCTCGTGAAAGTAATCCAATCCGCTCCCTGTTCGAGGAGCTTTGCCGCAGCGCCGTTAATGTCTTCGGTTTCCGGCACAGTTTGATAGCAGGCTACGTCATCAACAATGGCCCCTAACTCTTCGAGGGATTTCGGCAGATCGCGATTGGCCACCTCCGCGCGCATCAAAAGAATTCGGAGGTTCTCAACGCTTTCGTATTTGGCAAAGGCCAGGGCGATCTTGGAGGCGACGTATTCATCTGGCATGAGGTCCACTTTAAGATGCAACTCCTTGAGTTTCGCCGCTGTCGCCGGACCCACAGCAGCGATGCGCATACCGCCAATATCGCGCAAGTCGTCAAACCCTTGGAAAAAATATTCGAAAAAAGCGGTCACACCATTGGGACTCGTGAAGACGATCCAATCGTATTCGTTCAATCCCAGCAGCGCGTCCTTTAAGCTCTCCTTGTCCGTGGGCGGCAGAATTTTGATGGTCGGAACTTCCAAAACCTCCGCGCCGCGTTCGCGCAGCCGTTGCGAGAGCTGGCTGGCTTGCTCACGCGTTCGCGTGACAACAATGCGATGACCGAAAAGCTTCCGATTCTCGAACCAATTCAGTTTTTCCCGCAGCCTCACGACATCGCCGATCACCGTGACAGCGGGAGCTGAAAAGCTGCTCCGAGCCGCGACCCCGCCAATCGAAGCCAAGGTGCCTGCAATCGATTGCTGCTGTCCGGTCGTACCCCAGCGGATCATCGCAACGGGTGTCTCGGGAGTCATGCCATGGCCGATCAGCGCCTCGGTAATTTGGCGAATCCGGTCGACACCCATCAAGATCACTTTCGTGCCAGGCATTTGCGCCACCTGCGCCCAATCAATGCTGCTCTCGCCTTTGTCCGGATCTTCATGGCCGGTGATGACCGTGTAACTGGAGCAATGCGCCCGATGTGTCAGGGGAATGCCGGCATAATTCGGCGCCGCCACGACAGAAGAGATGCCCGGAACAACTTCGAACGGTATTCCGGCCCGCGCTAATTCTTCCGCCTCCTCGCCGCCGCGACCGAAGATGTAGGGATCACCACCCTTCAAACGCACGACCACTTTCCCTTCGCGCGCTTTCTTCACTAGAAGACCGTTCAGTTCATCCTGTGGAATTGCATGCTCCTTGGATCGCTTCCCGCCATAAATCACTTCCGCAGTTTTCGGCGCCCACCGAAGCAAATCCGGATTGACCAGGGCGTCATAGACCACCACGTCAGCCCGTCCGAGCAATTCCGCCCCGCGCAACGTGAGCAACCCTGCATCACCGGGACCGGCGCCGACTAGATAAACTGTGCCCTTTGCTTTCATTCGTGAACAAATCTATGCTGCGAAGTGTGCTCCCGCAACGATCAGCAATTCTCGGCATGATAACTGGCCGGATCATCCAGATTATTCTCAAAGGTCCTGGCAATCTGCTTAAAAAATCAAGGAGCCAAACAGATAAACGTTTGCCGCAGGCTGTTGAGCAAAGCAAGCAAGAAGCCGATCGCTCACCTCCGTCAATCTCCTCTGGCGCCGGTCCTCCCGCGCCTGTTTCCTTTCGCGTTCGCTTCTTTTGAGAAGTGAAGCGTCAAAAGCTGACACAGGTTTCATTCGCAAGCTGAACTTGCCCGACCAATCTCACCTCGTCAATTCTGACGCTAACCGATGCCCCAGTTCGGAGGCTTGTTCGAGAGCGCCTCGAACTTCTCCGGATATAAATCGTTCCTCGCGGAATGAAACGGCGCGCAAGCGAATCCTGTTTTCGACTAAATCCGCGTATGCGGCAACGGGACTTAAGCAGCCGCCGCCCATCGCATGGAGAAAGGCGCGCTCGGCCGTCACGCATTGCTGCGTGGTGAAATCGTTCAATCGATCACAAATCCTCGCGACGCGTGAATCGCACTTCCGCGCTTCAATCCCCAGTGCTGCTTGACCGACACAGGGCAGCATTTGCTCGGGCGGCAGATGAACAGCCAGCAGCCTTGCCGGAACAGCGTCACCCTGCAATTCGCCGTTCTCAGACAATCGGATGCCCAAACGTGCCAGGCCTGCCGCAGCCAAAAGCAAACCGTCGAGCTCCGGTTTATCCGCCAGCTTTTGCAACCGCGTGCCGACGTTGCCCCGGATCGGAACGAGTTTCAAATCTGGACGCAGCGCAAGCAACTGCGCCTGGCGTCGTGTGCTGCTCGTTGCGATGGTTGCGCCAGGTGGAAAGTCGCGGATGCTCGCGTGAGGGGCGAAGCCGCGCTTAGCGCCGCCTTGCTGAACTGCGTGGCCAAAGAACGCGGCATCACGATAGATCAACACATCGCGAACGTCTGCTCGTTTGCTCACGGCAGCCAGAATCAAGCCTTCGGGCAATTCTGTAGGAAGGTCTTTGAGGCTGTGCACCGCGAAGTCCGCCTCACCATTGAGGAGCGCTACTTCGAGCTCTTTGGTGAAAAGGCCCTTTGTGACTTGCTGGTTCGGGTTGGTCAGTGACAAGGTTTGCATCTTGTCGCCGGTGGTTTTGATGATCTTGATCTCGAAACGCAAATCCGGAAATGCAGTCCTGCACTCGGCGGCGACCATATTGGCTTGCGCCAGCGCCAGAGCGCTGCCGCGAGACGCAATGACAATTGGACGATCAGGCGAAGACATGGCCAGAATTGCTTAGCGTCTCCCCATGAACCGCTTGGTATGTAGTCCCGCCTTTAGGCGGCAGCAGTTGCAGGTAGCGAAACAGTTTTTGCGGATGGCAAATGCTCCGGCTGAAGCCGGGACTACATACCACAACAGCGGTTCATCGCCCCAATACGCGCCAAAAAGGCGTCTCGGTTTCATGCAAGGGCGGAGATTATTCATTGCCAAAGGCCAGCCGCGTACTTCCTGGCAAACCAAACTGCGGAGGCAAACCCGCAAATAAGCCTTTGGCCTTCTCGCGAATGATCGATTCGCACCGCGCAATCTCCTCCTGGCGCTGCTTGAGGTAGTTGTCAGCGATGGCTTGGAGATCGTCGATGTTATACAAATAAACGTTCTCCAAGAAATTTACTTCAGGTTCGATGTCCCGCGGCACGGCAATATCAATCAACAATAACGGCCGATTTTTTCGGAGGCGCATGAGTGGACTCAGCTTGGCGCGATCGAGAATGTAATGAGGCGCTGACGTGCTGCTAATGACGATGTCGATCTTTTCGAATTCGTTGGCCCAACCTTCGAATTGCACGGCACGCCCGCCCAGTTCTTCAGCGAGTTTCAACGCGCGATCATGCGACCGATTGGAAACAATGATGCTGTGGGCGCCGCGACTCAGCAGGGCTCGCGCAGTTTTTTCGCTGGTTTCTCCCGCACCAATCACCATCACCTGCCGGTCGGAGAGCGAACTGAATATTTTCTCGGCCAATTCAACGGCTACGGACCCGACGGAGACGCTGCCTCGCTGAATGTTCGTTTCTGTGCGGATATGTTTGGCCACATTGAAAGCGCGTTGAAAGGCCTTGTTCAAGCAACGGCCTGTTTGCTTGTGTTGCAGCGCCAAGTCATAAGCTTTCTTGAGCTGTCCGAGAATCTCGGTTTCGCCCAGCACCATCGAATCGAGACCGCAAGCCACTTTGAAAAGATGCTCCAAACTTTCGGGCTCACTCAGCGTATAGATTTCGTCCGTGATCGGTTCGCGATAATCGTGACACTCCAAAAGGAATTGCCGAAGGGCGGACAACGCCGGCCGGTCCGCTCGCTCCGTGACGGCGTAAAGTTCAACACGGTTGCAGGTCGAGAGAAGCACGCCTTCTTCGGCCAGACCAGTTTCGCGCAGTTTATGAAGTGTCGCGGGAATGGCGGAGTCAGCGAAAGCGAACCGTTCGCGCACGGTGACCGGCGACGAATGATGGCTCAGGCCGACAACGACAATAGGCATATCGTTACTGCTGATGAATTGCGGAAAGCAGATTTGTTCCCCAAAAGGTCATCAAGACAAAGGCAAAGCTGGCGACTGCTCCCCAAACAAAACGCCGCCCCGTTTGGGCAAAGCGCCAGCGCATCAGCAGAAGCGCCAGATACATCACCCAAACCAGCATCGACCAGAGGATTTTCGCGTCGCCTTTGTAAAAGACGCCTTGCGTTTGCTTTAGATAGTAAGCGCCAATGGCCAGTCCGGACGTGAGCAAAATGAAGCCCGCGCACAGGAGCCGTCCGATTACCATCTCCAGTCGTTCAATCGGAGGCATGCGGGAAAAGACCGCACGCAACTTATGGAATTTCAGGTCGTGTTCCTGAGTGAGGTACATCAAACCTGCTGCTGAACTAAGCCCGAACGCTCCGTAGGCCAGCAGTATCAGCGCCGCGTGCAAACTCGACCAACCGTTAATGAATTCCGGTTTCCCGACGTAAGGATTATCCAAAGCAGGCATCAGTCCGAAAACTCCTACGCCGAAGAGAACGGGAGAAACAAATGCGCCCAGAAAGCGGAGGCGCGACCAAATCCCTAACAGCAGATACGTGGCGACGATAGTCCAGGCGACGAAGGTGATAGCTTCGTAGAGATTGTTGACTGGGCAACGCGAAAACGAGAATCCTCGTTGAATCATGGCCAGCGTGTGAAACACGAAACCTGCCCCAAGCAAGCAATAGTTCACTCGATTGTCCTGACGGAATCCCTTCCGCCATAACAAAACCGAGTAAATCGTGCTTAGCCCGTAAATGGTTACAGCGACTAGAAAACAATGACGATCAGTAAACCACGACACAATCGTAGGTTAGTTCAGCAATGCGGAGCCGCAAGCGATTTCTGGCGCTCAAGCCTTCTCAAGTGGGGCGGCGGGCTTGGAGCAGCAATGCGTCGTAGCGCAGAGTTTCACTCTGCTGTATCGCGGACTTTCAGTCCGCATTGCTTCTGGCGGTTCGGCAGAGATGGCAGAGGCCAACCCGGTGCCGACTGCAAGTCGGCGATACAGCAGACAGAATGTCTGCGCTACGAGGAAGGCGCCCGTTTGGAGGTGACGTGGCCATCTGCGGAGAAGAACGGCCGGCCCGAAGTCGTCAAAATTGCCCAAGTTGCCACAATTCCGCGCAATCAAAAAATGAGTCTGCTGTGATCCACCTCTAAACGAGGCGCGTCTGGTCAACCACCAGCGACGCCCTGCGTATTCACATACAACGAAAACATCGAAGTGCTGCCGCACATGAAGAGTCGGTTGCGATGGCGGCCACCGAAGCAGAGATTTGCGCAACGCTCGGGAAGGTCGATGCGCCCTATCAACTTGCCGTCGGGATTGAAAACAGCGACGCCATCAAGCCCTTCGGCCCCCATGCCCCAACCGCACCAAAGGTTGCCATCCACATCGACGCGGAACCCGTCCGGCGTGCCATTTGGCTCGGCGGTGATGAACTTGCGCATGTTAGAGAGTTGCGTGCCACCAGCTGTGACATCGTACGCACGGATCACTCGCGGAGAAACGCCCGCCTCAACAATGTAGAGCTTGGATTCGTCCGGCGAAAACGCGAGGCCATTCGGACGATTAATGTCACTGGCGACCACAGACAGCTTCTCCGATTTCGGATCCCAACGATAGACGCTTGTTGGCAATTCGGGCGGAGCGACATGCCCTTCGTAATAACTCAAGATTCCAAAGGGCGGATCGGTGAACCAGATCGTGCCGTCAGACTTGCAAACGATGTCATTCGGTGAATTGAGGGGCTTCCCTTCGTAACGGTCAGCGATGACGGTGATGCTGCCGTCGTATTCGGTGCGAGTGACACGCCGCGCATCGTGTTCGCAAGTGAGCAAGCGCCCCTGCCGGTCGCGCGTGTTGCCATTCGCATTATTTGACGGTTTGCGAAACACGCTCACCGCGCCGGTCTCCTCATCCCAGCGCATGATGCGATTATTTGGAATATCGCTCCAGAGCAAGTAACGGCCGTCGCCGAACCAGACGGGTCCTTCGCTCCAGCGCATGCCCGAGGCAATCTTCTCGACCTTGGCAAGGTTCACCCGGTACTTGGCAAAGCTCGGATCGATGATTTTGATGAGTGGGTCTGGGTAACGCTGGCTGGGCTGCCATTGCGCCAGGCTTTGCGGTATGACCGTCAATGCGGCGACGGCGCCTGCATCAAGAAATTCCCTGCGATTCATTTCCATAAGTTTATCTCCGGTTAACACTGGACCAGGAGCGGGACAACTTAAGGCTGCGCTACTGGTTTTCGATCCTACAATTTTCGCTGAAAACGATCCGCTTTTTTAGGTGGAACAACAAATACCGTCTTGTATTCGGGATACCGAATCAGGATGGGGCTTTCGTGGCGAAATCCTTTCCTGTCCGGGCTCCAGTATTCGATAGTTCCAGGTTCCAAGGCATTCTCGAATGCGGCCCCCCACGCCGAACCCTTCATCGTATTGGTATAACCAAACAGCACGTTGCCAGAAGCGATATCCTTGTCGATCACGTAGCGAGTAACCGTTATGTGCATGCACTGGTCTAAGATTGCAGCAATCGCGCAGCGATTGGTCGCATGCGGAGGGAAGGTGTGATTGTCCGGTTGCGGATGAATTCGAGCGCGGCGTTGTTCGAGCCATTTCCGTAGTTTGTCCTTCCACGTTGGAGATAGCCGCAATCCGACGGCTGGCTCTGTAATAACAAACTCGGCGCGGCTGTATCGAGGTAGATCGCTCCGTCCCCAAAAAAGAACGGACGCGACAACTAGGACTGCCGCGATAACAATTGCAAACCGCGAACGTGAAGATCGGTTAACCATTTGTCGTCACCCGATGCCGTGCTATGCGAGCAGACTGAAGTCCGCGCACAAGTCAAAGTCATCTCATCAAAGACGTCAACGACACCAAGCGCTTGCTTGACTTGACTCTTGACCATGCATTTTCGGCGTGAAACCTTTTCGACTAACTTAGTTCATAAACAATTCGCTAAGGCTATGCGATGCGTATTTTTTCTGTTCGCGTGGATAAGCGCGGCGTCCCTGGTCGCTGCCGCCGATCAAGCGCAGGTGGTCGAGATTTGGACGGGCAAAGCGCCCGATGAGCCCGGGACTATTGGTGAAGAGACCACTCGCATGTCGCCCGCGCTGACTCGAAAAGAGGTCGAAGTCACTGAGCCAACCCAATTGGTCACCAACGTTACCAAGCCTTCGCTCACGATTTATCGTCCGCCAAAAGACAAGGAGACAGGCACGGCCGTTTTGATCTGTCCCGGCGGCGGCTATTGGAATCTTTATTGGCAACTCGAAGGCGAGGAAGTGGCCGCTTGGTTGAACTCGATTGGTGTCACCGGCATCATTCTCAAGTATCGGGTTCCGCGACGCCCGGATGAAATTAAAGGCGAGCCAGCGCGGCGTCCCCTGCAAGATGCTCAAAGGGCCGTAAGCCTCGTTCGCGGCAAGGCGGCTGAATGGGACATCCAGCCTGATCGAATCGGGATCATTGGTTTCTCAGCGGGCGGTCATCTGGCCATTGCGACGGCGACGAGCTTTGATCAGCGAACGTACGTCGCAGTGGATGAGATCGACAAAGTCAGTTGCCGGCCCGACTTCGCAATTCCGGTTTATTCAGGTTACTTGAAAGCGAAGGAGAAAGATGAGATCGCGGAGGGCCTCCGCGTGCCGGCCGGAACGCCGCCAGTTTTTCTCGTGCATGGAGGCGACGATATTATCAGTCCGCCCGAGCATAGTGTGTTCATGTATCTCGCCTTGAAGCGAGCGGGTGTTCCAGCGGAACTGCACATCTATGCAACAGCCACGCATGACTTCGGCGTTCGCCGCAGCGACCATCCATATGCAACTTGGACGGAGTCATGCGCCAAGTGGCTGCGCTATCATGGGTTGGTCAAGGTTCCGGCACGACCGTAGTTTCCATTAAGGGCAGCCTGCAAGTGACACTTGCGGACGCAGCGGGAACATTGCTTGCCAGTGACACCATGTGGTGCCATCGAAATGCGCTCCCTAATTGTCTAACGGTGGGATATTTTCTTGCTTACAGCGCTTTCCGCATTTGAAACGGGGTGCTGTTGACGATTCCGAGCACAACAGACGAAAACTGAAAATCCTTGCCCTGCGCGTCGCGAACAATCGCGCGAATCGCGGGAGCATCGTAATGTTCGATCCCCCGCCCGAGAGCAAAGGTCAGCAGCTTTTCCGCGAGGGCGCCGACAAAAACCTGCGGCCGATTGAGCAAGCCTTGCTCCAGTCCGCTGACACCCGCGAATTTGGAGCCATCGGGCAGCCCGCCGGAATTATCGATTGGTTTCCCTTCCTCGACGGTTCGCCAGCGGCCAACCGCATCGAAATTCTCGAGCGAGAACCCGACCGGGTCGATCAAGTTGTGGCAGCTGGCGCAGGTGGCATTGGCGCGGTGTTCGGCCAGGCGTTCGCGCACGGAAAGATTAGATGAGACCGTATTGTCTTTCAGGTCCGGCACATTCGGCAACGGTGGCGGTGGCGGCGTTCCGAGAATATTTTCCAGCACCCATTTGCCACGAAGCACGGGCGAGGTCCGAGTCGCATACGATGTCACGGTCAGAATGCTTCCATGACGAAGCAGTCCGCCCCGTTCGCCTTCCTTGCCGAGCGACACGCGCCGGAAACGGCTGCCGTACACGTGCGGAATTCCATAATGCTTGGCCAGGCGCTCATTCAGAAATGTGTAATCCGCCCGCAACAGGTCGAGCACACTGCGATCTTCGCGCAAGACGCTTTCAAAGAGCAGTTCCGTTTCCCGCCGGAAAGCTTGCCGCAGATTATCGTCGAAATCGGGAAAGAGACGCAGATCTGGCGTGATTGATTCCAGGTTGCGCAAGTGCAACCATTGCCCGGCGAAATTGCGGACCAAACTTTCGGAACGCGAATCCGCCAGCATCCGCCGCACCTGTTTTTCGAGCACGGCTGGTTTGCTGAGATCGCCGTGAATTGCCACCTCAAGCAATTCGTCATCCGGAATGCTGCTCCACAAGAAGAAAGAGAGCCTCGACGCAAGCGCAAGGTCGCTGACGCGATAGACCGTGTTGGGCGCGGCATTGGCGGGGTCTTGCTCGATCCGAAAGAGAAATTCGGGGCTCACCAAAATCGCGTTCAAAGCCATTTCGATGCCCGCTTCAAAACCATCCTTAACGCGCGTCTGCCGATAAAATTCCATCGGCTTCCTTAGGTCTTCGTCCGTAACCGGACGCCGATACGCTTTACGCATGAGCGTCGGCACAATACGCGTGGCGCAGCTCTCCTCTTCGCTCGGATTGGATGGATACGACAGAAAAATCCGACGGCGGCTTGGGCTGTCGCCGGGGCCTTTCGAGGAATAAGGACCGTTGATTGAAACTTGATAGATGGCCGGCGTAAGACGTGGATGCCGGTGCATATTGAAGCGTGCGTTGTATGGCTGGCGTTTAGTTTCGAGCAACGATGACGGATTCTTGAGGAAGGTGACGCCGATCTGATGAATCCCGGCTTTCACGGAGATGAGAGTTTTCAAATGGGCATCGGCGGTCTCGTGTTCCTTGGGACTGGAAGGCGGAACAAGCCGAAACAATCTCACCGGTGCGCGATCCACGAGCAGTTCCAATTCGTGCGGTTCCTTTAAACCCTCCACTTCCTCATTCCGATCCCGCGTTAGCCTGATGTGGAGTTCATATTCGCCATCTTGCGGAAATGTGTAAGGAATCAGGATGCCGCCGCGAGTCCCGAGTGGAAGCCCGGGGACATGTTCCTCCTGCGTGACATCCGGGCGAACACGAATAGTATCGCCGCCTTGAGAGCGGGCCGGGGTTCCAATAGCCAGACGGCTGATCTTCTCGGCGGCCGATATATAACGAGCCAGCAAGGTCGGTGACAAGTCCGTCACAGTCACATTATCGAACCCGTGGCTGGCTTCGTCTTTTGGGAGCAGCGCAGCCGCCTCTATCTCGAGGCCCAAGAGGTCGCGGATCGCGTTCTGGTATTCTGTCCGATTGAGCCGGCGGAACGTTTCCGTGCGACCTGGATTCGGATGCTGAGCAGAGACACTGTCGAGCCTGGCTTCCAATTTGGTCAGCACTGCTTTGTAGGAATCCTCATCTGGGCGCGGTTTTCCTGCTGGAGGCATTTGGCGCGTACGTAACCTTCGGATAACTTTTTCCCAGACGTCCGGATGTTGAGTTACCTCCCTGAGGTTAATGCTTTCCAAATCGAGCCCGCCCTTCTTCTCGTCGCGGTCGTGACAGGAGACGCAGAACTTATCAATAACGGCGCTCAGATTCGCAGAAGAGGGCGTCGCTCCTTTGTCCGCCATGCTCGAGCAGATGGTGGCTAAGAGGACGAGGCGTGATGTCCAAAAGTATTTGCGATCGGATCGAAGACTCATCTTTGACTTTTCACAGCGTGCTGGAAAATAACTCTTGAGAAGGGCTCGAACAAGGAGAAAGGGCTCAAGACAGGAGAAAGGCCTTAAGAATGACCGCACGGGATGCACTGGACCGCACGGGTCATCTAGTCGTTACTCTTCGCCAACGCAGAGCGGGCGCGGCGTGCACGTTCGACCAAAGCCCGATCTTCGCGTTTCCCTTCGAGCATGCGGTTGATGTGAAAAAGAGCGGCGGACCATTGATTCGTGCTTTCGGCGGCCTCGGCTTCGCGATTGTGCCAGTCGAGATTCGCTTTTTCGGAGGTGGCGAAGTCTTCGGGATAATGATCTCGGAGATTCCGCCATATGTCGCAGAGCGTTCTTTCGGTGGTGACCAAGGCAACTGAGGTTTCGAGGTTCTCATGTCCAGCCAGCATTTGAGCCAGGCTGACGAGATCTTCCGCGGCGCGGGAATCCCGGTGCAATTCCCAGATTTGTGTTTCACCGCTCTGTCTCTTGGCAACTACCTGCCGCCCGCGCGAGGCAAACTGCACATGGGCCACTGGCCATCTTGCTATGGCTGTAAACGGGTCACTGTAAAGGGGTCATCCATTAAAGGTTCGTGTCAACAAACAAAATTCTTCTGCCGCCAAAAAATTCACTTTTTGACACGAGCGTTGCTCGCCCGCACCGAGGAGCGCACCGTCGTTGCACCGTTCACTTCTGCCA
>VHDE01000105.1 GCA_016871515.1 Verrucomicrobiota bacterium
GATGCGGCAGGTTCTGCGTCTTCAAGAGGACGGCCTCCATCTTGCGGCGCACAAACCGATGCCGGTGAGTGAAACGCTCTTGGGTCAAAGCTTCGATTTGCTCGAAGCTAAAAGTCATCTGGATCACCGCCGGCCTCCTGCGGTTTAGGCAAACGTAATCCCCAAAGGGCCTCTGAGCCAGTTCTGGAAAAGCTCAATCTGTGACCGCGCCCAGTATAGAAGGCAATGGGGCCTTTGAAGTTGGCGGCGCTGAGGAAGCAGGTCCAGCTTTGGTCGCCCGTCGGCGAATCGCCGGGGGTGGGATCGGTGAAGGGCAGCGCCATCCTTTTACAAGATCAGCTAGGCGAAGCTGCGCAACTGAAAGGACATCCGTCTTCAAAGACTCAAAGACTGAAAGACTGACGAATCAACTTGCCTCTGACGCGAACGCGAGCAAAGTATGTGCCTGATGGATTGTAGCGGACCAAATTTGCGACCGGTGTTTTTTGCCAGAGCGTTTCATCCTCTCGAACTGCGCGATTCTGTGCTTTCAGACAACAGTATCGCATTGCAGTATCAGATTGCCAAAAGCGAGGTCTTTGAGAATTTCGATTCTCCTTTACAATCAATCACTTAAGGGCCCATAGCTCAGCGGTTAGAGCAGGCGACTCATAATCGCTTGGTCACAGGTTCAAATCCTGTTGGGCCCACCAAATTTGCATCGATCATTCTTATTATGGATAACGTAACAGGCCAATGGTGCTGCTCGATGGCCAGTGCGGCATTGCTTGTGTTTTTCGCGACCGGGTGCGGTGGGGAGAAGATGCAGGACGCAGCGCGCGCCGAAGCACAACAGGAGATCGAGCGGCTTCGCGCTGAGAACGCGGAACTCCCGAATCTTCGCGAAGAGAATAAGGAAGCGCAAAGGCTTCGGGCCGAAAACCAGGAAATTCACAAGCTGCGCGGCCAATATCAACAGTTGGGCCAGCTGCGCAAGGAGAACGAGCAGTTTCGGCAGCAGTTGGCCAAACTCAAGGCGCCTAAGACAGCAGCCAGCGCGGCAAATATCGCTCCGGTTGAACCACTCGCCGAGGCGCCCCAGCCCATTGTCAATATTGTCCAAGCTTTTGAAGGAGCGGCTCTGGCGCTGGAAGGCCAAGAGGTTAAGGAGCAAGATCAGCCTGCCGAAGGCGACCGCATAATGGTCGATACAAATGCAATTGCGTTGTTAATCCCCGATCTCCTCAAAGGCGCAAATGCGACGAATCCGGGACCTTACGAGATTTCCGGCTGGCTGAAATCGCGCGGCGTGCGAATGAAGAATTATCAGCAGTTCAATAGTCTCGGTATTACGAACTACAAGATTCAACGAGCCGATCCGGTTACCCCGAAGTGAAAGTGAAAGTGAGGTGACTTTCCGCAAAGGTAGAGGAAGCGCTCCCCGGCTTCCAAGCAGACGCCAGTTAGCTAGTTCAATTCTGTTGCTCTCGCCAATCATTAACCGTCATTAGCCGAGAGTTTTTCCAACCTGCATGACCATCGAAAAAGAGCAGGTTCGGCCCCACACCATGCCGTGCGGCAGCCACTCTTCGTTCCCCGCTCAATCGCGCTGTGGGCGCAGTGGAGGGATACGGGAGATGGGTGGGTGACCAAACGTCATTGAGGTCCTCGGCGCCGATTATGTTGGTTACGGTAAAAATGGGCCGCCATGTTGCGCTTTCATTGTCCGCAAAATAAATGGTTTCGGTCGGATGTTGAAACCGGCTCACCTTTTGCAGACCGATAATTTCCGTTCCGGTCATGTCCCGCGGACTGCTGAATTCCCAGGCGTTCACGACGTAACACATCACTTGCCGCTTATTCGGATAGCTCGGACATGTATAAACCTTAATTCTGCCGTATTGATCCCGGGACGCGCTCGTGCCGCCGAGGAGCGGAATGTACACCTGCCACCAAAACGGCGCATTGCCGCGGGGCACCAACCCGCCATTGTCATCTGAGTACATGATTACGGCCAAACCCATTTGTTTGAGATTATTGTAGCAATTGGTTTTCTTGGCCTTCTCTTTGGCTTTGCTGAGCGCGGGCAACAGCATCCCAGCCAGAATGGCGATGATCGCGATGACGACAAGAAGCTCAATCAGAGTGAATGCGGGGACGGGGCGGAGTTTTGTTCGCAGGGGCATAAGCAGGTCGCGAATGGCATGGTCGGCGAGGAAAAACAGGAACATCGCAGCCAATCCGGGCAGAAGGAAGGAGAAGACGTTGACTGTGGCGGAGCCTTCTTGATTCTTCTTTTACGTTGCCTTGGCGTACGTCACGAGCGGCGGAAAAAGGTATTGGTCAGCTTTCTCAAGTCTATTTCCGGCCCGACTGACAAGATCGGCAATGCGCGGCATATCGGGCAATCCCTCCTTCTGCAAGACCGTTCGCCACTCAGGGAAATCTGCTTGAAATTTTCGTGAGAGAGCGTTAAGGCCCGTGACCGCGACCTGCAACAGTTCCTCAATGATGGCTGGGTAAAATGCGTGCGCTGGATTCTTGACTAACTCGATGCTTGGGCCGATGCATTAGAGCGCAACCGATATTAAGGGGCGTTTCATCCCTCCGGAGTAATTCTTCACCAAGTCTTTCGCACGGTCTGCCAGGGAGAGCGCGGCCGGCAATTCCGTGGCGCGCAGGCGTGCGTCGGAGGATGACAAGCCCGCCAGCTTTCCCCACAATTCCAAATTCTCGCGGCCAGACAATTCGTCGTAGAGCGCAATTTCCTGCGGCACCACGCCCATGACCCGCTGGGCTCGAACTGGATCGCTCCAAAGATCTGAGCCATCTACCGCAACCTTCCCAGCGTCAGGGCGGAGCAAACCGCAGATCATGGAAAGCGTCGTTGTTTTGCCTGCACCGTTGGGGCCGAGCAGTCCGTAGATTTCACCAGCCTCGACATCGAAACCCACGTCGTTTACAGCCCGCACCTCACCAAACGCTTTGCTCAAGCCGGTTACCAAAAGCATAGTTTCGCGATTGAATTGCAGATCGGAATTAGCTCATGCGGACGAACCAAAGCGCGCCAGACACCGGAGCAATGGCGACTTGTCTCCGGATGCGCTCGCCCTCTCAAACCATCTATGAACCAGCCATATCCTTACGCAGCAGCTCGGATGAGCGCGGCGCTGTGCGTTTGAATCTTGCGAACGGCTTCAATGATGTGATCCATGTCGCGGCGTTCGGCCAGAAGTAGGTTCTGGCCTAATCCAACCGTGGTCGTGCAGACCTGACGGTTGCCTTTCAGTTCGTGGAAATTTTCGCGATAGGCTTTGAGACGCTGCGCGCTGAAGAGACGTTTGAATCCGCGCGAATTAATCGCTTCGTCAAGAATGCCATCGAAGTATTGTTCGTGATAACCGCCGCTGCACGAAATCCCTTCGGCGCTGAGCGCCCGAATAAATTTGTCGCGCGGCAGCCCACTGAATTGCTGTGCGTCGTAGCGCAAAGGATAGAGATGCCAGACCGCTCGGCTGTTCTCCGGCAAACGCGCCGGCTGGATGCCTGGAATCTCCTTCAATTGAGCTGACAAGTAATCCGCATTTTCTTGCCGGCGCGCTGTCTCGTGCATCAGTTTCTCGAACTGTTGCAAGAGCAGCACCGCTTGGAATTGCTGCATCCGATAATTGCTCCCTCGCGTGAAGTACGGACGCTCGCCTTTGAAAGTTCCAAAGGCCCGCCCAACATTGTGGAAAGCCTGGCAGCGGTCCAGAAGTTCGTCGCTGTTGCCGGTGACAGCCCCGCCTTCGCCCGACGGAATATGCTTCGAGTTTTGGAAACTGAACGCCGCCAAGTCGCCGAGCGTGCCGCATTTGCGTCCCTTGTATTCCGCCAGCCAAGCTTGGCAAGCATCCTCAATGACGGAGAGCTTGCGCTTGCGCGCGATGGCGTTGATGGGGTCCATGTCGCACGGCATGCCGTAAATGTGAACCGGCAGAATGGCGCGAGTTCGCTCCGTGATGCGGCTTTCGATGGAAGCGGGATCCATCGTCAACGTGGACGGGTCTGTATCGGCGAAGACAGGCAACGCTTTGTTGATCAGGATCGCGTTGTACGTTGCGATGAACGTGTACGGTGAAACGATCACTTCATCACCGGCATCGATATCCATGACATGCAAACTAACGAGCAACGAGGTCGTGCCGCTGGCCGTGGCGACGCAACGTTTCGCGCCAATCAGTTTGGCGTAGCCAGCCTCGAACTCAGCCACATGCCCGCCGTCGCCGCGATACCATTTGCCACTGCGCAGGACTTTGATGATTGCTGGTTCCCAAGATTCTCTCCAGGTGGGCCACGAAGACCAACCTCCCGAATGCGCCGGGGTGCCACCAAGCAAAGCAGGCTTGGCAGACTCAGCGGCCAGTGCCATCGGCGCTTTCCGCGAACTTAGCCAAGTCAAAGCGGCTGAGCCAGCGGCCGCACGTCCGAGAAACCCACGGCGAGTTAGGAAGTTTTTCATGGTTATGTCTCCTGTTCAATCAGCCGGTTTCATCGCGAGATGCTATCACAAGACTCATCACGGCCAAGGACGATTTGGCGGCAGTTCTCACTCATTATAGGAGCGCGGACCGCCGAGTCCGCCCGTGTTTTCGGTTTTCTTAAGAGGCCACGCGCGGACTTGGCGGTCCGCGCTCCTATAATGAGACTCGCTGCGTTTTAAGTTGTCCCATCCATCAAGAAGCTTCACGCCTGTCGGCATTTCGGCTTCGACAAGCCCTCGCCGCTCCAGTTCAATTTCTCGGCGAGCACGTCGTAGTAATTGATTTCTGGCAGAAATGCGATGGGCACAGTATCCGCGGATGTTCTCACAGAGATGCTGCTGGCCGATGTCAAGTTGGTGAGAATCATTCCGTCCACCTGCAATTCAGCCGGGCCAGAGCTGGCGTTCAATTGTATCTCGATTGGTTCGGTCGAATTGACTACCACCGAACGGTTCGTTAGCGACTGCGGACAAATGGGTGTGACCGTGAGCACATTGCATTCGGGACTGATGATTGGTCCGCCGGCAGCCAGCGAGTATGCGGTTGAACCTGTTGGCGTCGCGATGATGAGGCCATCGCAGCGATAACTCGTCAGCCGGCGTTGGCCAATGCGCTTCGACACCGATGAGACGCGGATTGCCGCCACGGGTGATCAGGGCGTCGTTTAATGCCCAACCCTCGATCCGTTGCCGACCATTTCGGATTTCCAGATCGAGAGCCGTGCGCTGGCTCACGATGAACGATGCATTCAGGACGCGTTTCATCTCCTGCCGGACCCGGTCACCGTGGATCGACGTGATGAAACCGAGGTAACCGATATTAATGCCGAGGATCGGCATGCCCGAACCACGAAAGCGATGCGCCGCCTGTAACAATGTCCCATCCCCGCCCACCGCAATCACGAGGTCCGCCTTTCGGTTGCGCCAGTTCGCTATCTTTTGGTTCCGTTGGGGAGCGAGCGTCTCGATCCATTCCTAGCGAACCTTTTCCCGGTCGAAAAACGTCTTGAGCGCCGACGCCGTTTGCGGCGCGTGCGGCTTGGTTCGGTTAATGACAATGATGACGTGGCTGATTTTCACTTTGCAACCGCGCGCTACCTCTTGAACAGCGGATCGCTCGCCTGGCCGTCCGAGAGCAAATAGGCCAAGAGATCCAGAACCGCGTCCTTCTCCAACACGTTGATCATGCCCGTCGGCATGTTGGATGTCTTCGACAAGCGGCGGCGCAGGACTTGAGATTTGGGAATCACAGTGTTGTCGATTGCTTGCGGATGCGTCCGAATGACAATCGTCTTGTCATCTTCCTGTTCGACGCGGCCCGCGACTAGTTCGCCATCTTTGGTTTCAATTTCAGTCGCGGCGTATTGTTCGGCAATTGCTTTCGACGGCAAAACGATAGATTCCAGGAGGTCGCGCCTGCTCAAGCGTTTTCCAACCCCCGCGAGATCTGGCCCGACGCTGCCGCCTTCGCGGGCGAAGCGATGACATTGAACACACCCGGTCTCCCGAAACGCCGCTTTGCCAGACTCGAAAGATCGTCCCGACGCAGCATCATTCAGAGCCGGCAACAAATCGTCTAATTGCCAATCGCGGACGAATGCTTTTTCCGGTTTCATTTGTGAAATCCAATCGCGGAACAGTTGCACAGCCTGCTTGTCAACTGACGCAGTCATCAACGGGGGCATCTGGCCTGGACCGCGTCGCGAAATGCGCTGAAGCAGAACGGACCTCTCCGAATCACCTGGCGCGACGAGCATCGCGTTATCAATTCCAAACGTATCATGTTGCGGACGCGCCCCGATCAAATCCATCTTCGTCCGATCCCTGCCAAATCCAAGTTCCATCCTGGCGTTCCCGCCTCCGGCCTCGACATGACAGACGGAGCAGTTGGCGTGCAGATACGACCGAGCGCGCGCCTCGAGATCGGCTGCCGCGTCGTAAGGATTGGCGAGCTTGGGGCGCGATTCACGGTTTTTAGGGAGCGCATTCGAAAAAAGCCCGATGTGTTCAAGCGTTCGCAATTGATTAGCGCGCGTCACGGCGTAGTCGTGGTCTTTGTTCATCTGCAGGTCGGTTAGGCCGAGAACATAATTCGCGGCGCGGCTGTGACAGACCATGCAGTCCGCGCGGCTTGGAAAACGCCAAGATTGCTGACGCATGCCGCCGGGCGCGGCCGCATCTTTGACATTTAGTGTCGTTTCGGCTCCCTTCAACCCGACGAGCAAGGCATCCGTTTGCTCGTTGTTCCATCGATACGAATAGCCCACCCATTCCCCTTGTTGCCGCAGAAGAATGCGCGTCTCAATCCGTTGTGCCGACATTCGTTGTCCGGATTCAAGCTCGAGAGAAAGCGTTTGAACGAGCACCACACCGTCGGGAAAATCCCACCCGCCCGAGTCCTTGTACGAAATCTTCGTCTCGTCCGGCAACGCAATGAATCGCTCGGCATGCGCGCCGTCGACCCAGCCTGGCGCGTTGACTGAATATGGGATTAGCGCTGGGTCCGTTTGATGATCTTTGGCCGAGGTGAAGAGACCGGTCTCGCTTAGCCGCTCAGGGAATTTCGTCACCGGCCGGTCTTTTGGCGCCGGAACTAAGCGGAAAATTCCCGCCCCAATGTCAGCGATATACAGATTACCGTGATGTCCCAAACCGAACCCGGCAATCTGCAGAGCGGTATCCGCAAGCTCGCGATGCCAGGTCAATTGCTCCCCATTGTGACGCGCGCCCCAGATCTTCCCCGTCGAATAATCACCATAAACATAAACGCCGTTTAGTTCGGGCAACTTGTCGCCGTAATAGACCACACCGCCCGTGAGTGATCTGAATTCCGAGTGATGATGCTCGATGGTTGGCTTGACGATAGGGGCCGGACCGCGCTGGCGATTGAGGTAGAAGGGATGACTCCCTTCGTAAACGCTCCAGCCGTAATTGTCCCCGCGCCGCACGAAATGGGCCGTCTCCCACAAGTCCTGGCCGTTATTCCCGACCCAAATATGACCGGTCTTCGGATCGCACGTCATCCGCCAAGGATTGCGCAAGCCAATGGCCCAAATTTCGCCGCGCGCACCTGGCAAACGCACGAATGGGTTGTCCGATGGAATCGAATAGGGTTGACCGTCTTTAGGGCGATCGACATCGATGCGCAGAACCGATCCAAGCAGATTATCGACATCTTGTCCGCTGACCCACGTGTCTGAATCGCTCGTTCCATCTCCAGCGGTAATGTACAACATTCCATCATGGCCGAATGCTAAATCACCTCCATCGTGCCCGGCCGATTTCCACTCGATGATGATTCGTTCCGATTCCGGATCGCAACGATGCGGCGTTTGGCGAGAGACGACAAAGCGTGAAATGCGATTCGTTCGCAGGTCATTGCCCGTTGGCCCGTTGCTGAAGACAAACAGCGAGCCATTCGTTTTGTATCCCGGATGAAACGTCAGGCCATAGACCAGGCGATTCGTCACTTCGAGAAGCGTCTCGGTCTCGCTGCTCGAAGCATCATCGCGCACGCGCAGAACCTTTGAAGGTCTATCCTTGTCACCGCCTTGTTGTACCACGAGCAACCGGTCTGTTCCCGGCTCGGCCGCAATGTAGAGCGATGACTTCCACGCGATGTTCGTGAAGGTCTTCTCCACCATGTAAGGCGCCGGCGGTTCCGGTGACCCCACAAGCCGCGAAGTTCTCCAGGGAACGCGCCGCTCGAGCCCAAACGGCCTATCGACCGGTTCGGCCGACGAAGCTGTGTTTGAAGTGAGCCAACAAACGGCAAAGGCGGTAAGCGCGGCTGCCTTGAGGATATGCTTTCGGAAATGCGACATTTTTTTGTTCAAAGTCATCTGAGTGAACAAAAGCTTAATCAAGCCGACCGATCAAACAAGCCTGCTCTCTTTCAAAGAAGAGCTTCCTTCGCGTTCGATGGGTTCGTTGCAGCGCAGGATGGCATCCTGCGGAACAGCAGACTGGGCAATCTGCGCTACGCTAAAGATTCTCGCCACGTGGCGAGAATTCAGATCTGGAGTGCTATTCAGAACGCCGCGTCTTTCCTGCTGGAACACGACTCGCCGTCCAGACCGGGAGCGGAAGTTGGAGAGATGGAACGGGTGAGGATTTGTTATAGTTCGTTGACGCCACAGCGCGATTAATGAATCCTACCGATGTGCTCGGCTCGACCGGGCTCAAGCAGTATCTGCGCGAAGTTCGAGCCGTCGCCAGATGCAGTGGCACTTTCAGCTTGCAGTTGATTCATGGAATCCGCTCAAAGCGATTCAGCCGCGTGTGGCTTGGCCCAGACTCGCGGAGGCCTTGAACCAGTAACCGTTTGAGCGGCGGGCAGCCATCCGGCGGCCTGCAAATGAACAAATGAATGCATCCAAGCGTAAACCGGCGGTTCGGCCGGTCCTTGGCTTTTGTTTTTGTTGGTTTGTTTTTCATTCCAGCGGGGCGCCGGACAAGTTGCCCAACATCGCTCTTTTCGAGAGGCAACCGTCCGACCGTTTTCTGGTTGATCTGGATGAGATGACTAGCGGGCATCCCTTCAAGGGGATGGACTCGGCGCAGCCTCATGCCGGGGCACACGTGCATTTTGATAACTCGACCAATCGCTGGCCAAAAGGCGGAACCGAGCCGCACAATTATCCAGCCGTCTATGCGGTGGCCGATGGTTTTATCAGTCGCGTCGATTTCCGATTCGGGCAGAAGGATGGCAATCATCGCTATGGTCTTGATCTGGCGTTTGCCTCGGACCGTTCCGGGCGCTCGTACCATTTCTGTTACTCGATTGAACCGATGATTCCCGAGCCGGCCGAAGGGTTTTATCGCAAGTTTCTTCTGGTTCACAAAGGGCAGAAGGTTCGCAAAGGCGATGTCCTCGCTTACCTGTACACACCGCCAGGCGTGAAGGATGCGCATATCCACTTTCATTTGATGTTGGATGGGAGGAATGGCTTCTTGGCGCCGGAGATTTTCCGTGCCGATCTGGTTCGGCAATTCCATTCCAAGTGGGGTGGATTTGGTCGTGACGGTGGGACTTTGATGCCACCTTGCATGGGTTACCGGCTTAACTCTGCGGAGAATCCGTTTGCCGAACTGCAGCGTCATCGTCCGCTATTTACAGCCTGCCCTATCGATCTCGAACATTTTTGTTATTTTGTCCCGATGGGCATGGTGGCCGGAGGGCATGTGACGCCGATTGATCACGCCTATTTTTATCCTAAGAACTCGCGCGCAAACGAGGAGGTCAATGTCCATGCTCCGGGCGATGGCACCATTGTCCGTATTTCTTTCGAAGACCAGACGAAGAACGTTCTCGGTCCTCACAGCTTTGCCAATGCCGTCGTGATCGAATTCCCCGGTGGGATCAAAGTCACGTATCTCTTGATGACTCGATTGTCAGCCCGAATATTGGGGGAAGTTGGTGGGAAGCTGCCGGTGCAATCGAACAAGAGAATCAAAGTCGAAGCGGGTGAAGTGATCGGCCGAGTTGGAGGCAGGTCACTCGATTTCGGCGTTACGGATGACAATGTGACCCTGACGGGTTTTGTGAATCCGAGGAGCTATGAGGCTGAGTCGTGGAAAATCCACACCGTCGATCCGTTGCTTTATTTTGACGAGAAGACCAAGAGCCAGATTTTGTCGAAGAATCTTCGTCCGTTCGAGCCGCGCGGCGGTAAGATCGATTACGATATTGACGGCAAGCTCGTGGGCAATTGGTTTAAGTCCGGGAGCGGCGGCTATGGCGGCAAGGTGCGCCGCCCCGGCGAGTATTGGAAGGGCCACCTCGCTTTCGTCTATCACCACATTGATCCGCGCTTTGTTCGTGTCTCGATTGGCAATTACAACGGTCAGGCCACACAATTCAACGTTAAGGGCAATGCGCCTGATCCGGCCGCCGTGAGCGCCGCGACGGGCTTGGTAAAATGGGAGCTGGTTCCCTGGACCTATTACAACAGCAGGACCGGGAAGGATTGGGATCGCACAAAGTGGGAGGACAACTTAACCGCGCGCAATCACGACATGAACGTCATGGGCACGGTGCTGGTCCAAATGATTGGCGACCGGACGATAAGGTTTGAAGCTTTCCCCGGGCGAAAGGCCAGCCAGGTCGCCGGGTTTGATGATCGAGCGATCATGTATGAGCGCTAAATCAGAGCACAGAAGATTGGAACAAAAGGCAACGAAGAAAACAACGATGAACCGCCTTGTCCTTCTTCGTTATCTTTGTTTCCTTCTGTAAATCCCCAAGCAGAAGTGCGAAGCAGTCCCTATGTGGGTTGTTTTGATTTAGCCTGGAAATTAAACCGTTCCCCGCTGAAAGACGCGCGAAATAGGCGGGCTAATCAGCCGCCTGCTGCCAGATCTTGATGCATATGCAACGCGCCACCTCTCGTTCACGAAAGCCTCCACAAAAAGATAAGATTAACGGGCGTCCTGGCTCTCTGCCAATACGTCGCCAATAGATTGTCTCAGCACCGAAACGATCTTCTCAATTTGGCCAGCGGTCGTGCAATAAGGCGGCATCACCACAATCACATTGCCAATCGGACGCGTGAGCACGCCGCGGCGTGCCATGGCCTCACAAACCCGCAGGCCAGCCTGCTCGCGCAGGTCGAATGATTCGCGCGTTTTCCAGTTCTTGACTAGCTCCACGCCTGCAATGAGGCCCACTTGGCGGACGTCTCCCACGTTACCGAGAGGCCATAGCGTTTGGAGTTGATCGCGCAGGCTTTGCTCCAGTTGCACTCGAGCCCGGAGGGACGATCTCGTATGGAGAAGTTCCAGACTCGCCAGCGCCGCGGCGCTTCCAAGTTGGTTGGCCGTGAAGCTGTGGCCATGAAAGAAAGTCTTGAACTCCGAGTACTCTCCCAAGAACGCGTCGAAGACAGCTTGCGTGACTAAGGTCGCTGCCATGGGCAAGTAGCCGGCCGTCATTCCTTTCGCCAAAGCGAGGAAGTCTGGTTGCACATTCTCATGGTGGCAGGCGAACAGGGATGGTGAGGCGTGAGGCGTCTCGCTTGAAAGCGGTGGGCCGAGGCCGGTGCGCCCGAAGCCGGTCAGCACTTCGTCGGCGATGAGTTGCGCCCTGTGATCTCGCACAATTTCCGCAACACGACGGAGCCAGCCGGCGGGTTGAGGAATCATGCCCGCGGCGCCTTGAATAAGCGGCTCGATGACCATGGCCGAATAAGGCCCTCGCTTCCGCTTTTGTTGGGCGAACTTCTGTTCGATAGCGTCGACGCATTCCCATTTGCATTTGCGATATTCGCGCGCATCCGCGCGTTGGGGTTTGGCGCGGTTAAATGGACAGCGGTAGCAATATGGCGCCTTAACGGCATCGGTCTTGAAAAGCAAACCTGCGTAGGCTTTGTGAAAGCGGTCGATGTGTCCCAAGCTGACCGCCCCGATCGTGTCGCCGTGATACGCGCCCTCCAGCGAGAGAAATCGCGGCCGCTTCTGGCCCTGGCGCCGCGCAAACTCATAAGCCAATTTCAACGCAACTTCCATCGCGGTAGAGCCGTCGTCGGAGAAAAAGACTTTGGTTAAGTGAGGTGTGAGACGTGAGGCGCGAGGAATGGATGAAGCATTGGCGAGTTTCGCATTCCGCGTTCCGCATTCCGCGTCATCCGAGTTGGCGGCCGCGATTAGTTTTTCAGCCAACAACGACGCCGGCTCATTGGCCAATCCCAGCGCGGAGGAATGCGCGATTTTCTTGAGCTGCCGCTGAATGGCCGCGTCGATGCGCGGATCGCCGTGGCCGTGCAAATTGGTCCAAATGGACGAGTTGGCGTCGAGATATTCCTTGCCATTTACATCCCGCAGCAGAGCGCCTTTTCCAGAAGTGATAATAATCGGTTCGCGTGCCAGCCAATCACGCATTTGCGTGAACGGATGCCAAATGTACTTGTGATCAAGTTGAGCGAGATGATGCACAGGTATTCAAATAGCCGCAGTTGTGAACGTGCTGGCGGGTTCTGTCACCGGATGAAGTCGCAATAGTTCACCTGCACGAACCACTCTCCCAGAGCCAGCCGTAGGACGGGCGTCTCGCCTGTTCAGCATCTGCGTACACCAAAAGCAGGACAGGCCGGACGCCTGTCCTGCGACCGGCAGGTTCAGGGGGAAGGGTTGCCTTGACAGCATGCTCATGGATTAAGCCCAAGCTCGGCCGCCACTGCCGCCAGCCATGAGATTTGTTCGGGCGTATGGGCAGCTGTCAAAGTCAAACGCAGCCGAGCCTTGCCACGCGGGACGGTTGGGTAACGAATCGCAGGAATGAGCAAGCCCCGTGTTCGCAATGACGAGGCCATTTGAACAGCTTCAATTTCGCCTCCGATCAGCAATGGTATGATGGGACATCCAGGCGCATCATGTTGGCAACTCAAGCTCGGCCAGGACTTCCGCAATTGTCCCATCAGTTCAAACAAGCGAGTTCGCCGCCTTTCGCCTTCATCCGACTGAGCCAAACGTATGGCAGCGGTCGCCGCCGCCGCCGCGGCCGGGACCGGAGCGGTTGAAAACATAAAACTGCGAGCTCGGTTGACAAGGTATGCGATCAAGTGTTGCGGGCCACCTATGAATCCGCCGGAAGCCCCGATTGCCTTGCCCAGAGTTCCCATCTGAACTTCGATTTGGCCAGCGATATTCAGCGCTTCCGCACGTCCGCGTCGATGCTTTCCGTAAAGCCCAATGGCGTGCGCTTCATCCACCATCAGCCAGGCGCCGAATTTGTCCTTAAGCTCGATAATTTCCTGGAGCGGGGCAAAGTCACCGTCCATCGAGAAGACGCTTTCGGTGACGACGAGAATGCGAGACCGCCTAGCCGTCGGAGCACTGTCGATTGCGCTTGCCGCTCGTTGGTCCGCCCAACGCAGAATTTTTTCCAGATCATTGAGATCATTATGCCTGAACACCCGAAGTTTTGCGCCGCTCAACCGAGCCGCATCGACGATCGACGCGTGAACGAGCTTGTCAATGACGATCAAATCTGTCTTCGACATTAATGCGCAGATGGCGCCAAGCGCTGCCGCATAACCGCTGGAAAAGCTGAGAGCGGCCTGCGTGCCTTTAAACGAGGCAATGGCGTCCTCCAACTCATGATGCGGCGCCAACGACCCGGAGACTAACCGTGATGCACCTGAGCCGGCTCCGTGCCGCCGAATCGCTTCAATGGCCGCCTGCGCTATCGACGGTTCATTGGCGAGGCCGAGATAATCGTTCGAGGAAAAGTTTAGGAATTCCCGGCCCTCCAGTTGCAGGACTGGGCCTTGGGCTGAATTGATCTGCCGCAGCTCGCGATACAATCCCTTTTCACGAATCTCGGTCAACCGCTGCTGCAGCTCTGCCTCAAATGGACTCATTCTTCAGGAGAAATGTAACGCATGAGAGCATAGAGACATTTATCCATTCAACTGCGAAATCAAAATCGCTTCCCAGTTTAATCCCAGTTGCAGCTGCACGGTGGGAGGTGTTGAGTGCCAAACCGTGCTTGTATAGCGCGCCCTCATTCGTCGTAGCGCAGACTTTCAGTCTGCGTTACGCTAAACCACTTGCAGCGCGGCAGCACTGCTCCACTTGGACGCTCCATAGAAAATCGTGTTCAAGCGGGGATCTCCCCGTTACTGTCTCGCCATGGACCCATTGTTGAAGCTGTTGCGCGAGAACGCATCCTTGAAGCCACCGGCGCTCGCGTCGATGTTAAATGTCTCCGAGGCCGAAGTGACCAGGAAGATTAAAGCCTACGAAGCGGACAACGTGATCCTTGGATATCGAACGATTTTAAACGAGGAGAAACTCGGCGTAGAAATGGTGCGCGCGGTCATCGAGGTTAAGATTACACCCGAACGCGGCGGCGGCTTCGATCGTCTGGCCGAACGAATCGCCAAGTACAACGAAGTAAATTCGTGCTACTTGATGTCAGGCGGATACGATCTTCTGGTTTTCGTCGAAGGAAATAATCTCCGCGAAGTGGCGACGTTTGTGTCCGAGAAATTGGCGACCATCCAGGGCGTGATTTCCACGGCGACGCACTTCATGTTGAAGCCCTACAAAGAACAGGGTGTGCTGATGGGCCGCGAGCACAATGACGAGCGGTTGGCCGTTTCGCCATAGCATCGCGCCTGCTTTCGTCCTGATAGAGCGTTTCTCGAAACAGATTTCCGGATAGGTAGGGCAAACCTGCTGGTTTGCCGGAAACGCGGCAGCGTTTCCCTACCTATCCGGAAATCTGTTTCGAGAAACGCTCTAGTCATGGGAGCGCCGCGTTCACGCTGCAGCAATGTGAAAATCGCCGAGTGGCATCTGAACTGCGCAAGCCCTCGAACATGCGGTCGTTTCTGCGGCGCAAACGCTGCGCTCCGGCGGGTTGCTTCCATTCCCGTGCCCGAAAGCGATTCCTAAAAGATTACTTTATCTTTGAACCGAACCTGGCGTGATGAAAGGCAGCCACGAGACGTAACGCGTTCCACTGGCCCCTGCGTTCGCAAAATCGCTGAGGCGGACCAAGCGGCCATCCTTCGCTGGCATATCGACAAGTATCCACGGCTGGGCTGTCCGACTGTCATTTCGGCTCCGGCGGAATGCGTCCTTGGCTTCCCCGAATTTCTGGAGCTCGAGCGCCGGAATAGCATCTTCGTCAAATTCATTGTGGCGCTGGTCGAACGCGAGGAGCAACGGACCACGATAAACAGCGACGCGTCCCGATGCCTCGCGCTCTCCGGGCATCGAGCGTAACGCAAGATCAAAGTCCATCATAATCCGATCTCCGGGCCTCCATCGACGATGTATTTCGAGGTAACGTCCTGGAACGACATTCGCCACAGCTGCGTTGTTCAGGCGGACCACCGTTGAGTGCGACCACTCAGGGATGCGCAGTTGCAGACTGAAGCGGCGAGCGGCCAGCGGTTCGACGCGAATATTGACTCGCTTGGCCAACGGATAATCGCTTTCCACCTCCAGAGCAATTGGAGTGTGATCGGGGAGCTTCCCTTGAAAGCTCCCGGGACCAAAGTAATTCATTGCCAAACCGTTCGTCGTTTTCATGATCGCCCAATCGGAAAGCATGCCGAGGCTTCGCGGTCCATTGACGGCGCAGCAGTTCAGTTCCGGCGTCCCGGCGCGCGCTTGAAATACGATCGCCTGCGTTGAAGCCTCTCGAACTCCGTTCATCGGTGTGCTATACGTCCACCAGCGGCCAGAAGGATGCTGCGCACCAGCCGCTGCGTTGAATGTGGATAGCTCCAGTTCATCGGCCACGCGCGAATCGCCCGTCAGGCGCAGCATGTCGATACTCAACGCCATCCAAGCGACCGTGCAGCAAGTTTCAATCGCCGTAGGCGCGAACGGGTTTCCCGTCGCTTGCTCGCCTGAAGAAAACCCACCCGTGTTCCGGCGGTCCCATTTCTGGATGCTGCGCCAGTGATGCGTAAAAGCCGTTCGATAGCGCGTGTCGCCCGTGATTAGGAACAGCTCCGTCAGGCCTTGCAGATCGTGCAGGCTTTCCCAGCGAGGCTTCGGAGTTTGAAAGAAATCAACGCCGGCCAGGCCGGTCCTCAGATAATCCCCTGCTTGTTCCCAATCCTTTTCGATCTCGCGCATCATCCGCAAATAGCGCGGTTCCGCGGTCACGCGATGCAGCCAGCCCAACGCATGAATGATGGCCATGTTCATCTCCGGAGATCCGGCGTCAAGGACTCTGAGGTTCGATTCGAGAAACATGGAGCAGATGTAGTCCGCAGCTTTTCTCGCAGCGTTCAACGCCATTGCGTCGCCTGTTGTTTCGTGCCACATCAAAAGAGCCAGCAGACAGTGATAGTGCCCCCACAAGTCCCAGTTCGCCTTGAGTTGTGTGACGCGTGGAAAAGGTCCGAGATAACCATTCTCGGCCTGGCTTGCGATCAGTTCGAGCACCGCTTCGGAGACCACCTCGCGCAATTCGGATCGAGATGTCATGCGCAAGGCTTGAATCGCGGAAATAAGATACTTGCCGACAAACTCGCCAGCCCAGGGAACGAGGGCGGGAACTGGCTTTCGGTCGCGCAGGTGAAACATCTGGATCATACCTGGATTGGCGGCGGGCGCGGTCAACAGCCAGTTTTCAACATTGGCTTGGATTCTTTGGCCGATCAAACCATCAAAATGATAACGCGCGTGAGGCAGCGAATGAAGTGCAAGCTGGCCCTTCTCACGTTCAGCGGACAATAGCAAAGGGGCTAAGCAGGAGAAGGCGAGCAGGAGGAGGTTTCGAAATGGCGAGCGAGCGGCCGCGATCTTGATTTTGCTCTTGCTCATGGCCTTTTCAGTCCGAGTTTTAACAGAGAGAGACCGTAAAAAGTCTGCGCCGGAATTGCCAGGGTTTAATGCCTTAAAACTTTGGCCAGGAAGTTCCGCGTGAGAGCGCTGGCCGGGTGACTGAAAATCTGCGCGACCGAACCCATTTCAATGATTCGACCGTCCGCTAAAAGCGCGACTTGCTCCGCGATTTCCCGGGCGAAGCCCATTTCGTGCGTGACGAGGATAAAGTCGCGTCCTTCCTCGCGCAAAGCTTTGATCATGTCCAAAACTTCGGCCGTCATTTCCGGGTCCAGCGAGGAGGTCGGTTCGTCGAAGAGCAGCAAGCGGGGTTTGATCGAAATGGCTCTGGCAATGGCGATGCGCTGGCGCTGTCCGCCGGAGAGTTCAGCGGGCTTTTTCGCGGCATGCTTTTCGAGGCGGAAATGAGTGAGCAATTGCCGCGCGATAGCAGCGGCTCCGGTTGCCGAATAACCGTGCACTTTCTCGAGCGGCAGCGTGATGTTTTGCAAAGCCGACAGATGCGGAAACAAATTGAAAGCCTGGAACACGGTGCCGATCGTCCGGCGATGACGCAACAGAGCATCCTCTTCGAAGAGCACAGGCTGATCATTAATGGTGATCTCACCTCGATCGGGAAACTCAAGTCCACCAATGATGCGGAGGAGCGTCGATTTGCCGCCGCCCGATGGGCCAATGAGCACCAATGTGTGCACCTTCTCCAACATGAGCGAAATGGAATCGAGCGCGTGGTGGCCGTTGTATATTTTCGAGAGATTGCAAATCTTGAGCTTCATTGTCTCGCGTGCGCCAGCGATAACGGCTTGCGCAACTTTTCCAGATTGGCGCCGTTCAAGAGATTGTCGTGATGCTGATCATATCGAGATCAGTTGAATCCACGAATATCTGCTTATCGAACTATTTTACAGGTGGGAAATCATTTATGAAAACAAAAGTAAAATCGGGATTTACGCTTCTCGAAATCATGATCGTGGTCGCGATCATTGGTTTGCTCGCTGCACTGGTGATACCGAGCCTACTTGATCAACGCGGTGGCCGAAAAATGCGTCTGCAGTATTCCCGTTCATGCGAAATGAGCGTAAGTTGAAGCCATGAAAAGAATCGACCAGAACGAGCTCTACCAAAACTTGTGCGGATTTCTAAAGTCACAAGGAATCACGCTTGGCGAAGGCGCCTACGCTCAAGGGATAAAACAGAGTTGTGGCATGCTCGCGGATGCCATCAACGCGACGCAAGAAACGCTCGCCCAGGCCAGAATTCAGATCGATCAGCAACTTGAACATCTGCGGCAATCGATCCACGAAGCAACAGCTCCGCCAGCATCATCTGCCGCCGAATCAACCACGGCCTCCACCGAAGCGGGCGCCAAACGATCGAAAAGAAGGATGCGAACGCGGCCTAAGGGACAGGCAAAGTCCGCTAAGAAAACGCGCTCCGCAGATAAAGTGTCTAAGTTCCCGGCAAAGAGGTGAAAACAATACAAACAAGCGCCTTGCGAGCTCGTCGCAAGAAAGCCAGCTATACTGGGCGCGGTCACAGATTGAGCTTTTCCAGAACTGGCTCAGAGGCCCTTTGGGGATTACGTTTGCCTAAACCGCAGGAGGCCGGCGGTGATCCAGATGACTTTTAGCTTCGAGCAAATCGAAGCTTTGACCCAAGAGCGTTTCACTCACCGGCATCGGTTTGTGCGCCGCAAGATGGAGGCCGTCCTCTTGAAGACGCAGAACCTGCCGCATC
>VHDE01000106.1 GCA_016871515.1 Verrucomicrobiota bacterium
CCGGCCCAGCAATGGCCCTCGCCCCAGTCGCCGATGCTGCCAATGTCGAGATAGCGCAGCCACGGCTTGCCATCGTAGCGCACTGCGAAAGCGGCCAGGAATCGGTCGAGCTTGGCGAGGAAGATGGGGTCGTCGAACTCTGGTTCCCAAGGTCCTTCCGGCCCGGTGGCCTTGCCTATCCGGTAATAGCCTCCCTTCGCGCCGGCCTCCATGACCCAGCGCGGGGTGGCGAACTGCTGTTCGATTCGATCCGTGCTGGTTTCCTTGCAACTGATGCGGAACGCAATGCCCAGCCCGTGCGCGGTCCACTTCTCGATGATCCGGTCAATCACTGCCCAATCGAACTGACCTTCCTTGGGTTCGAGATACGCCCACGCCAGCCGGATGTAGAGGTGGTCCATGCCGGGGAATTCCAGCAAGTCGGCGTCGCGGGCGATCTGGTATTTGTTCGGATGGTTGTCCGGGAAGTGGTGGTACCAGCCTTTGTGCGGATTGATCAGGACTCGCGCCGCATCTTGAAGCGGCGTGAGGTCATGCACGACCGGCTTCACGGCCAACGGTTCGGCGGCTCGCACGGCGGTGATGCACGCAAGCAGAGAAGTGATCCAACCGTAGAGTGTCATCACTGTGGGGGTATTCATAGAGTTTGGATTTGTGGCTTCCATTGCGGAAGCCTTTCTCGAAGCCGGCGCGTCCGCCGCCGTCTTTGAGGGTGCCCGGCTTCCAATTGCGTGCAATCTTGATATCGGCGGCTGCCTTTTCCGTCAACTCGGTCACATTCGCAAAGCCGATGCGGTTGTAGAGAGCCGGGACATAATGGGCGTCGCGAATGCCGGCATATTGCTTCCAGTGAGAGCACCGGCGATTTCGAGCGGAGTGGTTTGCTCCATCGGCTTGCGGGCCGTGAGACGGGTACGCCAGTCGCGGATGCACAGCACCTCCGAGCCCGGCATGGAGATGCCTTCCATGAAATCCCGCACGTTGTAGAAGCCTTTGTTTCGCGGATGACTCAGGCAGGCCTCGGGATACCACTTGAGATCAATAGCGCCCCAAAAAAAGCGCGTGGTTAGCAGCATGACCTGCAACGCGCCCTGGAGGGCACGGAAGAGATGATGTGACGAAGCCTTGGGATGGCGGGCGGCCAGGATCCGCTCAAAGCGGGAGTCCGGTAGCGGGGCGTCGTAGGCCAACCGGCCCCAGAGCATGAACGAATACCACTGCTTCTCCATCACCAAGGGGCGCGGGCCGGGTTCGGGATTGTGCTCCAGGAAATCGCGGCCCCAAGCGTAACCGTCCGGCCCCATGTAAAAGCCCGCGATCTTGTCCGCCGGGGGAATGTTCGCGATGTATTCGCGGGCGTAGGCGGGGTCGCCGAAGCGGAAGGTGTAGATGTCATCATTGCGCACGGTGAGCCACGTCTTCCGTCCGGGCGCGAGGCTTTCCAGCAGCGGCTGGATGAAGGGCGGATTGGGAATCGAATACATGTGCGCGACCGAATACTTGAAGCTGAACTCAAATCGGAAGTTCACTTTGCCCGTCGCCTCTTCCTCCAGTCGGCTGCATTGCGTGCTGGTTTTTCCGGCCGGACAGACCCCCGTGCGCTCCTCCACCTTGACTTGAAAATCCTCCGTTGTGAACCGCCCGTCCTTCTGCGGCGCCGGTTGCGCCGGCCCGATCAATTCTCGGCCTTCGGCTTGCACTTGCGTCAACTTCTTGCCCGACACGTAGGCGCCATCCACATGTTCCTTCTTGTGCTGTCCTTGACCTTTGACTGCGTAGGTCGCCTCAGGATCATGCGGATTTTGCACTCGATCCGAACGGAGTTGTCCTTTGCCCTTGGCCAGGATCGGCGCGGAGCTGGCCGAACGCTGGTCCAAATTAGACAAACTTACGCCTGACGAAGCCAATGCCTTCGCCGACTATATTGAATCCGCGCGCCGCAACCTGCCGCCACTCAAATCGGCATGGGATTGATTCTCGACACTTCGATCCTGATCGCGGACGAGCGAAGGAAATTCGACATGGCCGGATTTCTGGCCTTGTTTCCAGTTCAGCCGATTTTGATCGCCGCCATCACCGCCTCGGAATTGCTCCACGGCGTTGAGCGCGCAAAAGAACCCGGCCACCGCGCGCGCGGGCAACGCCACGTCGAACTCGTTCTGGCCAACCTCTTCGTCCAACCCTTCGATCTCGATCAGGCTCGTTGCCACGCCCGCTTTGGGCCGGTTTGGAGACGCGCGGCTTGATGATTGGGCCTCAAGACCTGCAAATTGCCGCCGCCGGGCTCGCCTTGGGGCATGACGTGGCTACGCTCAACGTTGCCGAGTTTCAACGCGTCTCCGGCTTGCGCGTCGTGGACGCCACCCCTTTCCGCCGCCAGTGACCATTCTTCTTTGGAGCTGAACTCGGTCTTGAAACTCTCCTCGAAGTCGCGCGTCAGTGGCTTGCCTTGCTTCGGAAATTGCGCATGATGCTTGCTTGGAACTGACGCTGCCCAAGCCACTGAACGAACGGCTCTCTCGCTAGGCAATCCGGCGAAGACATTCGTGCTCGCCCTTGGCTCCGGCTGGACTTCCAGGAAGACGACGTTCCAGCCCGACCGCAGGGCGATGGTCTGGTCCACCCATTGCGCTGAAGTTTTCAACGTAACGGCGTTCCAAACGGCAACGGTCAGAAGCGCCAGAATTGTTCGAAAGATGAATCGCATGAAGGAAGAAAATCTTCACCGCATGCACGGCGCGCCGTCCGGGAAGTCTCCGAAGGCGGCGTTAGCTCAATCCACTTCAAAACTTACCGAACCGGATCAGTCGAACGACAGCCGCACGGCTTGGCGGAAGCAGGGGGCAGCGCGTCCGGTTCGTACGCGAGATTGGGGCCGAGCCAGCGCTCGATTTCGGGCAGGTTCATCGTGCGTTTGCGGCGTTGATAATCGAGCACCTGATCGGGGTTGATCTTGCCGACGGCGAAGAACTTTGAATCCGGATGCGAGAAATAGAGGCCGCTGACGCTGGCGCCAGGCCACATGGCACAGTTTTCGGTCAACTTAATCCCCGCATTCGATTCCACATCCAAGAGCCGCCAGAGAATCGATTTCTCGGTGTGGTCCGGACACGCCGGGTAACCAGCGGCTGGCCGGATACCTCGATAGCGTTCGCGAATCAAGTCTTCATACGAAAGATTCTCACCTGCGCCGAAGCCCCATTCCTGCCGAACTCGGGCATGCAAGTATTCCGCGAATGCCTCCGCCAAACGGTCCGCCAGTGCCTTCGTCATAATGGAGTTATAATCGTCGTGATCCTTTTCAAACTTTCGGCACAGATCTTCGACGCCAAAACCTGCGGTGACGGCAAAAGCCCCGAGATAATCCGCTAGTGGAAGATCGCTCGATCCCGATGCGGCGGCCGATCGCTTCGGAGCAACGAAATCAGCGAGGCAATGATTGAATTGTCCCTCCGGCTTATCGATCTGTTGCCGCAGAAAATGGAAGGTTGTCAATACCTTGTTGCGCGATTCGTCCGCGTACAGCTCGACGTCATCGCCCGACGAATTCGCCGGAAAGAACCCATAAACAGCGCGAGCGGTCAGCAGCTGTTGCGCTAGAATTTCCTGCAGCAAGCGTTGGGCATCATCGAATAGTTTCTTTGCTTCAGGATTTTCCAGAATTGCCGGATAACGGCCCCGCAGTTCCCAGGTGTGAAAGAAAGGCGACCAGTCGATGAAGGGGAAGAGGTCGGAAAGAGCAATCCGTGATGCGTGATGCGTGATGCGTGATGCGTGATCTGAAGTTAGGACACGAAGGCCGGTGAATTCTGGCCTGGGTGGAACGTAACCCGGCCATTCAATCGGTGTTCGCCGACGCCGGGCCTCCTCGAGGCTCAACAGCGGCTTGCCCGCTCGCGCGCCCAGATGCTGCTCACGAAGTTGCTCTTGCTCTTTCCGATTTTTGGCAACGAAACCCGGCTTAAGTTCGGTGCTGACCAAACTTCCCACGACATTAACGGCGCGCGAGGCGTCCAAGACATGAATCACCGGTTCCTCGTAGCCTGGCGCAATCTTCACGGCCGTATGCGCTTTGCTCGTCGTTGCCCCGCCAATTAAAAGCGGCAGCGAAAAGTGCTGGCGCTTCATCTCTTTTGCTACATGAACCATTTCGTCGAGCGACGGCGTAATCAAGCCGCTCAGCCCAATGATGTCCGCTCGGCATTCGCGCGCCGTG
Organism: Verrucomicrobiota bacterium; assembly: GCA_016871515.1. Taxonomy (GTDB): domain Bacteria; phylum Verrucomicrobiota; class Verrucomicrobiia; order Limisphaerales; family SIBE01; genus SIBE01. The sequence goes on from VHDE01000106.1 coordinate 4,217, forward strand.
GCGAGAATTTTTTCGCAAGGCACCATCACCCCGAGATCGATTACTTCGTAGTTGTTGCAACCGAGCACGACACCGACGATGTTCTTTCCGATGTCATGCACGTCGCCCTTGACAGTCGCCATGACAATGCGTCCCTGCGCTTGAGTTCGACCCGACACGCGCTTTTCCTCTTCCATAAAGGGCAACAGATAAGCCACGGCCTTTTTCATCACGCGCGCGCTCTTGACCACTTGCGGGAGAAACATTTTCCCCGCGCCGAAAAGATCACCGACCACATTCATCCCGGACATTAAAGGTCCTTCAATGACATCCAGAGGCTTTGAATACTTCTGCCGAGCCTCTTCAACGTCTTGATCGATGAACTCAACAATCCCTTGCACCAGCGCATGAGAGAGGCGCTCTTCCACGCTGCCTTGCCGCCAGGCATCCTCGATCACTTCGGCCTTGTCCTTCTTCTTCACCGATTCCGCGAACTTGATCAGGCGCTCGGTGGCATCGGGCCGGCGGTTGAGCAAAACATCTTCCACCATTTCGAGCAGGTCCTTCGGCACCTCATCATAGACCGCGAGCTGACCGGCGTTGACAATGCCCATATCGAGTCCGGCTCGGATGGCATGGTACAGAAAGGCACTGTGCATCGCCTCGCGGACGACGTTGTTGCCGCGAAAACTGAAGCTGATGTTGCTGATGCCGCCGCTCACTTTGGCTCGTGGCAAATTGTGTTTGATCCACCTCGTCGCGCGAATGAAGTCAACCGCATAATTGGCATGCTCATCCATGCCCGTCCCCACCGTCAGCACGTTGGGATCAAAAATGATGTCTTCCGGCGGGAACCCAGCTTTCTCTGTCAGCAAATGATACGCCCGCTGACAAACTTCGATCCGCCGTTCGAAAGTATCCGCCTGACCACGTTCATCAAACGCCATGACGACGACTGCAGCCCCAAAGCGACGGACCCGTTTGGCTTGTTGAAGGAACTTGTCTTCACCTTCCTTGAGGCTGATCGAATTGACGATGCCTTTGCCCTGAATGCACTTCAAACCAGCTTCAATCACTTCCCATCGTGACGAATCGACCATCACGGGCACTTTGATGTCCGGTTCAGAAGCGACCAAGTTTAAGAAACGTGTCATGGCCGCAACGCCGTCGATCATTCCTTCGTCCATGCAAACGTCAATGATCTGCGCCCCGTTCTCGACCTGCTGCCGCGCAATCGCGACCGCGTTTTCGAAGTCTCCGGCCTTGATCAGTTGGGCGAATTTCGGCGAACCCGCGACGTTGGAGCGCTCGCCAATGTTGATAAAGTTGGTCGAAGCGTCAGTTGCGATTCTTATTATGGGAGCGCGGACCGCTGAGTCCGCGTTTTCGTTCGTTTCTTCAAGCGTTTCGCTGGCGGACTCGGCGGTCCGCGCTCCCATAGCTTCCCCGGTCTCGCGATCAAATTGATTTCCGCGAATGCTCAATGCGTCGAGGCCGCTCAGCCGCAACAAAGGTTCCGCAACTGGAACGGCTCGCGGGGGAAGTCCGCGGACAGCTTCAGCGAGAACTTTGATATGGCTCGGCGTGGTTCCGCAACAGCCACCAACCATGTTCAGCCAGCCATTCTGCACCCACTCTTTAAGCTGCGGCGCCAGCGTTTCGGGCGTTTCCGGAAAACCGGTTGGCAACAGAGGGTTCGGCAAGCCCGCGTTCGGATAGGCACTCACATAGACCGGCGCGATGTTGGAAAGCTCTTCGAGCAAGGCCCGCATTTCTTTCGGTCCGAGCGCACAATTCATCCCGACTGAAAACAGTGGCGCGTGAGAAATTGAATTCCAAAACGCCTCGACGGTTTGGCCAGTCACACCACGGTTGCCGCCAGCCTGTATGTAAGTGACCGATGCCATGAGCGGAATGATCGGCCTTGCTTTGGCGTCAGTCGAATCATTCGAGCGATCTGCCCCAAACGGCAGTGGACGCAGGCCGCGTTGTTCGAGCGTGTCGAGAATGGCAAAGAAGGCTGCCTTCGCATTCAGCGTGTCAAAGATCGTTTCGACCAACAGGATATCGACACCGCCATCGAGCAAGCCTCTAACTTGTTCCGCATACGCCGCAACAAGCTCATCGTAAGTCGTTCCACGAGCCGCCGGGTTGTTCACATCCGTGCTGATCGAGGATGTCTTGGTGGTCGGTCCGATGGCGCCCGCCACAAAACAGACGCGGCCCGGCTGGGCAACCATTGCCGCGTCGGCTGCGGCACGGCCACATTCAGCGCCGGCTCTGGCCATCTCATAAGCCAGCGCTTCCATTCCATAATCCGCCAGCGAGATCGCTTGCGAATTGAAGGTATTCGTCTCGATGATGTCCGCGCCAGCGTCGAAGTACTCGCGATGAATCTGCTCGATCAAACGAGGTTGTGTGAGATTGAGGAGATCGTTGTTGCCGCGAAGATCTTTGCCCTTCCAATCTTTGAAACGCTCGCCGCGAAAGTCTGCCTCGGAAAGCTTCCGTTGCTGGATCATCGTTCCCATGGCGCCATCGATGATCGCGATTCGCTCGCGCAAGAGGCGATTCAGTTGCTCAGCACGATTTAAATGATGATTCATTGAGTGACAGCCAATAATTACAGGCGCTCGCTTATCACCGCAGGTCGTTTGGCGTAGCGCAGACTTGCAGTCTGCTGTATCGCCGATTTGCAATCGGCAGAGCGCTCGCGCCTTCCAAGACGCTCGACCATGCGAACGGTATGCAGAATGAAATTCTGCGCTACGAAACCGCAAACCCGAAAGCGACGGCAAAGTAATCGCATCGTCGGTTTTTATCAACTTGAAAATCAACGCATCTTGATCCGTTGATACGTAAAAGACAGATTTCTGCGCGAGGGAAGAGTTGGGCTGGATTTTATCATCTCCCAATAGCATCCTCTTATTATGAAATTAATTCTTTCGACGCATAATGTGACCCTGACGAAGGCCATTGAAGATCATATCCTATCTCGCATCTGGAAACTGGAGCATTTCGATCGGTTCGCCATTAACGCGCGAGTGACGTTGGAGCACGATCATACGAAAGTTCCCGAGCGGGCCTTTTCCTGCTCGATTCGCCTGAACGTCCCGGGCCCAGATCTTTTTGCCGAAGACTCCGAGAGTGACCTTTATGCGGCGATTGATTTGGTGGCTAAGAAAATTGAGCAACAGATCCGCAAACGCCAAAGCAAGTACAAGGCCCGAAAACACGCTCAAGCATCGACCTCCAAACGCAAGCGCCAGGAATCGGGAATTTGAAGCCCGGCTTTAGGTTCCTGGGCTATAGGCTATAGGCTATAGGCAATGAATTAGCGTAATGCCTAAGCCTCTCGCCTACACCTAAATCGCCTATGTTGCTGCGTGCCCGCGTCGTTTTGCCGATTAGTCAGCCACCGATCGAGAATGGCGCCGTCGCGGTGCTCGACAATCGCATCGCGGCCGTCGGGACCTGGCCTGAACTTCGGCGCAACTTCAATGGTCCGACCACCGATTTCGGTGATGCCGCGCTGCTGCCAGGATTCGTCAACGCGCACTGTCATCTCGATTACACGGACATGGCCGGCAAGCTGCCGCGGCCGAAGTCATTCCCCGATTGGATCAAGGGGTTGCTCGCGTTTAAGGCAGAATGGAGCTATTCAGATTACGCGCAATCCTGGATTCATGGCGCCAAGATGTTGCTTCGCACGGGCACGACTTCGGTGGCCGATATTGAGGCCGTTCCGGAATTGCTTCCGGATGCTTGGACAGCAACGCCACTCCGGGTCTTTTCGTTTTGGGAAATGACGGGCGTCAAACGCAAGCGTCCTGCATCGGAGATTTTGCACGAAGCAGTCAACACTCTGGAGTCGCTGCCGCCTTGCGCGGGTTCGCCCGGTCTTTCGCCGCACGCTCCGTACTCGACCTCGCCTGAGTTGCTGACCCTGGCCGCTCAAGTTGGAGCGCAACGAAACTGGCGCATCACCACGCATGTCGCGGAGTCCATGGCAGAGTTCGACATGTTCTGGCGGCGGAGCGGACCACTCTACGATTGGCTAAAGAGCCAGCGCAACATGAGCGATTGCGGCGATTGTTCGCCTGTTCAACATCTGGAACGCTACGGTTTGCTGGGATCGAATCTGCTCGCGGTGCACGTGAATTACCTGGCCCCTGGCGATGCCGCACTATTGGGTGAACGCCGAGTGAACGTTGTGCACTGTCCTCGGAGCCATATGTACTTCCAGCACGATCCATTTCCTGCTCGGGAGCTGGCTCAGGCAGGAGTTAATCTTTCGCTGGGCACCGACAGCTTGGCCAGCGTGCATCACGTTCGCAAGCAAACCATCGACTTAGACATGCTTGCTGAGATGCGAACGTTCGCGGCGAATGGCAACGGGTGGCCGCCGGAAATCATTCTGCGAATGGCAACGATCAATGGCGCCCGTGCCTTGGGCATGGCGGGGAAAATTGGCGAACTCTGTCCGGGCGCGTTCGCGGACCTGATTGCAGTGCCGATTTCGCGGTCTGAAGAGAATCTCTACGAAGCCGTCATTCAGCACAGGGGCGATGTTGCGGCAGCGATGATTGATGGCCGGTGGGTTTGGCAAACGGGTTTAGCGTAACGCGGCAGGCCGATTGCAAATCGGCGATGGAGCAGACTGAAAGTCTGCGTTACGATGAAGCGGGCCTGCCTATACCCTTGCGCCGCGCTTCTGGTTTCAGAGTGACATGATCATTGCCTCCCGCTTACATTCCAAGCTGTGAAGACGGCGTGTACGATGCGCTACGCTCGAGGGACATAGACGAATGATCAGAAGATACCTGACCTTCGGGGTTCTGCTGGCCGCAATCTGGGCCGGAGCGGAAGAAGACCTGGCCGCGCAAATGAATGTCGCTCTGAATTCTCCGAACCCGCTCGTTCGCTTGGGCGCCGCTGAATCGCTGGTCGAGGCAGGCCGCGCCTCGGAGGCACGAGTGACGTCAACGTTAGTCTCGCTCTTAGACCATGACCGCGCCCCGACGAGATGCGATGCGGCGCTCGCCGTTCTTCGCTGCGAGAACCAAAGTGAATCAACTTCTGTGCGCGCAGTCGAAATCCTGTTGAGGGATGGCGATCTGCCAGCGAGAACGGAGGTCTTTAAGATGATCGAAGCGCTCGGTCCAATCGTTCGCGCCGCGCAACCCGCCTTAATGGAATTACTCAAGAGTTCCGAGTGCTTGGATCGATACCGAGCTGCGTTGGCTCTAAGTTCCGTTGCCTTCGATAACTCCGATGCTGCCTACGCGGTCAGTTCCTTAGTGGCGGACGCTCATCCGGCCGTTCAGGTCAATGCGAGCGTTGCGTTGAGCCGATTCGAAATGCTCGATCATCGCGTGGCCCCAGCGGTGACAAGTCTCTTGAATGGAACGAATCGGTTTCTCGGATTAAACGCCTGCGGAATAATCGGCCGGTTGGGGCCGGAAGCAAGCGAAGCAGTCCCATCGTTGCAACGCTTGCTCGATGATCGCAGTCCGGGCCCTGGGAAAGATCGGGGCGGCGGCGCAGCCGGCGTTGCCTAACCTCAAAGAGTTTCTCAACTCGGGACGAGCAGAAACGGCCGTAGCGGCGGCGGCGGCGATTCTGCGCATTGAACGAACTCCGGACCAACAAGCGGTTTCGGCGTTAGAGCGCGAGGTCAAGAATGCCTTGGCGCCATCGTACGGTCGCTTGTCAGCGATCAAAGCGTTGCTGGAAGCAGGACTGAGCGGCCAAGTGATGAAGGAAACTGTCGAAGCAATCTTTCGAGGGCCCGATCATCCGCACGTCAAGATCACAGCAGCAGCTCTTTGCTTGCGTTTGCGTGAGAGAAATGACGAAGCAATGCAATTCCTCACGAACGCGCTGGCGTCATCCGAAGCTGTCGCGGGCGATCTCGCGGCCCAAGCCCTTGGTAATTTAGGAGAACTGGCGCTCCCGGCCGTTCCCGCATTGAGCCAGGCTTTGCAGAATAGGGAACCCCGACTGCGGATCGCCGTGCGAAGGGCCCTGTGGCGCATCAACTCTGCAACGACTAGCCAGAAGCCGTAAGGTGGCTGTTAATGAACCAAGGGTGCCAACTACAGAGCGCGGCGGTTTCGACGATCTCGAGTCGTTTTGGCGCGAAGCGTTTGGAGTGCGCGGAGCTTGCTAATCTTGCTCCCGCTTTCGAACGCCACAGGCTGATCAAAAGCGCCGGCAAGCCGGACGCAGTCCAAACGCTGGCGCGTGCTTGGCGGCGGCGCTGAACTACTGCGTCATTACCGAGAGGACGGAACAAGGGTCAGCTTGTTCGTCGTGACAGATTCGATGCTGGACCGGCTGAACAAAAGGGGAAAATAGCGACCTTCGCCCCAAAGCGGCAGATGATCGGCGTAGTGCGGGCTTTGCGGTTGCCCAGATTGACCCGGCGCCGTTGTGGCCACGGAGCGGTCCCAATCTGCCAAATCGAGTATTTCACGGAACGACGCGCCCGCCGTTTGAGTGAGTCCCGTTCCGCCAGTCGCATTGACCGTGAACCCATCACCGCCGCGTTCAACGCTCGGCGGGTCCAACACAGCTCGCCGCTTGTCACTCGTTGAGAGCGGATGCTTGAACGACACGACGTGCAGCGAACCCCATCGCCAATTCGCCGCGTTGGCGCCAAGCTTGGTTTTGGTTTCCGCCACGGCGTCTCCGAAGGTTTGGAGCAGAAGCGAATCGCGTTTCGCTTCGGCATTCGGACCAAACCAGCGCGAACCGGGATGTTTCAGCACTTCGATTGTTTTCACCAGGGAGATATTGCCCGCCACGAGTGGCCAGAGATTCGTTGGCAGATGCGGCCTGAAAATCGCCGGTCGCAACTTGGTGACCCACACCTCGAAGAGCGCGGCGGGCGCAGAGTCTTTGGCGAGGACACAATCCCAATTCGTCACCATTTCCACGTAAGGCCGCAACTCAACTGCTGGCGCCGTCTTGGTCTTGAGCAACTGCGTCAATTCCCGCGCGGGCAACGACATCTCGTCATGTTGTAATCGCTGGAACGCGGCGATGTCGAACTTCGAGGAGGCTGACGATCCGAGCACCTCGGCGATTCGGCTAAAGCGATACGGCGCAGCCCATTCGTAACCGAGTTCACGCCGGTAATCTCGGGGCAAGATGTTGTGATTCGCCGTGGCCAGATAATGTTGGCTGGGATTGAACGATTGCGGAAGTTCCGCGAGCGAACGGAATCCTTGCCATTCATAATGTCCTTCCGCGCCCGGCACAGGCAGCAAGCCCGGCCAACCGCGGCGAACCGGTGTCAAGCCCGCAACCTGCCAGCCGATATTCCCTTCGACATCGGCATAAACGAAATTCAATCCAGGGACTTTCCAACGTTCGAGCGCGCGCCGGAATTCGCGCCAATTGCGTGCGCGATCGACCGAGAGGCAGGCGAGGTATCCGGCCGTGCCAGGTTCACTCCCCACCCAGCGCAACGCGTAAGCGCGATGGCGCGCCGCATCTTCATAAATCACCGGCCCGTGCTCGGTGAATTTCAGTTCGACCTCCGCTGGTTCCGCGGCGTCCTTGACTCCAATCCGCTCGCGCTCGATCCGCATCGCCTCCCAACGTCCCCGACGGCGGTATTGATTGGGATTGGCCGGGTTCGTCTCTTCGACATAAAGGTCCTGTTGGTCAATGCCGACAATCGTGATTCCCCAACCGATCTGTTCATTGTGGCCCGAGGCGACGCCGGGAATGGCCGGCTCGCCCGCGCCGATCACGTTCCAACCCGGACCGACGAGATGCACGAGATAGCGGAGGCTCGGCAGCGAGATATTGCGATGGGGATCATTGGCCAAAAGCGGTTTGCCGGTCCTGGAGAGTTGGCCATCGACAACCCAGTTGTTGCTGCCTTCGCGTTCGACAAAAGCAACCTGCCCGCCTGCGGCACGGGCGCCGGCCAGAATCTTGTTGTCAATGCCGGCAAGATCGAGGCCGCGAGGAACTTCGAGAAGTCGCCGTGGGACGGTCTCGAACAAATCATCGACAAAGGTCGTGCCTAATTCACGAACGAGTTGGGCGCGCAAGATTTCCGTGCCGGCGTTGCGTGTCATGATGTAGCCGGACATGCGCGTCAAGCAGACTTCGGGCGTCCAAAGTTCCGGCTGTGTCCCCGTGAGTTGAAATTCAATCGGCAACCGGTCGCGACTCGACTCAATGAAGAAATTGATCCCGCGCACAAAGGCTTCGATGATTTGCCGCGCATCCGGAGCGTAGCTTTCAAATTCCTTCTTGAGGCCGCCGCGATACCGGACCAGCCGGGCAAAACGATCGCGGTCCAGAGCGTTTGGCCCGGCGATCTCGGCGACTTTGCCTTCGCCAATGCGCCGCCACAAATCGAGCTGCCAAAGACGGTCCTGAGCGACGACGAAACCTTGCGCGAAGAACAAGTCATCTTGCGTCTCGGCATAAATATGCGGAATGCCCCACGGATCGCGGAGGACGGTTACCGGCTGGCGCAGGCCGGGGACGCTAATTCGGCCGGTCGTTTGAGCGAGGACGCTGCGGGCGCGCTGGGCCAATTCAGCATCAGTCAATTCGGCAGCTTCATGCGGGAGCGAGAGACAAGATAGCAGTGCTAAGCATTGGCAGAACAAGAGATGTCGCAGTGTGGGTTTCATGGTCCGAATGGTTTCGTTATAGCAAGAGGACTTCGAGTTTGCCATCGCGCACTTTCCCGTTAACTTGGCTCCATGCAGAGCGAACATTCTGTGGTCCGGCATTGGGCGGGCGGATTCGATGAGTCCAAGCTCCAAGCCTGGGCCGAGGAAACGCGGGCTGCACTCTCTGCCGCGCAAGTTTCTCTTGGTCTTGTGTTCATGACGCCGCGGTTCTTTCCACATGCTGCGCTGGTCCTTGAGATACTCCGCGTTCATGCGAAGATTCCGTTGTTGGCCGGCTGTTCCAGCACCGGGTTGATTTCAGGCAGCGAAGAGCTGGAAGAAAACGGCGGGTTGGTCCTTGGACTATTTTCATTGCCTGGGGCAAAACTCGATGCTCAGCGCTTCACGCAACAGCAAATTGAAGAAGCGAACGGGCCTGGCTACTGGCATTTGGAGACAGGCCTCAATGCCGGTCAAACGAACGGCTGGCTCGTTTTCGCCGACCCTTTTCACATGGATAGCGATGCGTGGCTGAATGGTTGGAATGAGGCGTATGCTCCACTCCCGATTTTGGGCGGACTCGCCAGCGGCGATTTTTCCGAGCAGCGAACGCAAGTCTATTTGAATGGCGATGTCTTTGAAGACGGCGGCGTGGCCGTGTCAGTGGCGGGCGCCATCAAATTGGCCAGCGTGATTTCACAAGGATGCACACCGATTGGCGAGACCTGGACGATCACGAAGACCGAGCGGAATCTAATTCATCAAATCGGCAACCGACCGGCTTACGAGGTTCTCGTCGAAACGTTCAATAATCTCCCCGCCTCGGAACAGAAGAAAACGCGCGGGAATTTGTTTGTCGGCCTTGTGATCAATGAGTATTTGGACGAATTCCATCGCGGAGATTTTCTGATCCGAAACCTGTTGGGCGCCGATCCGAAATCCGGGTCCATTGCCGTGGGCGCGTTGCCGCACGCAGGACAGACGATGCAATTTCAGCGTCGAGATGCTGCAACCGCTTCCGAGGACATGGGCGCTCTTTTGCGAACTGCTCAGCAGCGGCTCCGTTCGACGCAGGTGTTAGGCGGCTGCCTCTGTTGTTGCAATGGACGCGGCCATCGGATGTTTGGCGAGCCTCATCACGATGCGCGCATGGTCCAGGAACAACTCGGTCCGCTCAGTCTGGCCGGATTCTTTTGCAACGGCGAAATCGGTCCAGTGGGAGACCGGAGTTTCCTTCACGGCTACACGGCGTCGCTGGCCCTCTTTTTGAAAGAATGACCGCGGAGCGATTCGCAGAGCAGAAACCGACCTTGATTTACCGGCCGCCTTCCTACGTGGAGCGGCTTCGCCTGGCAGAACTATTTCCTGCGCCACGTCCGCTCGAAGTTGAACTTGGCAGTGGCGATGGATCGTTCCTGGCTGAATACGCACGCCTGAACCCAGAGCTGAACCTCCTCGGCATCGAAAGATTGCTCGGCCGAATGCGCAAACTGGACCGAAAAGGTTTGCGGGCCGGATTGACAAATCTGCGGTTGATCCGATTGGAAGCTTCGTATGTTGTCGAGTATTTGCTGCCTCAGAATTCGGTCAATGCGTTGCACATCTATTTTCCCGATCCATGGCCCAAGCGGCGGCATCACAAGAACCGTTTGCTAAACGCGCGCTTGGTCGAGGTGATTCAGCAGATTCTTGACTCGCAGGGCCGCGTTTTTTTGCGGACCGACAACGCGGAATACTTTGCGCAGATGAACGCCGTTTTTCAGGCGAACGCCGCCTTTCAACACATTGACGCGCCAACCTCGTTAACGCAGATTCAAACCGACTTCGAGCGCGACTTCGCCGCCAAGGGCGTGCCCATCTTGCGAACCGCCTACGAACGCATCAGACGTCAATAATCGGTCCACCCCCATCATCCCTCCGGTCCCGAGAGCGTTTGCGGCCGCGGCTGACTTCTACGCGGGCATCGCCAATGCCCAAAAGCGAATTGGCGACCAAGGAAATGAGACTGATGATTAGCGCCCCCCAAAATGCGGCCCAGAATGTCTCGACCTGAAATCCCTTCACCAGCCAGCCGACGAGATAAAGGAGCAGCGCGTTTATGACGAACGTGAATAAGCCCAAGGTCAGAATCAGCAACGGCAATGAAAGAAGCATCATCACGGGCCGGAGGAAAGCATTCAAAATGCCCAAGAGCAACGAGGCCACCAAAAGTCCGGCGACGGTTTCATAGCGAATTCCTTGAATAACGTTCGCGGCCACCAACACAGCCAATGTGTTGATCGCCCAACGTTGAAGGAATTGCTTTACGGTTGGCGACATGCGATTCCCGGAAGCTTAAGTCCGAGACCCCGGAGAATGCAACTCGCTGTACCAGGTGTGACCGAGGGCTCAACCGGAGACCGCGGCCAGCACGTTCGTGAGGCATTCTATGCCGCGGCGGACCGCGCATCGGCTGTTTCGCCGACTGAGTCGAGTGGCAATGTCGATAGTTGCAGCGACGGATTGCGCCCGGCAAAGAAATCGCACGACCATTGCTCTGAAAAGAGCAACACGGTCCGTCCAGCGTTGTCGAAGGCCACACGCGCGCCACTTGGCAGGAGGCTCTCATCGAATCCGTCTTCCGCAACGTCGCTTGCCACCCAGCGCGCCACTCGCCATGGCGCTGCTTCGACGCGGGATTCGGCGCCGTATTCGCTTTGGAGCCGATACTGCACGACATCGAATTGCAGCGGCCCGACTGCGGCCAACAGCGGCACACGTTGTGGTGAATTCTTGATGAGCAACGATTGGACTACCCCTTCCTGCAACAACTGATCGAGCCCTTCGCGAAAGCGCTTGAACTGTGACGTCGTCGCGCTATGCAACCACGCGAAGCATTCTGGCGTGAACCGGGGAATCTCGCGATAAACCAGTGTCGGATCGGTGGCTAAGGTGTCGCCAATTCGAAAGTGGGCATGACCAACAATGCCGACGACATCACCCGGAAATGCTTCGTCCAATGTTTCTCGATCCCTTCCGAAAAGACGGTGCGTGCTTGAAAGGCGCAGCGTCCGGCCTGTTCGCGTGTGGGTGACCGTCATATCACGTTCAAATCGTCCGGAGCAGATCCGCAGAAAGGCGAGGCGGTCGCGATGCTTCGGATCCATGTTTGCCTGAATCTTGAAGATGAAACCGGAAAACGGCGCATCGCTTTCGAGCCCAATGACGCGACCGCTCGCTTGGCGCGGATGCGGTCCCGGCGCCAGTTCGAGAAAAGTATCGAGGAACAGTTGCACGCCGAAGTTGTTCACGGCGCTGCCGAAGAAAACCGGTGTAAGGTGGCCAGACAATACCGCGGCGTGATCGAAGCCGGCGCCTGCTCCTTCGAGCATGGCCAATTCGTCCAACGTCCGAGCATACAATTCCGGATCAAGACTGTCGCGCACTTGCGGATCGGCCAGACCATGAACCGAAACTGGCGCGCGAAACGCACCGCCTGGAACCCGTTCGAAAAAGTGGACCCGGCTGGATTGGCGGTCGTACACGCCGCGAAATTGCGCTCCGTCGCCAAGCGGCCAATTCATCGGATAGGCCGCGATACCCAGCACGCTTTCGAGTTCATCGAGCAGCGAGAGTCTGTCGCGGGCTGGCCGATCCATTTTGTTCATGAAGGTGAAAATGGGGATGCCTCGCCGCCGGCATACCTCAAAAAGTTTGCGAGTCTGACTTTCGATGCCCTTGCCCGCGTCGATCACCATCACCGCCGCATCTACCGCCGTCAGGACGCGGTAAGTGTCCTCGGAAAAATCCTTGTGGCCCGGTGTATCCAGCAGATTGACCACACGGTCGCGATACTCGAATTGGAGCACGGTTGAGCTGACCGAGATGCCACGTTGACGCTCGAGTTCCATCCAATCGGAAGTCGTGGCGCGCTGATTCTGGCGGGCCGAGACCGCACCAGCCAATTGCACGGCGCCTCCGTAAAGAAGAAACTTCTCCGTGAGGGTTGTTTTGCCGGCGTCGGGATGCGAAATGATCGCAAACGTCCGCCGGCGCGAGATTTCCTGTTCCATTGATTGCATAAAATTAAGATTAGATTCAGTTTTCGGTCTTTCTTATTTGCCCGATGCTATCGAAAGCTTCTCTCTTGAGAGAAACAACGAAAGGATGACGGCTGCCTCCAGGGCAGACACGGACTCTTACGGATTCAGTCGAATACCAGAGTCAACCAGATGTCCCACCGCCGGTACTTGCGGGAGATAAAGTAGAATCTAAGGCGGAGTGATCAGAAGAAAGCCATTGCCTGAGCCAATGGTCGAACCATGGCCCAAGCTGAGGAATGCGCTGTATTCAAGTTTCCGCATGGCGGATAAGATGCATCAGGGAACAACAAGAGCAAGAGGTTTTTGGGATAGGTTTTGGGGTCGTGATGCAGGAGTGGGAACGGCAGCCTATGCCATCAATAGGATCAAGATGCCCAGTATAATCCGATACCACGCGAATCCGACGAAAGTGTGCGACTGCACAAAACGCAGGAGCCATTTAACCACGGCAAAGGCCGTCAGCGCAGCCACGGCCGAACCAAGCAGGACCATGGACCAATCAATCGGTTCGCCGGATGGTTGCCTGAGTTCGCTGACCGTCTGCAATGCCGCCGCTGAGAGCAGCGTAGGAATTCCCAACAGAAATGAGAACTCCGTCGCGGCTGGGCGATTCAGGCCTAAGAGCAAAGCGACTAGGATAGTAGCACCAGAACGGGATGTTCCTGGAAAGACTGCCGCCAGCAATTGCGCCAACGCAACCGCTGCCGCAATGCGCCAGGTGACTTGGTCGCTTAACGGACGTTTTTGCAGCCACTGTTCGACCACGAGAAAAAACACGCCACCCAACAGTGTCGCGCCCGCCACGGGCGCCACTGTGTCAGGAAGCTCGAAATCAAATTTCTTTAGGAGCAGTCCGCCAATTCCTGTAATGACGAACGAGGCGATCAGCTTGAACAAATAATCTCGTGTTGCAGGCTCGCGCCATTTCACAAACATCTGACGGAGGCGCTTTCCGAAAATGAGGATCACCGCCAGGACGGCGCCGCTTTGCACTACGACGGTAAAAAGTTTGGGCTGGCGGGGAAGCCACTGCTGCGCCAGAAGCAAATGGCCCGTCGACGAGACAGGCAGGAATTCAGTGACGCCTTCGATAATCCCTAAGCAAATAACCGCGATCCATTCGGGCATGACGTGTGTTTAGACTCCCAAGCATCCCTCTGACAAGCGGCAAATAACGAAGTGCGTCGCACAATTGTGCGTTCTCATTTGCTAAAACGAAGCACGCAACATTGGCACAGCCCGCGGGTGTGGCAGGGCGAACCTGCCTTGTTCAATCTAAAGGCGAAAAGTACCCGTCGTAAATCTCGATTTAGCAGCCAGGGATTCCGGGTTGCGGCATCCATATGGCTTTGAGACCCATTCGATCGGCATTTTTCTTGTTGCGCAGCCTTCAGACCGCTAGTGTAGTGTGCCATAAACAACTAGACGTATCGTTTGCGATCTTTTTCCTTTTCGGCTGGGTGCATCCCGGCTTGATCGCTTCCAGTTTGGCGCGTGCCCGCTCGATCTTTTTCATGATCTGTTCCACCGTCGCCGTCCACACCAACGGATTGGGGCTTGCATTCCATGCGGCCAAG
>VHDE01000107.1 GCA_016871515.1 Verrucomicrobiota bacterium
GCCGTGCTCGACATAGAAGTCGCGGCTCGCCCGTCCAAAGCCGCTGGTGCAGCCGGCGGCGGGCACGCTGGCGCGGCGTCCAGCCCAGCCACTTTTCGCGCGCTTTGATCTGGAGGGCCGGGGCGCTGAAGCTAAGCAGAGCGACCCATTGGCCATCCAGTTCGGCCACATACCGAAGGCTTTGGCCGCCAAGCCGAGCGCTGTGCAGATAATCTTCCTGCTCCAGCAATTGATCCAATCGCATTGTCCCTTTTTGTTTTGGCTGTCTCGCAACGATCTCAAGGCTGGCCAGAAAGCGAATTGCACGGTCCGCGGCGGGTGGGAATTCAGCCCAAACTCTGGGGAGTTTTAAAACGCGGTTTTCGGTCCAATTTCGAGAGCCGTTCATTCACACTCACTCAACTCTGCCCCCCACAGAACCCTGCAGAATCACCAACAACTTCAAGATGCACGGCAACTGGAAAGGAAAAGCGCGCGTTGGAACTTTCGAAAACCGCCAGGCATTCGGCCGTTGCTGCGGACAAGAATGTCCGCGCTCCGTTTTGGTTGCGGCTGCGTCTGTGTCCGCGTTGCGCTGTATCGCCGATTGCCAATCGGCGGAGAGTTTCGGCGTGCGTCCAATCCCTGTTGCGCTGCAGGATCGGCATCCCGCGAAACAGCAGATTAGGCACTCTGCGCTGCGCTAACCATTGATTTAATCCCGTGATTTCAGCAACTTTAGGCGGTCGAACGGTGTTTAGACGAATCAGTGAAGAGGTCCGGCCTAACTGAATTTTTGACGGCCATTATCGGCCAAGGCTTGCTCTTAATGTTCCTGGGCGCCGGCCTGCCGGCCTATGCAGCGGTCCTCGATCAATTTGATTCTGCGAAGCTCGCCCAGATGGAAACCGAGATAAGTCGCGCCATTGTGGATCGGAAACTGCCTGGCGGAGTTCTTTGGATTGAACGCAACAGATGCCACTACGTCAAAGCATTCGGGCTTCGGGCATCCGTCCCGAAATCCGAACCGATGACTGAAGACACTATCTTTGACGTCGCTTCGATCACTAAGGTATTGGCAACGGTTCCGGCGCTAATGATCTTGTACGAGCGCGGACAGCTGAAACTGGATGACCCGGTGGCGCGGCACTTGCCTGAATTCAAACGTGGGAGCATTACTATTCGTCACCTGTTGACACACACTTCAGGATTTACGCGGACTCTAAGCGGCTTTCCTGATTGGGGTGATTTTAAGGCCGCTTTCAAGTTGATTTGCGCAGAACGTCCGGAAAATCCGCCGGGCGCAGCTTTTCTTTATAGTGACATCAACTTCATTATTCTGGGAGAACTAGTCCAGCGCGTTGCGGGAATGAAGCTTAATGACTTTGTCGCTCGCGAGATTTTTGGCCCGCTGAAAATGCACGATACTTCTTATCGTCCGCCGGAAAGCAAGAGGTCGAGAATCGCTCCGACGGAAAGGGCCGGCCGTGAGGTCTTGCGCGGAAAGGTGCACGACCCGAAAGCGCAGCGCATGGGAGGCGTCGCAGGTCACGCGGGCGTCTTTTCGACTGCGTCGGATGTGGCGCGATTTGCACGGATGCTGCTCAACGAAGGCGAATTGGATGGAGTGCGGATTCTGAGACCTGAAACGGTTAAGCTGATGACGACGGTGCAAACACCTGCGTCGATGAAAACACGTCGCGGGTTGGGATGGGATATTGATTCAGAATTCAGCCGGCCGCGCGGCAAGTTGTTTCCAGTTGGCTCGTACGGACACACAGGATTTACAGGAGTCTGTCTCTGGATTGACCCGTTTTCGAAAACATTCTGGATGTTGCTTTCCAATCGCGTTCATCCTGAACCGTCGGGCAACATTTATGCTCTGCAAAGAGCCCTTGGGACGATGTCAGCGGAAGCGGTCAAGAATTTCGATTTTCGCGGAGCTTCCGCATTGCAATAGAGGTTGTTAACAGCTAAACGAACAGCGTTGTGACGAATCGAGTCAATAACTTATTTCGATGGGCCATTAGAACCTGTCGCCGCCTCACGCACCTTCTTCTCTCTCCAACCTTCTCCTCCATCCGAATGGAAGAGAGGGAGAAGACCATGGCGGATTGCTCTCTGCGATTCCTTAGTTCAACGGCATTCTGCCGGCGCCCTGCGTTAGTTTGCCTCGCGTTTATGGCGCTCGTCCAACTCGGACCGATTGGCTGCGGACGCGGCTCTTCCGAGTCAGACAGCACGCCAAACGAACCGCCTCATCGGGATCGAGCAACGTCACTTCCTTCTGCGGAGCAAGTTGCCGCAGTCCCGGACACAGCCGTCCGTCAGGCTGTTCAAGCCGAGCCTAAGCTGAGTCCCTCGAACGAACTCGCCCGCGGCTTCCTGCATAGGCACGAGCGGGTTCGTTCGATGCCCTGGTCCATTCACGTGTTACAGATTGATCGATCTCGGGCGGATCTCGCCTTGGTGACAACGCTCTCCCAAGACCGCGTTTTGGGCCTCGGGCCGCTCTCCGAACAGATTCGCACAATTCCATCGGAACTTGGACGGCCGCTCGCAGCCATCAATGGCAGTTTTTATTGCACCGAACGTGAGGTGTACGCAGGCGATCCCCGGGGCTTGCAAATTCTACGTGGCGAACTCGCCAGTGGTCCCGACGCCGCAGTCTGTTTTTGGATCGATCCGAAGGGCGAACCGCGCATTGACCAAGTGGTTCCCCAATTCAAGGCCACCTTGGCAAGCGGCGAAAGGTTTGCTTTTGGATTGAATGAGGAGCGCCCTGCCAATGCTGCTGTTCTGTACACTCCCAAGCTCGGGTCTTCGACCGGCACTTACGGCGGACGTGAACTCATCTTGGAGCGCGACCGAGAAAATGACTGGTTGCCGCTGCGTCCTGGGCAAACATTCACCGCGCGCGTGCGTGAAGTGCGCGGGACCGGCAACAGCCGCTTGAATTCGGAGATCATGGTCTTATCGATTGGACCATCGCTGGTGGCGCGGTTGCCAGCGGTCACGCCTGGATCGATCATCAAAATCTCGACGGCGACTTCGCCCGATTTGACAGGCGTGCAAACGGCTATTGGCGGAGGACCGCGTCTGTTGCGCGGACGCCAGCCACAGCCGGCTCACGAGCATCAAGGGTATTCGCGGCATCCACGCTCCGCTATCGGCTGGAATTCGAAATTCATCTTCCTTGTGATTGTCGATGGAAGGCAGCGCGGGCTCTCGATTGGGATGACGCTGCAGGAGCTAACAGACTACTTTCTCAAGCTGGGCTGCGACGAGGCAATGAACCTGGATGGAGGCGGGTCGGTGGAAATGTGGATTGAAGGCGACGTCGTAAGCAGCCCATGCTACGGATACGAACGGCCGACCGCGAACGGTCTGGTTCTGCTGCAAAAGACCAAACCGTAAACACCGTCATTAATTAGCCGAGTTACAAGGAATTCAGACAATGATTGAACAAACTCACGCTAACCCCGCACGGAATCACTCGTCATTCCGGAAGATCGTTCGACTTTACAGCATTTCCGCGATAGCTGTTTCCGGGTTCGTGGCCGCTGGCGGGTCATTCAATTGCGCGGCGGCGGAGAGATCAGCTTCCAAGCTCGCGCAAGGATTTTCCTACCGTCATGATGAAGTACGCGAGAAGCCGTGGTCGGTACACATTGTCAAGGTGGACCTCTCGAATCCGGATTTCGAATTGCACACGACATTGGGTCAGGGCACAAGATTTGGAATGGCGACTTTGAGCGAACAGATTCGCACGATTCCTCGCGAGGTTGGGAAACCGGTCGCGGGTATTAACGGCGACTATTATCTCACTGACCGTCCTTATGCAGGCGATCCGAAAGGCTTGCAAATTACCCGCGGTGAATTGATCAGCGCTCCCTGTGACTGGACCTGCTTTTGGCTCGACGCCGCGGGTGTGCCGCATATGACGAATGTTCTGGGACGCTTTGCAGTCACGTGGCCGAACGGGCCGAAGAGCCCTTTCGGACTTAACGAAGAGCGCGCCTCGGATGCGGTCGTTCTCTACACCGCCGCCGTTGGCAAATCAACCCGAACGAGCGGCGGCCGCGAAATAGTGCTGGAGCGAAACGGAACGAATTCGTGGTTGCCGCTTCGGCCCGGCCAAGCTTACGCGGCGCAAGTGCGTGAGGTGCGTGAAGCTGGCGATACGCCTTTGAACAAAGACACCATGGTGTTGTCGCTCGGACGCAAGATGTTGTCACGCGTTCCTAAAGTGACGCCGGGAACTGTCCTCCAAATCTCGACTGCGACTACGCCCGACATCAGGGGCGCAAAGACCGCGGTCGGGGGCGGTCCGCCGTTGGTTCGCAAGGGGAAGGTGATTGAGCGGAATGACAACAGCGTCCGCCATCCGCGCGCCGCCATTGGCTGGAACAAGCAGTTTTTCTTTCTTGTGGAAGTTGACGGCCGACAGCGGAACCTCTCAGTGGGAATGACTGATATTGAATTGGGCAATTACCTGCTCGGCCTCGGTTGTGAAGAGGCAATGAGTTTGGATGGTGGCGGTTCAGCCACATTTTGGTTGTATGGCCAAGTGATGAACAACCCCTCAGAAGGCCGCGAACGTCCCATGGGAAATGCCTTGGTCGTGGTTCAGAAGGATAAGAAGTAAGAGTGATGCGTGAGACGTGATGCGTGAATGGAGCATCACGTCTCAAGCCCATCCCGGCAAGCCACAGCTGCTACAGAACAACCGGCATGGGGTGATTCGCAGTCTGCCGTATCGCCGATTTGCAATCGGCAAAACGTTCGCCAGTTCCGCGCGCGCCTGGATTGACCCGACCCTCTGCAGGTTCAAACCTGCGATACAGCAGAGTGAAACTCTGCGCTACGAGGAAGGCGCATCCTGGGGTGGTACTGTCGAGATGCGCCCAGTAGTAAGCAAGCACTCGCACAGGCGCTGATTCTCGAAATAAAATCGGCCCAGGCGCACCATTCGTAGAGAAAGGAACGCATATGGTTGTAGCTTGGCTGTTCCCAGAGCAGTCCCAGCGCTTCTTTCAGCAAGTAGGCCGTGAACAAAGGCTCATTGTGTTTGAGGGCGTCATCCAAACGAGGCAATTTCTCCTCTTGGACATTTTCACGCCGCATCAAAAGCAGATAGCGAATGCCCTTAACGGTTTGTTTCATCGGCCCAACGGCTTCACGGACCATCTCTCGGCGCAGGTCCTCCAGCTTCTCATTGACCAGCTTGATGATGTGAAAGCGATCAAACACAATGGCCGCTCCGGGCAGGTGCTCCATGACGGCGGCCCAGTAGGCGGCGCTCATATCCATGGCGACTGCTTCGAATTCTGGCGCGACTATAGCGCAAAGCCCTGAAAAATGGGCACAAAGCCTCGCCACCGCGGCCCTTGGCAACCCAGACGATCTGGCCGCTATCCAGATCAATGACCAGGGTGTAGAACTTTTTACGCCGACCAACGTAGATCTCATCAATCGACAAGCGCTCCAGCCCCCCGGAGCCGCGGATGCCCGTAATCCTTCTCCAGCCTGACCTTGATGATGCTCTTGACGGTATCCCATCCCAGGCCGCTCACCGCTGCCAAGTCGGTAACCGTCATCATTCCTCGCAGACTCTGGATCAAGGCTTGGAGTTGGCGAGTGTGCGAAGCATAAGCCGGGGCAAAGGGGGGGGACACTTGGAAGTTCTGACCACAGCTCCGGCACTGGCATTGCGGAACCTCGGTGAACAGCCAGACGGGTTTCAAACCTATGGGCACCGTCCGCAGTTCGCGGAAACGCCTGCCCTTTCGACTGACATCTAAGCCCTTGCACCTCGGACATACCAGCATCTCCGGCCGGACCACCAACACGAAGCGAATACAACCCTTCTCGTAGAGTGTCCAAACGTAATCGTAACCTTTACGAACTCCGAATGCATGATACAGCAAGCTCTGGTTCACCCCGAGAGAGTTCCATATCCGTGAGCGTCAGACCGGAACTTTCCGGAAGAACCCGGCTTAGTCTGTCGCTGTCACGCGCCCAAGCATCCGAATCGAAAAGCCGGCGAGGAACGGAGTTTTTGGACGGTGGAAACCAACTTTCTTCCCGGACGCAGCTTTGCCAGCCTGGAGGATCTCAACCAACAGGCTTTCCAGTGGGCCACCGAGCGGTTGGACAACCGGCCTCAGGGCAAAGCGGGCCTGATTCCGGCCCAGGCTTTCGAACACGAGGCCAACTTCCTCAATCGCCTCTCGCAGTATCTTCCAGCTCCTTACCGGGATCTTTCGCGCGGCGTCGATCCCTACGGCTATCTGGCTTTGGACGCCAATTACTACTGGGTTCCCCAGCCCCCACCGCCATGAGGTCAAGGTGCTGGTGTTCGCCGATCGACTTCAAATCTACCAGGCCGAGAATCGTTGGGGTCGCGTCTCTGCATTTGATAAACGCTTCTTGCCTTCGGTCCGTTTGGACAGCCAAGTCAGAGTCCGCCCCGAAGCATGTGTCAAATGCAGAGATGCGTCCCAACGATTTTCGAAGATTCGAGCGCGCGCTTTTCATTTCAAGTTTGCTGCGGACGAAAATGTCCGCGCTCCGGAAAAGTCGCCCGCGGCTTGCGATAATTCCGGGAGATATTGATGGAGTAAAACTCGGCGCTGCGAAGGCAGGCGCGCCAAACACTATGAATGTCCCGGCTAAGCCGCACCTCCATTATTGCCGATTGCCTCGACCGGGCAGCCTTCCATAGCCTCCTTGCACTGAACTTCCTCTTCGGGCGTAGTGGGTTGTTTGTAAACGAAGGAAAACCCGCCATCGTCATTGCGGGTGAAATTGTCAGGCGCCGTCTCGCGGCAGAGATCGCAGTCAATGCATTGGTTATCGACGTAATATTTTCCCACGACGTTGTCCGGGTATCTGTTTGCGATGTCTGCCATAAAAGGGTTCTCTTAAACCTGAGTTTTTTATATATGGGCCGGGCTCTTTCAAAGATCAAGTTTCATTTGGTTCATTTGGAATAGGGTGGAATAAGCCTTTTCAGCACGCCCCGCTTCTTTATCTTCGCAACCGACTTGTTCCTATGCGAAAGACGAAAATCATCGCCACGCTCGGTCCAGCGACAGAATCCCCCGAGATGATCAACCGCTTGATCGAGGCTGGCGTGAATATTTTTCGCCTGAACATGTCCCACGCCACGCACGATTGGGTTCGGCGGATCGTTCCGCACATTCGCTCGGCCTCCCAGGCTAAAGAAAAGCACACGGGCATATTGATGGACACGCAGGGCCCCGCTGTTCGGACTGGTGACTTGCTGGCGGCGCTCGATCTCAAGCCCGGCCAGAAATTTACGCTCACGGTGCGAGGCGAGCGCAGTGAAGAGCTGCACTCCGTCGATGTAAACTACGAAAACTTCGTCAACGACATCAGCGTTGGCGACGTGGTGATGCTCGACAACGGCGAAATCCAGATGAAAGTCCTCACAAAATTCGCCAACAAGATCGAGTGCGAGGTCCTGACTCCCGGCAAACTAGGCAGTCGGCGTCATATCAACCTGCCTGGCGTCAAAGTGAGTTTGCCTGCCCTCACGGCAAAAGATCTCGCTGACGTGGGTATGGGACTCGAGATCGGCGTTGATTACATTGCTCTCTCTTTTGTGCGTGAGGCCAAGGACATTCAGCAACTCCGCGCGGTCATCGAACAACCTCGCGCCTCGAGCAAGAGAGGCATTCCGCCTGTCTCCACAACCTCGCCGCTCATCATCGCGAAGATCGAAGATCAACAGGCCGTCAAGAACATCAACGAAATCATCCAGCAAGCCGATGGCATCATGGTGGCGCGGGGCGATCTTGGGATTGAATGTCCTTACGAGGAACTGCCGATCATCCAACGCAGAATTGTCAAACTGTGCCTGCG
This sequence comes from Verrucomicrobiota bacterium, assembly GCA_016871515.1. GTDB lineage: Bacteria > Verrucomicrobiota > Verrucomicrobiia > Limisphaerales > SIBE01 > SIBE01. The sequence goes on from VHDE01000107.1 coordinate 7,870, forward strand.
CGCCGGCCGGCCTGTGATCGTGGCCACACATATGCTCGAAAGCATGATTGACAATCCTGTTCCAACGCGCGCTGAAGTCACTGATGTCGCCAACGCCGTGTTCGAACAATCGGATGCCATCATGCTCAGCGGCGAAACGACTGTGGGAAAATATCCCCTCAAATGTGTCGAGGTCTTCGATCGGATTGCCCAACGCATCGAACGGAGCGGCGGCGCCAATTATCATGAAAAGGCCCAATTAACCACCCCGCGGCAAAAGCTTGTCAAAAGTGCTGTGGCCATGGCCAACGATTTGAAAGCGGATGCGATTATCATTTTCACTCGCAGAGGGAATATGGCTCGATACGCCTCTTGGATGCGCCCGCGTTCTTCGGCCGTTTACGCCATTTGTGACAACGAGAACCTTGCCAAATCTCTGACGTTGAACTGGGCCGCAACGCCGATTGTGGTCCCATTCCATCCGACCAATCCGGCGGAGACGATCTCGACGGCCCTGGAGATGTTGCTCAAGCGAAATCTCATCCAGAAACGAAACACGGTTGTTATCGTGGGGGCTATTACAGCGGACGAACGTGTCGTCGATGCCGTGCAAATGCGCGTCATCGAGTAAGAAACGCGCAAGTCAGTTAAGCGCCCGAGATTTTTCTGGCGGGCGCGTGGGAGCTGGGCGACGTTGGTCCATGCCAAAACCAACCAGAACAACACCAGAAGATATCAATCAGATTTCGGTTCAGGTTGTGCGCAACGATAATGAATCGGAGTCAATCGACCTGGCCGCTGAAGCGACTCAGGAATCAACACCAGGCAAGGCTCTTAAGTCTTCAGGCAAGACGCGATCTTCGGCCGGCAACGACAAACGTCTCCAGAAACCGCGGAGGTAATGTCAGAATCAAACATTCTTGGGAAGATTCTTTGACCGTGGATAACACCGGTGTACGCGGAGACCAAGTTGCTCACGTCTTTCATCCGTGTGCCCCGTGCAATCCCGTGGTCAATTCGGCTGCGGCTCACCGCGTTGGGTTCAGTGAGGTTTCTGCCACAATTTGGCGCGCATTAAAGCCTTCTTCCATCCATCGCACAGCTGCGTTCGCGCGGCGGATTTCATCGCGGGGACAAATTTTCGGTCGATTTGCCATTGCTTTTGAATTTCGGAAACATCTTTCCAATAACCAACCGCTAGGCCTGCCAGATAAGCGGCTCCCAAAGCTGTCGTCTCGGAGACACGTGGTCGCACAACGGGCACGTCAAGCAGGTCGGCTTGGAATTGCATGAGCAAGTTATTGGCGCAAGCGCCGCCATCGACGCGCAGTTCCTTGAGCCGAATTCCAGAGTCAGCTTCCATCGCTTTCAGAACGTCCATGACTTGGAACCCGATCCCTTCCAAGGCTGCCCGCGCGAGGTGAGCCCGGCTTGTGCCGCGTGTGATGCCGGCAATCAAACCGCGCGCGTAAGGATCCCAATGCGGAGCGCCCAATCCAGCGAACGCCGGGACTAAGCAAACACCACCGGCATCCGGCACTCGCGCGGCCAAGGCTTCGACGTCGGCGGCAGATTGGATGATTCCGAGACCGTCGCGCAACCATTGAACGACCGCGCCCGCGATAAAGATGCTGCCTTCGAGGGCATATTCTGTCTTGTCCTTGATGCGCCAAGCAACCGTGGTCAGCAGGTTATTCTTAGAATTGATCAGTTTATCGCCGGTGTTCATCAGCATGAAGCAACCGGTGCCGTAAGTATTCTTGACCATGCCGGGCTTGCTGCAGACTTGTCCGAAAAGTGCGGCTTGTTGATCGCCCGCCATGCCTGCGATTGGTATCGGTTCGGCAAACAGCGACGCTTCGCCGTACACTTCGCTCGACGATCGCACTTCGGGCAGAATCGACCGCGGCACGCCAAAAATATCGAGCAGTTCGTCATCCCATTGTCCCGTCTTGATATTGAAGAGCATCGTTCGCGAGGCGTTACTCGCATCGGTCACGTGCGCCCGGCCGCCTGTGAGATTCCAGACCAACCACGAATCAACTGTCCCGAAGGCGAGTTCACCGGCTTTCGCCTTTTCGCGGGCGCCTTTGACGTTCTTGAGAATCCACTGAAGTTTAGTCGCGGAAAAATAGGCGTCGATGACCAGTCCCGTCTTTTTGCGAATGGTGCTGGCCAAACCTTCCTTTCGCAGACGGTCACAGATGCCGGCCGTGCGGCGATCCTGCCAAACGATGGCATTGAAGATCGGCTTTCCGTTCGTGCGATCCCAGACGACGGTCGTTTCGCGCTGATTGGTAATGCCAATGGCTGCGATGTCACCAGCCGTCAGCCCGGCATTCGTGAGTGCCTCGGCGGCGACACCAGCCTGCGTGGACCAAATGTCATTCGGATTGTGTTCGACCCAGCCAGGCTTGGGAAAGAGTTGTGGAAATTCCTTTTGAGCGACCGCTTTGATGCCTCCGCCCTGATCGAAAATGATGGCGCGCGAACTGGTAGTGCCTTGGTCGAGAGCAAGGATGTATTTCATAGCTAATTGGCAATTTTCATTTGCTCGTCCGCGTCGTGAGTTAGGTTATCCTTCTTTCTTCGATAATGAAGTCAATATCCCTTTGGAAGTACCAGCTATAATCAAACGCTCTTGCTTGAGCAAACGGAAGAGGGTTGGTCTTGGGAGCATAGAAACGAGTGATGACTCTGTCATGATCTGCGATCAAGACGAGCATCGAATTGGGATCTGTAATGTCTCGGAGGCCGTAACCTAACAATTCGCCGATGCTGCCACTCTCCACGGCCCGCCAAATTGCTTGCTGGTCGGTTTCATTTTGGGGCCGATAGTGGCTGCTTTGCCGTTCGGTGCAATCCCGAACTTGTTGATAGCGGCAGGCAGGATGCCCGCCGCTACGATTGCACCGACGACTTCAGGATGCACCGCGTTACCGTTTCGGGTCATGATCGCCGTTTCACTGAAAGCCTGCCCGAACGGCGCGCCCAGGTGCAGCGCCGGTTTGCAGCTGGCCATCCTTAACAACCAAGGCTCCATTCACCAGCACTTGCTGGATTCCCACGGACGATTTGGCCGGTTGTTCGAACGTGGCACGATCGCGAATGCGCGCCGCATCGAAGAGCACGAGGTCGGCATCAGCTCCGGCACGGATGCGACCTTTGTTCTTCATGGCTGGAACACGTTTCTCCAAACGCTGTGCAGGCATGATGGTCATTTTGCGCAAACCCTCCATTAAAGTCAGGGCCTTCGCTTCGCGAACGTAATGCCCGAGGACGCGAGCGTAAGTGCCAGCGCCGCGCGGATGCAGAATAAACCCGTCGCTGGCAATCATGGTCAGAGGATCAGCGACCGCGGCGGTCACCACTTCTTCCGGATTCGTGTGGGCAATAACGAGGCCGCCGATCTTGCGATAACGTGCGAAGCTCTCGGCCGTGAGGCGTTCGTTCGTTCCGGGCCATTGCAAGTCTTTGTAATCGATTCCCAAGCCCTTTTGCCAACCCTCGTCATAAATGGCAGACCGAATATCAGTCATCCCAGCCGTATAGGGATAACACTCGGTCGTTACGTCCAGACCGTGCGACCGAGCCTCGCGAATCATTTGCAGCAACCTCGGCGTGGCTTTGCCGCCGGTGCTCTGGATGTGGACAACATGAAGCGGCGCGCGCGTAATCGCGGCGGCGGCGATAACTTCCTCCAACGCGGGAATGCCTCGTTCGAAGACCTTTTCGCCTTTGCCACGGACATGCACATGGCAGGAAGCATCGTATCGCGCCGCGACCCGAAACATTTCCAGGATTTCCCATTGCGAAGCCATCGGCGTGTACTGAATTCCGAATCCCACCGCAACCGCCCCGCGTTTCAACCCATGTTCAATCTGCTTTTTTAGTTCCTCGATCTGTTCGTCGGAAGCGACCTGAAGGGCGCCGTTTGATTTGGCTCCCGGAAGAAAATCAGGTTGGTCGCCCATTACCGCCATCCGCACTTGGATGTGACCGATGCTAACGCCAAAGTTAATCGGCGACTTCCCCGTGCGTTCAGCATACCAACGATCTACATCAGCGGTGCCAACCTCGAGTTCAAAAACAGAAGTGACTCCATCCTGCGCTTTGAACTTATAATTTTCTTGGTCCTGACCATGTTGATGCAAATCAATGAAGCCGGGAGCCACGACCAGTCCAGTTGCATCGATCTGGTTGCGGCCAGTCAAAGGTTCAGCGGCCACGCGCAGAATCCTGCGGCCAGTAATGCCAATGCTGCGCACGGCATCCAGATTCGATTCGGGATCCATGACTCTGCCATTGGCAATGACAAGGTCGTACTCTTGAGCCGAGATTGAAATGGCAGCGACCGTCGAGATGATCAGGACGAGCCGCTGTGCAACGAACTTTGACTGGGAGCGCGGACAGCTTTGTCCGCCTGCCTTTGTTTTACTAGAACAAGCGCGGACAAGGTTGTCCGCGCTCCCAGTCCCGGATTCGAATTCGTGGATCATAGTCGTTTCGGGTAATCGCTGAGGTTGTTCAGGGATTCCAGAAGGATTTGTAGAACAGAGCCCCGAGGATTCCGCCAATGATTGGGCTGATGACTGGAACCCAGGCATAGTTCCAATCGGAAGGACCTTTGCCCGAGATCGGCAGGAGAAAGTGCGCTATGCGCGGCCCCAAATCGCGCGCGGGATTGATCGCGTAGCCGGTTGGCCCTCCCAACGAAAGCCCGATTGACCAAACCAGCAATCCAACCAGAAACGGCCCGAGACCCGTCGGAAACCCTGTCTCCGGATTGAGGTTTTTCGGAGACAGGATAGCGAGTACACCCAAGACTAAAATGAACGTGCCGATGATTTCCGGAAGGATGTTCATTGGATGTTTCCGGATGGCTGGGCCAGTGCAGAACACAGCTAGCTTGAGGTCCTTGTTTTCGGTTTCGTCCCAGTGTGGCAAGTAAGCCAGCCAAACTAAGATCGCGCCCAGAAATGCACCCGCGAGTTGTGCCACGATATAGCCGGCCGCATTGCTCCACGGAAATTGCCCGATCACAGCTAAACCTATCGTAACCGCCGGGTTAAGATGGGCGCCGCTGATCCAACCCACGGAATAGACCGCGATGGCGACGGCCAAACCCCAACCGGTTGTAATGACCATCCAACCGGCATTCTGACCTTTGGACTTGTTCAACAGGACATTAGCAACGACTCCATCGCCTAAAGTGATCAGGATCATTGTTCCGATGCATTCAGCAGTGAGCGGCGACATGGCTTTTGTTCTGGGGAATGTTGCGGTGGAAACTAACAAAACGATCCGCGCCATGTCCACTGAGTTCTGTCCGTGTGTCCGTGTAAACAACCGACGGCCATTGCGCCGTAGCGCAGACTGCCCAATCTGCTCTCGAGTTTGGACATTTTGAAATCCTGGCGAATTCCGGGGAAGCGGCAAAAACTCTGTCATCCCAACGGGATGAAATCATTTCAGCCCAGGGTTGCCGCTGTGCGGCTACCCTGGGTTCGCGGGCACCACAACCTCGCCAACCCTCAAAGGGTTGCATCAATCCCACACGTAACCTTCGTCGAATGAGACTTGGTAGCGCGTCGGCACAAGCCGAAACTCATCCTGAAAGGAAACTCTCCTATGATGCTCCTCCTCGCTAGCGATGTACCAACGGACGGCGCAAACGTGCGAGAAGCCGATCGAGAACACGCCGAGCCGTTCTGTCATGCAAAGCGGGCGATACAACCCCTTTCAGGGTTGATGAAACTTGTTGAACGCAAACCCAGGGCAGCCTTTCGGCAACCCTGGGCTGATGAAGTTGAATCCCGTTGGGATTCATCCCGCCATGGGTTGCAAGAAACTGAGATGCGCAGTCTGCGCTGCCAAATCTTCCTCGATAAAAGCGCGTCCATGGATTTTGGCGAAGGGGATGCGAACAAATTCCATTATGGTCGCGTGCTTGCCGCGGTCCTCAGTGAAGTAATGGTGCGACAACATGACGCGCCTGGTTTGATTGTGTTTGGTGAACAAGCTCGCCAAGCGGTTCCAACACAAGCCAGCCGGCATCATGCCGATGAAATTCTGCATCTGCTCAGCCAAGCGCAAGCCACCGGCGGGACAAAGATCGATAGAAGCCTCTTTCAAATCGTGGAAACATTTTCGCGGCGAGGCATGGCGGTGGTGATCTCAGACTTTTTCACCGCCAATGACACGGCACTTGAGCTGCTGCGTCTATTGAACGCTCAAAATCAAGAGAGCATCGTCTTTCATGTCCTGGCTCCGGAGGAACTTGATTTGCCCTACGACGGCGAATTTATTTTCGAAGACAGCGAAACTGCGGAACAACTTCCGGTCCACATAGATGACTTTCGAAATGAATATCAGCGGCGCTTGTCGGAATTCTCGGAACGCATCAAACGGGAGTGCGTCCAATTGGAAATCGACTATCAACAGTTGCGAACGGATGCGCCGTTAGACGTCGCGTTGATGGCATATCTGGAACGGAGGGCGGCTGTGTAGCTGTTAAGGACTTCAGATGAACGAACCCCTCCCCATGAACCTCCAGGTACGTAGTCCCGCCTTTAGGCGGCAGCATTTGCTAGCAGCTACGCAGCGTTTGCGGATTGCAATAGCTCCGGCTAAAGCCGGGGTTGCATGCCGCAACGTCAGGTTCATGGGCGCAATGCGCGAAGTTTTGTTTCGGAGAAGTCTCTCCCCATCGGGTGGGCAGAGAGGCAGGGACAGGGGTTGAGTGCCGTGAGCATTTTTTCACCAATTTGTTGATGCTCGGCGGACTGACCGCGTTGGCGGTTCCGGTGATCATTCATCTCCTGCTCAAACGAAAGAAGCAGCGCGTTCGGTTCAGCACAATTCAGTTCTTTCTCAAGCAGGACCAACATTCATCGCAAAAGCGCAAGCTGCGCAATTTGCTGTTGCTCGCTCTTCGTTTGCTCATTTTCACGCTGCTCGTGCTGGCCTTCGCGCGCCCTTACCTGTCGCGCACCGAGGCCGCCGCCAATGCGCGCAAGAAGCAACAAGTTATCTTTGTCATCGACCGCTCGGCCAGCACGCAAGCAATGGAGACTGATGGCCAGCGCTGGGTCCGGGCCAAAGATCGCATCCAAAAGATGCTTTCGGAATTGATCGCGGATGATCGCGTGGCGCTCGTCGGTTGTGCAAGCAAAGCCGAAGTGATCGCCGGTTTCGCGCCGCCTGCCGGGCATAGCACCGTGTTGAATGAGTTGCTGCCGACCTTTGAAACTTCAAACCTTGGCGAAGGGTTGAGGCAAGCGAGCAAGCTCATGGTCTTGGGAGATCCAGACATCGTTTCCACAATATACGTCGTCAGCGATTTGCAACGCAGCGCCACCCAAAGCCTTGCGTCCTACCCAGTGCCCAATGGCATTGAAGTCAAGCTGCTGAACGTCGGTGATTTGCTCACACCGAACTTCGGCATTGCCGACCTTCAAGTCGGCGTTGGAACTGAAGCCAAGCCGCACTTGGTCGCCGCCAGTTTCTCTGATGAAGATAACGCTGAAGTGGCGCTGGAATTGAACATTGATGGGAAGGCGGCTCTTTCGCGAACCGTGAGCCTTCCCCCGGGCAGTTCGACAAATGTTGATCTGGCGCTGCCGGCTTTAAAGGCTGGCTGGCACGATGTCCGAGTCACGCTTCGCGCCAAGGATGCCTTGAACGCCGATGATACGCGCTATTCCGCTCTGTATGTTCCCGAACCAACCCAGGTCGTAGTGGTGGAAACCTGGAGTGGCAAGCGAGTCTTCGACGAAGAAACTTTTTTTATCGCGACGGCGCTCGATCCTTCGAAAGGTGCAACTAATTCGGTCCAGACAACGTATAACGTATCAAAGGTAACGCCTGAGGAACTGGTGCGAAGGTTATCGGTTAATGAGGGCAAGTCGGCCTGCGACTTGGTTGTTTTGCCAGGATTAAGTCAGGTTCCGGCTGGAAGCGGCCGCGCTTTGACTGCGTTCGTGCCGTCCGGAGGCGGTGCGTTGTTCTTTCTGGGCAACGAAATCAGTCCGAACCGTTACAACAGTGAATTCCGCGATCTGCTGCCCGCACAACTGGGAGCAGTCGAAATGGCCGAGGAGGTGGGGGCCAGTTGGCGCATCAGCGAATTCGACACAAACACGATGATGTTCGCCCCTTTCAGCCGTCCCAATAGCGGCGATCTGCGCATACCTGAGTTCACGAAGCGCCATGTTTTGACGAGCGCGCCTGGAAGCGCACAACCGGCGCTTTTCGATGATGGGTTGCCATTGATCCTGATCCGTTCGGCTGGCAATGGGCGCGTTGCGTTGGTCAATACATCCGCCGACACAGCTTGGAATGACTGGCCCAAGCACAAGACGTTTGTGCCGTGGCTGCATGGACTTGGAAAATATCTTGCTAAAAAGGCCGGACAGGATCAAATCCATGAAACGAATACTTTCGTAGTCGGTGACGACTTCGAGATTGAGATGGGCGCTGCGGCGAAAAAAGTTCAGTTCAAGTTTCAGTCTTCCGGCGGCAAAGAAATCAATCTGATGAGCGATGATGAAGGCCGCTTGCGGGACGCGAACCTGACCGTTCCGGGCATTTATTCATTTCGTGATGCCAAACGAAAAGAGGTTCGACGTCTGGCTTTGAATACGCCAGCCCAAGAATCCGATTTGGGGGCAATCTCGGCAAACGACTTCCAGCAACAGCTGGTGCGTGTCGACGAGGCGCAGCCGCCGACGCTTGCGGCAAGTCTCTTCGGCTCAATGAGTAACAAAAGGAACTCTCTCGCGTCTTGCTACTCGGAGTTTTACTCTTACTTTTTGTCGAGATTTTGTTGGCTAATCGAACGAGAGCGTGACGACATGATATGGAACTGAAGGAATCAGAATGAATACACCAAACGATTCTGCCAAAACGGCGCAAGTCCGCCTGACCGAGGCTTGCAAAACGAAGGATACTTCTCTCCGCCTCGCGTGGGCCATCACGATTGGCGAAGCCATCTTGTTGGCTGTCCTTGCCCTTGCGCTCGTCGATTATTGGCTCATGCTGCCTGTTTGGATGCGCACGGGTGGCGCGCTCTTTCTGGCTGGGCTCGGCGCGATCGGCATCTTTCGGCTGGTCCGGTACTATCGGCGCCCCACCCGGCTCAAAGAAGCTGCTCTGGATGTCGAAGCCACGAAACCGGAGATGGGTTGCGAGATTTCGACGGCGGCCGAGTACTTGGCCGGCGATCGCAAGACAGCCAAGGAATACGAACCGGAGTCGGTCGCCGCAATTCAAGCGAAAGCAGCCAAGGATCTGAACGAGAGCAAAGTTGCCTACGAAAAGAAACTGCTCGGTCTTGCAATCGTTTTTGCCGTGACGCTTCTCGGACTGCTCGCTTTCGCTGCCATAGCACCGGTCGCACTCACCGCGCTGCAGAGAACTGCGTTGCCTTTTTCCAAAGCCCAATACACAACCACAACGGTCGATGTAAAACCGGGTAATGTGGAAATCCCCGTCGGCCGCGATTTGAGCATTTCGAACTTTTTTGCCGGGCGTGTCCCTAAAGATGCGCAATTCCACTGGCAAGTCGCGGGCAATGCCAAATGGCAGACGGTTGCCCTCACGAAGTCGGCTGACGGCGCTTACGTTCACGCCTTCAAAAGCCTTCCGACAGATGTGACATATCGAGTTACCGGCAACGATGCGGCCTCCGCAGAATTTACAGTCCAGACTTACATTCCGCCCGAAGTCAAAGACCTGACAGCCCGGGTGACGTACCCGGAATACACGAAGGCGCCTCCGATCAATCAGAAATCGCCTGACATTACAGCGGTCCGAGCCAGCACAGTTCAGCTTCGGATCGAACCGTCAACCGACTTGTCCAAAGCGAAACTCCGGTTCACGGACTCGCCGGAAGTAAAACTCGAACCTGCTGAAGATGGTTCCTGGATTGGCAAGTTGACCGTGACGAAGGACACCGATTATTGGATCGAACTGACCGACAAAAAAGGCCGCCCCGGAGTCAATGAAAAGCCTTATCACATCAAGGCAACGCCCGACAACGCGCCGAAAGTCGAAATCAGCGATCCAGCCAAAGACCTTCGCGCATCGGCCACGAACACAATTCCGATCAAGATTTCCGTCGCCGACGATTTTAGTGTGAACGACATCAAGATCGTGTTCAACAAGCTTGGCGGCTCGCAGCAGACCATCACCGCCAAACGCGAAAGCGAGCAAAATGGCGAAGTGATCGCGAGCGCTGAGTTGGAACTTTCTCCACTCGGCTTGAACGAATACGAACTGGTCGCTTATCACGCTGAAGCGTCTGACAACAACACGCTCGATGCACCCGGCATATCGGGAGCGTTACGGCGCAGACATCCCCCTGCGCCACCGGCAGGTCTTGCAAAAGATTTTGCTCTGCCGCACGCCCGCTCTGGGCGGCCAACTGTTCGGCTGTCCGGACTGCCAAGGCCAGTTCCGCTACCGCTATCATTCCTGCAATGACCGGCATTGTCCGCAGCGCGGACAG
>VHDE01000108.1 GCA_016871515.1 Verrucomicrobiota bacterium
CCGTTGGTGTGGACGGCGACGGTGGAACAGATCATGAAAAAGATCGAGCGGGCACGCGCCAAACTGGAAGCGATCAAGCCGGGATGCACCCAGCCGAAAGGGAAAAAGATCGCAAATGATACGTCTATTCATTTGTGACACACTACATTAGGGACTGTGCCTTCGATCATGAGCCGGAGACCTTCTTTTCGCAGATGCGAGCCGACAAAGAGGTCTTCCGGGAATTTGTAGTAGCGGATAATGCCATTTAGGATTTCCGGAGCCACTGTCGAGTTTAGAGACATGCCAGCGAGGTACTGCAGCCGGAGATTGCGATCGGTGTTAATCTGCGCGTCGCTCATCCAATCCTTCAGGTCGCTGGCCCGGCCGGCATAGGTTGCCAGCAAACCAAGCACCGAGCTGAATCCGACATCCTGCAGCGATTGCTTGACGCGGGCGTGATCGGTCCGGTCCAAACGTTCCTGAAGTTTGTCGAGATCGATCTCGGTCGGTTCAGCCTGGCCGAACAGCACGGCATCGTAGCCTTCGCCGTCATCATCATTGCTCCAAAGAATTCCATTGGGAGAAACTTTAAAGAAGGTCGCGATCAGACTCTTCGTTGCTTCCATGTTGCTTTCATAAAGCGGCACCCACAACGTCATCACGCCGCCGGGCTTGAGGTGCGCTTTGCACATTTCGTAGTAATCGACCGTGTTCAGTGAAGCACACCCTTTCACCCAAGGATCGATCGGGTCGGAGGTAATGATATCGAACTTCTCTTGGCTGGTGCGGATGAAATGGCGACCGTCATCAAGAATGATTCTCGTGCGTGGATCATTCACCACACCGTAGTTCTCCCTTTCGAACATCGGAGCAACGACCTTCGGCACTAAAGGTTCGATATCGCAAATGACGATGTTTTTGACCTCTGGATGCACGACAGAACTGCCTGCTGTCACACCGGCGCCGCAAGCGACGACGAGCACCGATTCAGGTTTCTTGTGCAGCAGCGCGGAGATGTGACCGAGCAAACGCTGCAAACGCATGTCGCGCGGTTCGTTCGACGCCTGGACTTTGCCGGCCGAGTGGAACAACCGAATGGCGGGTGACCACTTCGTGACCGCGACCGATCCATTCAGTCCCTCCCCTAGATACGTGCAGAAAGTCTCCGTGGCGTCGGAGGGAATATCGGCTTCGGGCGTGATCTTCGGCGCCAGGCGATTTCCGTAGGTCGCGACGTAGCGGCCGTAAGCCGTGAGCCCCCATGGCGCAGGTGACACTCGCCACGCCACGAAGACGGCTAAACCCAAAACAACCGGCAATGCGACCGCGACCGCCACGCGATTCGGGATGCTCGGATTGACTCGCGTGACGGCGTTCAGCCCTGTGGAACCTTGTGACCGCAAAGGCCAGAGCACTGCCGCGAATAGAACCAATGCCGCCGCCGCCGAAAACCCAATAAGGAGACGATGCGCCGATTGCGTGCCAAACAATGGAATTACCGCCGTGCTGAACGTGAGTGCGCCCAGGATTGCGCCAACCGTATTCGCGGCATAGACAGTGCCCACCAAACGACCGGGATCTTGTTCGCGTGAATTCACCGCCGCGAGCGCGAGCGGAAAACTAGCTCCCCACAAAATTGCCGCGGGGAGAATTGCCCAAAGACACCGCGCCATATCCAGTTGAAAACTGAACCAAGGGCTTTTCGAAAGAGATGGGTTGATCGGCCAGTATGGCAGCGAATGCGCGATCATATACGCTGTCCAGCCCACGGCTCCGACCAAAAGAACCTGACAGCAACCGAGCGCGATCCTCGGCTGTGATATCGAGCGCGACAAGAACGAGCCTGTGCTGCTCCCAATCCCGAGACCAATCAGGAATACCGCCAAGATAATCGAGAACTTGTAAACCGTGCCTCCCAGCGTCAGAGATAACAAGCGTGTCCAAACGACCTCAGCGCCTAACGCGGTAAAACCAGACAAAGCAATGGCAACGTAAACAACGCCCGGCAGCGCGTCCGGCGTTTCATGGTGCATCTGAACGCCTGGACAGGCGAGACGCGCTGTCCTGCCGATAGATTCCCTTGGCGTTCGAGCGGCTAAAGCCAGGGCGATCAGGGCCCCTCCCACGTTGATAGCTGCAGCAACATACGTTGCTACCGTCATGTCATGGACGCGCAAGAGATAAAATCCGGCGATCAGACAGCCCGCAACGGCGCCAAGAATGTTTCCTCCGTAAAAGAATCCGAGCCATGAAATTCCTTTCGGTGTTGCCTCGACCCATCGCGAAATCGCGGGCAGCGTCGCGCCCATCAACAAGGTGGGCGGCAACAAGCAGATTGCGGCAACGATTGCGCGAGTCACTATTCCGGCCGGTCCATGCCCGGCGTTCGCTGCGTAAAGCCGCTCGATTAACTGCAGTCCAAACAGCAGCGCGATCCCGATAATTCCAATGCCCAGTTCGAGGACCGCATATACGAGCAGTGGGTGAAACCGCGGAGAGGCAAATCGCGGCAAGAGCAGGCTGCCCAGACACATCCCGCCCATAAATGTTCCTAGCAGCACGCCGAGAGAAATCGTCGTTAACCCGATGACGAGTTGCAGAATCTGCAGCCAGACGATTTCCTAGATCAACGCCGCACATCCACTCCCAACAAACAATAGCAGGAGCAGCGGAAGGAATGGGGGCGTCCGCGAGTCCTCAACGCCAGACGGGTTCGGAACGCGTTCGGTCATTTGGTTGGAACGGTCCGGAGAATGTGTGCTCAGCGCGGAAGGCCAGCGCTCCGCCTCCGATTCATTTCGCGATCGAGTTCGCGCCGGGCTCGCTGTAGCTCAGAAGGAACGCGCGGCGCTCGTCGGCAAAGCGTTTCAAGCTCATGGTTCGAGACGGGCCGCGAAACCCTTCTCCCGCGATATCCTCTATGATGCCTTTGGTAAATGCTTCAAAAGGATAGAGCTTGCGCGTGTCTGTTTTGACGTCCGCTGCGATGAGCGACTGATATTGTTCTGCGATCGGGCCAAGTTTATTCCAGTCGAGCCAGTTCTCCGCAATCAGGCGGACGTAACCAAGATACCGCGTGCGCAACGAAGGCACGGCCAGCAGCTTGTTCAACAAAGGCTTGTCGGGGTCGTCAATTCCTGCCAGTGGGTCGAGCTTTACACCTTCGACTCGAAGACCTGGGCCGCGCACGCCGAAGCCCCCGCCGAAACCACCACCCGGACCGCCGCCGCCAAATCCAGGGCCGTTCGGCGGATTGAACGTTTCGTTCGCGTCGTGCGGAACGATGTGGAAACGGCCTTTGTCATCTTGGCAAATGTTGTAATCGCCAGTCAGAACCCAGTAGCCATCGCTGTTAATGAGCGTGTTGTCCAATGCCAGATACTTGAGGATTCCGTCGATATCAAGCAATGGACTAATGGCTTCTTCAAGCTTGTCCGGCGGTGTTTGATTTAATGTCCGGCAAAGTTTGATCAAAGCAGCCCACGCCTCGGGATCGTCCTTTGTTTTGATGTCATAGACGCGTTTGTATTCGGCGACATCTTCACCCAGATAGTTGAAGCGGGCTGTGCCACGGCCATTGCCCGGCATTTTCCAACGCGCCACCTTGCCAGCTCCAAACCAATCCTTCGTGAAATCCCGGTCAAACTGTTGCGAATTGACATAGACGCCCCAGCTCTCGCCATTGATGACGACGCGGACGTAGTTGATTTTCGGGGCCGGGATTAGCTCGCGCGCGATGTGATTGTAAAGAACCGAGCGCAGAAAGGTCGGATCGGATTGCGAGTTGAGAAAGTTCAGCGTGTGGTAGCCACTGAGCTGTTGCTTCTGATGAACGAAATCAAGCGATAAATTCAGGGATCGTTTCCGGCCTTCGCCAGCCATGATGTAAGAGGATGTCCCGCGAAAATGGACGCCGACGTGTCGATATGTCTTGCCATCCACGGTGAGCTTGGCCGGGACCTCGACATCCGTGTGATAAAAATCTGCGAGTTCCTTTTCCCAATCGGGATTTTCGAATTCGAGGAAGAACGTTCGCACAGTTTGCCGATCGTAAAGTGGAGCATTTGGAAAAGTAGCCACATCTGTCGGGGCTAGTTTCGGACCCGGTTGGGGTACTTCCTGATTTCCGCCGCGACCGCGACCGCCCGGTCCACCCGGACCTCGTCCGCCCCCGAATGTCGGTCTGGGCAAAACGGCATCCAATCCTTCACGAACCTTGGCTTCTGCGAGCGAACCGCTCTTCTCTGAATCCCAATCGGCAAACCATTTTTCGAATGTCGCCTTAAGTTCCGTTCGCAAGAGCGAGCCATCTTTGTCGGCGTCCGCGGCAGTGAAAAGACCGGGCCCAACAAAGCTAGCGGGGCCGAATCCACCCGGACCAAAGCCGCGCCCTCCCGCGCGTCCACCACCTCGGCCGAACCCGTCGGGCCGGCCCTGCCCTGGAGTGGACTGATTAGAATCGGGTGAAGGGGCATTGTTAGCTCCACTTTCGCGTGGCGGAGGTAGATTACCGCCGTCTGGAGCACGACCTCGTCCACCGAATCCTTGAGGTGGGGGCAGCACTTCGGCGAACTTCTCGACGAAGCGTTCCTGCGTCAATTTCCCGGCCGCATCTGTATCGATCTTATCGAACCATTTATCCGCCAACGCGACGAACTCCTCTTTTGTTAATTTGCTGTCTCCGTCCTTGTCGGCTTGCGAAACAATCTGTGGGGCGAGCATCATCCCCACCCCGAAACCAAATCCGCCGCGCCCGCCCGGACCACGATTTTGCGTGCGCTCGTTCTGAAGGAACTCGCGAGCCGCTTTTCGTTCATCGGCATTGAGGCGTTTATCTCCGTCCTTATCGAATTGTTTGACGAGCTTTCGGTCCTGTTGCATTTGACCGAATCCGCCGGGACCTTGCGGCGCAGAACCTCCAGCGCCCAATTGCCGCCCGCCTCGTTGACCAGTTGCGGCCGGCGTACGGTCGGGTTGGGGCTGAGTGGCCGCCTGTGGAGAAGGTCGCTGTTGCGGTTGTTCACCCTGAGTCGGTTGATCGGCGGCAGGCAGCTTGGAGGTGTCTGACGGTCGTTCAGGAGGATTCTCTTGTGCGCATGCGCGAAAAGTCACGGCGTTAAGTCCTGCCCAGCACGCAGCAGCGAGCAATGCGGCGCCAAGGATTGATTGCTTTTTCATGTTTGAATCAACTGGGTCAACCGACTTGATTTCGAATCTACAACTACAATGCGAATTCTTCAGCAAAAAAGGATCGTGCAGGATCGTGCACGAAAAACCCTTTCCTTCAACCGATCAGGCGGTATCGGCCGGTATCGGCACTTTGACGACGCGCAAGCTCAACATGCTCCAAAGGCTCCGCGCCTTAACTAAAGCACTGCGTTCTGGTCATCGGCGCCGAAGGGCAGTGTCGGCGGCGCCAACTGTGTGTTCAGTTGATCGTCAAAAGGGTGACGGAATCTTGGTCTTTCACGAAAATCCTCTGGCCTGCCGGGATAGGGTGAGCGTGCGTTTGACCGCTTGCCACTTTGATTCGTGCAATCTCGGTGTAAGCCTTGCTGTTTGGCTCGAAAACGAGGAGTTCGGAAGATGGAGTCAAAGCTAGCAAGACCGATCCCGCATCGATGATGGATCCATAGCCGCTGCTTCGGCCCATGCCTCCGCGTCCGCGCCCGCCACCTCCCGGCGGTGTGCCTTCCGGGGCTGGCGCAGCTTGTGCGTTTTGTCCCGACAGTGGAGCTGTCCAAGCTGTCTTGCCATTTTCAGCGTTCGCGCAGAAAAGATCGTTCCCTTGAGTAAGTCCGAAAACAAATCCATTTTTGAGCACGGGCGTGTTGAAATTCAGGGTTAACTCGGGATTGGTCCAAAGTTCTTTCGCAACCAGAGCATCACCTTCTTTCTCAAGCTTGATCGCTTTGATGCCGGAACCGGCTATGATAATAGTTTGGCCGTCCACTATGGGGGTGCCGGCTTTGTAGTCTCGGCCGCCACCGCCGCGCCCACGTCCTCCAGCCGGACCACCGCCACCGCCAGGACCGCCACCGCCGGGCACTCCAGCTGACGGTCCTTCCCACGCGGGCGTTCCATCATTCGCGTTCAAGGCGACTAGTTTCGCCTCGGTTTGAGCGACGATAACCTTCTTGCCATTCAGCGTCATCAAAACTGGTGAAGCGTAGGCTGGGCTTGGGCCGTTCCATTTCCACTTTTGTTCACCGCTCGCCAAGTCATACGCTACGACAGCGCCATTGTCGCGTCCCCCCAATTGAGCGATACAGACGCCGTCCACAATGATGGGCGAGCTCGACGGATGAAAGTTCGGGTAAGCTTTGAAATCGTCTTTGCGCCACAGCACTTTGCCTGTTTTGGCGTCGAGGCAAGAGAGCATGGCCCGCACGCCCAAAGTCACGACTTTGCCTTGGGCAACCGCCGGCGAGCTGCGCGGTCCGGAAAAGGAGCCCGCAGGTCCAGAAGCGCCAAGTGATTCGTATTTGTCCTGCCACAATTCTTTCCCTGTATTCGCATCTAGGCAGCGCAGAATCTCATTCCCATCCTGCCGCGAAAAGACAAACAGTTTGTCACCGACCAAAGCCGGGGTCGCGACGCCCTCGCCCACCGTAACTTTCCACTTTTGGGCGAGCTCTTTTGGCCAGCTCTTGGGCGCGTTGAACCCGGAAGCTCTGGCGTCTCGGTTGGGTCCACGCCATTGCGGCCAATCTTGCGCTTGACCTTGTGCGCAACTAATGATTGCCGATGCAATGCAGCCTAAGACGATCGCGTTCGTTCTATTCGGGTTTTTCATGTTCAGTCCTTCTCTCGGTGGTCTCTAAACCAAAGCACACAACATTGGCACAGTTCGCGGTTGGCAGGGCGAACCTGCCAGCGTTCCCGGCGTTTATTCTGCCGAGGATTGCGCGGTGTCCGCACCACTGAGACGGCGCGAAGTGGTAGCCGGTTACCAATCAACCGTCGGCGGGTTCCTGGGCACCGGATCGTTATTTTCCGTTTGGCTTTGCTTCAGCGTCGGCGCTTTGCCCTTCTTTGTACTGGAGAAGAAAGGCACGCCGTTCGTCCGCGAATTTCTTCAAGCCAATCTTTCCGCCGCCTCCGGGTCCGAAACCGCTCCCCTGAACGTCCTCAAGCAGTCCCTTCTCAAAAGCTTCGGTCGATTCGAGTTTGCGTGTATCGGCGCGAACCTCCGCTGCGATGAGCGAATGATACTGTTCTGCCACTGGGCCAAGTTTGTTCCAGTCGAGCCATTTCTCCGCGATGTCACGCACATACCCGAGATAGCGTTTTCGCAGTTCCGGCGCCGCGAGCAGCTTTGAGATGAGCGGCTTGTTATCCTGCTTGGCCGCAATGAGAGGGTCTAACTTAACGCCCTCGACTCGTGGCATGTCACCTCCGCCGGGACCGCCACGACCGCCACGACCGCCACGACCGCCGGGACCGCCACCGCGTCCGACGAAAACATTTGGCCCACCGGGCGGCCCCCCTGGACCTCCGAAAGTCGGTTGAGGGATTACAGCAGAAAATCCATTTCGAAGTTCCTCTTCTGTGAGTGAACCGCTTTTTTCTGCATCCCATTGGGTGAACCATCTCGTGAAAGTAGTCTGAAGATCACCGCGTGTTAGTGATCCATTCTGGTCGGAATCCAGCGATGCAAAGAGCGCTGGGCCAATAGACATACTCGGTCCAAATCCTGGCGGGGCGCCGGGCGGCCCGCCGCGTTGAGGTCCCATGTCGCGTTGTGGCACGGGGAGAATATTTTGAATTCTGGCAACGAACTGCTGCTGATTGATGCTCCCAGCCTTGTCTGAATCGAGTTTGTCAAACCAAATGTCCACCATCGCGGCAAATTCGTCTTTGGTCAGCGCCTTGTCGCCATTCTTGTCGGCGTCGGACAGGAATGGCTGCGCGAGATTCATGACTCCAAATCGGAGCGCCCCCATAAAGCCCGGTCCACCAGGGCGGGCAAACGTTTCGTTTGCATCGTGAGGAAAAACATGGAAGCGGCCTTTTTCATCTTGATAAAGGCTATAGTCGCTGGTGCGAATCCAGTAACCGTCGTTATTGATGAGCGCGTTTTCGAGCGCGAGGAATTTCAAAGCGCCATCGATGTCCAGCAGGGGCGCGAGGGCCTCTTGCAACTGCGACGCCGGTGTTTCGTTCAACACCTTGCAAAGCTTGATGAGATCGGCCCACGACTTCTTATCATCTTTGGTTTTGATTTCGTAAGCGCGCTTGTACGGCTCGATGTCATCGCCAAGGTAACCGAGGTTGCCTTGCCCGCCAGGACTTCCCGGAACTTTCCAGCGCGCGCCTTTGGTTGTGCCAAACCATTCTTTGATAAAATCTTTGTTGAACTGCTGAGTGTTCACGTAGATGCCCCAGCTCTCGCCATTGATGACCACATGCACGAAGTTGGCTTTAGGCGCAGGAATATATTCACGAGCGATATAGTGATAGAGAACCGTGCGCAGGAATGTCGGGTCCTCGTGCGCGTTCAACAGATTGAGCGTTCGATAGCCGCCGATTTGCTGATCTGCGTGAGCGAAATCAAGAGCCAGATTCAATGAGCGCTTTCGGCCTTCACCGACGCCCGACGACGACATGCCACGAACATGGATTCCAACATCCTGGCAAGTCTTGCCATCCACCGTGAGCTTCGCAGGCACTTCGACATCAGTATTCCGGAAATCAGTGAGTTCCTTGTCCCAATCGGAGCTTTCGAATTCGAGGAAAAAGGTTCGCAACGTATTCGCGTCGTAGAACGGTGCATTGGGGAGCGATTTGACATCGGTAGGCGATACCTTTCGACCGGGCTGGGGAGGGGTTTGGCCTTGGTTCGGGAAACCTGGCCCGCCGCCACGCCCGCGGAACCCGCGTCCGGGGCCGGGACCCTGATCGAGATTCTTCTTGAGGAAGTCTCGGGCGGCGGCGCGTTCCTCCAGGTTTAAGCGGCCATTGCCGTCTTTGTCGAATTGCTTGAGAACCTTGCGTTCTTGTTGCATCGGGCCGAAACCGCCGCGCCCGGGTCCCGGAGGACCACCGGCGTTAAAGACCACATCGCCGGGCGGAACAGGAACGGCCCCGGGAGGACCGGGCGGAAATTCGCCTGGCTCTTGCGGCCCATTTGGCAGGCCAGACCTCGGCGGCCCCAGCCTTGTGTTATTAGGCGGCGGCGGGGGCGGATTGTTCTGCTGTGCGTGAAGAACGAATGTAAAACCTACGTAATATCCGCTGACAAACGTGAGAAGGCAGAAGCTCGCCAGTTTCAGTTTTTTCATGGAAGTAAACTACGCCGGTAAGGATTAAGGCTCGATTAAGGCTGAGCGTTCGTCGTGCCCGCGGCTTCCTGAACTAATCCGAGCGCGGCCGTGGCCAGGCGATATTTTGACACGGGCTGTGGACTCAATCCAAATTTCTGGGTCAACACCTTGAACAGGGCCGGAAGTTCGTTCCGAAACTTCAATTCCAGCACGACGTCTTCGACCAACAAATTGTGTCCGGCGGAGGAATCGTCAAACGCCGGCTGCGAAATCGGGACTGCGCTTATTTTGTCGTCGAGAGTCAGTCTCAAAGGACCCGCGGGAGTTGCCGCCAGCCAAGCAGCCCGGCGGTATCGAATTTGGCAAACGGGCCGCAATTCACGAGCGAGCAGGCGGCGATGGTACCAGAAGCCGAGCCAACTCCGGTCGGCGCCGCCCTCGGATAAACGTTGCAAGTCCTGGGCAGTCGCGGTTGTGCGCCGTTTGCTCACGCGCCCGTTCGTCTTTAGCTTGCGCTCGAAAAAGATGTTCTCGTGTCCATCATACCGCCGGATGCGGTACTTGCTTCGGCCGAACGAGCCAACCCGGCGGAAAACGTGAAATTTCGGTGTGTCAAAGTAAAGGCTCGTGATGCTGTAGGTATTGCCCTCGTCTGGGTTCGCGTATGGGTCCGGCTCCAAGTGCTGCAAAGCCCAGCAGTGTATTTCCGAGGCCAGAGGCCGTGGCACGAGAATCTTTAATTCGCAGGCGGGCTCCTGATGGCGCCTGGCGTCGATTGAAGGGGATATTGGGTTTGGTCGATGGTTAGAACCAACAACGGCGGATGACGCCAGCATAGACTGATTCGTTAGACACATTGTGTTTGACACCGCAAGCCCGGAAATGTTTCTAGAATTTCGCATACTATTGACCGCCGATCCAGGGGGCAACCCTCCGGCACTCTGGCACTTGCGAAGGGCACCTTCTATTAGCTCTGGGTAAATTCTACATTCTTCCATGTTAAATAAATGTAACCGGATCGTAACGTGACACTCACCTCCAATGCGAGAGAACGGTCCGAAAAGGATCAGAAAGGTCTGACGCCGGATCTTCCTTAATTAATTAATAGGAGCGCGAACCGCCGAGTCCGCGCGGGAAACCATTTGATAAAGAGGCCTTGCGCGGACACGGCGGTCCGCGCTCCTGTCAGGCTAAAATTCCGTCGATTAATCGCCCAGCCACTCCGGTGAGACGTGCGTCGAGTCCCTGGAACTTCACTGTCAGCTTCGTGTGTTCAATTCCCAACAACCTCAGCATCGTGGCGTGCAGATCATTGACATCGATCGGGTTTTCCACAGCTGCATATCCCAGTTCGTCTGTGGCGCCATAGGCAAGACCCCGCTTAATGCCACCGCCGCACAGCCAGATAGCAAAGCCGGCATTGTGATGATCGCGTCCGTCGCCGCCCTGGCTCATCGGCGTCCGCCCAAATTCGCCCGCCCAAACCACCAGAGTGTCCTGGAGCATGCCGCGTTGCTTGAGATCGGTAATGAGTGCCATGCAAGCGCGATCCACTTCTTGGGCTTTGAGTTTGATTCCTTCTTTCACACCACCATGGTGATCCCAGTCTTTGTGATACAACTGAACGAAGCGAACTCCCCGCTCGACCAGCCGGCGCGCGACTAAGCAATTCGAGGCGAATGAGCCGTCGCCCGGTTTGCAACCATAAAGGTCGAGAAGGTGTTGCGGTTCCTTCGAGGTATCCATCAAATCCGGGACGCTCGCCTGCATTTGAAAGGCCATTTCATACTGCGCAATCCGCGTCGCGATTTCAGGGTCATCCACGACCAAGTCATGTTTGGCGTTAAGCGCGTTGACCGCTTGCACGACGTCCTGTTGTTGATCGCGCGATACCCCGGTTGGCGTCCCGAGATAAAGGACCGCATCGCCTTTTCCACGCAGGTGCACGCCTTGAAAGCGGCTCGGCAAAAATCCGGAAGCCCATTGGCGGGCGGCAATCGGCTGATTTTGACCGCCCTTGCCCAACGAAGTCAGCACGACAAATCCCGGCAAATCCTCCGCATCCGAGCCTAATCCATAAGTCACCCAGGAACCCATGCTCGGCCGCCCGGCGATTTGCGAACCGGTGTTCATGAACATGTGGGCCGGATCGTGGTTGATAGCCTCGGTCGTCATCGAACGAATGAAACAGATTTCATCAGCAACCGAGCCGATATGTTCGAACAACTCGCAAATCTCGGCGCCGCCTTGGCCGAACGTTTTGAATTTGTACTGAGGACCGAAGCAGACCAGCTTCGCGCCCTGCAACTGAGCGATCTGTTTGCCCTTCGTGAAAGATTCAGGCATCGGCTGGCCATGCATTTCCGCCAGCTTGGGCTTGTAATCAAAAGTTTCGAGATGCGATGGCCCGCCGGCCATCGAAAGCCAGATCACTCGCTTGGCCTTGGGCGGGAAATGATGCGGGTTGACCACGCCGGTCCACTTGTCCTTCTTCGGCGTCGACGCCATCGCCAGCTTCAGGAGCCCAGGATTTATCAATGAGGTGAGCGCCAACGCGCCAAGGCCCTGAGACGCGCGGCCTAAAAAAGCGCGGCGGTTGAACGTCAAACTGGAGTTAATTCTTATCATAGCGTTACGAAAAAATCGTCATTATCCAAGCTCGGTCTCTACCCACGCCCGCAACCGCCGGACGATACCACGCGCAACCCGGCGGTCAAAGCCACTGATTCGCGGCGGATCTTCCTATCGGCAGATGGTTGCGTAAGGCGTAAGCAAATCCAAATCTGCAAGGTCCAAGGGCAACAGCCGAGACTGGTCTTCCAGCAGTTCAACGAGAGTCTGAAGATTATGTGTCTTGGGATAGTTGACGCCGAGATCAACCAAACGAGCTTTCAAAGGTTTTTCCACCGCTTGTTGGCAATGATAACCGACCAATTCATCGGCAACATCGAGCAAATCTACATCGCTATCCTCGCGCTGTTCACCACGTGCGCGTGAACCGAAAAGTATGATCTTTCGCGGCTGGGCAGCTTCCACCAATCTCCGCGTCGCCTCAGCAAGTTTTTCAGGCGTAACGTGCCATATCGGTAGCGCCGTTTTCATGAGCACCACATTAACTGCGGGTTATCGTTTCGTGCAGGTTCAAAATAACGCGGGCGACGTTTGTCCAGGCGGCTAGTTCCGATGGATCCAGGCCTTGCACCGCGCCAGTCAAGCCTGCCTTCAGCAAGGCTTCGGCAGATTTTGTGTCACGGCGATATTCCGCGAGATGTTTGTCCAATAGAGCGCCAACCGTCTCCACTTCATCCGCCCGCGGGGTGCGCGACAGCGCCTGGCGCCAGGCCCACGTGATACGCGCTTTGGCATCGCCAGTTGATTCGTTGAGAATGCGAACCGCAAAAGCGCGCGCGGCTTCCACATAACTCGGATCGTTCAAGAGAACGAGCGCTTGTTGGGGAATATTCGACCGGTTGCGATCGGCGGCGCATTCTTCACGGCTGGGCGCATCGAATGCAACCATGCTCGGATGCAGAAAGCTGCGCTGCCACCAAGTATACAAGCCGCGACGGTACTGGTCCTCCCCTTTGCTGGCGTCGTAACTCCGCACCGGAAAGTTCAAATTCTCCCAATAACCATCGGGTTGATAAGGCCTCGCACTGGGACCACCGATCTTCGAGACGAGCAAGCCGGAGATCGCCAGCGCATTGTCACGAACCAATTCGGCGTCCAAGCGCCAGCGACTCTGCCGCGCCAGTTCCCGATTGTCCGGATCGCGCGCGCGGAGTTCTTTCGAAGCGATGGAAGTCTGTTTATAGGTTTGGCTCGTCACGATCAGCCGCACCATGTGCTTTACGTCCCAGCCGCTGTCTATGAATTCACACGCCAGCCAATCAAGCAAATCTTGATTGGGCGGCGGTTCGCCCTGAGCGCCGAGGTCATCCAAAACTTTCGAAAGTCCAGTTCCGAAGAATTGTTTCCAAACGCGATTCATGAAGACGCGCGCCGTCAGTGGATTGTCGCGCGTCACCAGCCAATCAGCCAAATCAAGTCGGTTCAGTGCGCGGTCTTCCGCTTTCCTGGCCGAACTTGCCAAATAGGCTGGCAAGGCGGGCTGCACGATTTCGCCGGAGTCAATCATCCAGTTGCCGCGCGGCAGGATTCGCACGGTGCGAGGTTTATCCATCGAAAGAGAAACCAGACAACGCGCGACGGTGGCTTCGAAATCGGTTTTCGCTTTGCGCGCGTCAGCCAGGCTTTTGCGCAAACCAGCAAGTTCCGGGGCGGCGCTTCGTTGGTAAGCCGCCAGCTTCGATGACTGTTCCTCCGTTCGCTTCCCTCGTTCTTGTTTCAATGCATCCGCAATATCGCTCGGCGGTACGGCCGCTTTGCCCGCTTTCACGCCACCCGGCATCGAAGTGACGGAAAGCCGGAATCGACCAAGCACTTGATTGCCGCCGCTCGCCTGGTGAATCACAAACGCGAGGGTCGTCTCGCTGTCGTTCTTGATTGGTTCTTTCAACGTAAAGTGAATGGCATGGTTGACACCGGTTACGCCGCGAACGCTCCAGCCGTCCGCGCCTTCTATCTTGCCGTCCAACGCCGCTGCCGCCGGATATCCGCTGGCTTCAAAAGTCGCGGTCGCTTCCGCAAGCGCGATCCGGTTGGTTTGCGCATCTTCAACACTAAACTCGGTCAGAACAAAATTGCCGTCAGCGCCGCGGCCCGGGCCATTACCTGCTAGCTTGTCGCCCCGCAACGCTTCGAGTCGAAAACCGGTGATTTCTTTCACTGAGGTTTTGACGGGGATGCGATACGTGTCCTTGCCATTAGGTGGGTCCCTTTCGATGGTGACAACGTGATCTTTATCTGCCGTTAGCTTCGCGCCCGACGTTGCGACGGGCTTCTCGGGAACGAGCACTGTCCAGTTTTTTTCATTCTCGATGGCCTCCAGCGCATCCTGTTCCCAAGCGCCCACCGCGG
Source organism: Verrucomicrobiota bacterium (assembly GCA_016871515.1). Lineage (GTDB taxonomy): Bacteria > Verrucomicrobiota > Verrucomicrobiia > Limisphaerales > SIBE01 > SIBE01. The sequence goes on from VHDE01000108.1 coordinate 14,229, forward strand.
CTGGTCGCGGCATGTCATATTCGCTTTGCAGCCGTGCAAGGTTGTTTTCCAAACGGGCAAGGTCAGCCGTTTGTTTCGGTGTTGGGACAAGCATGCCATCTTCGCGGCGTCCTATGATCGGCTCCTTAAGATCCGCAAAGAACGCTCCCAACGAGTAGAAATCCTGCTGGGTGATCGGATCAAATTTATGGTCATGGCACTGGCTGCATCCAATGGTCTGACCGAGCCAGACGGTGCTGACCGCGCGCACACGGTCGGTCAACATGCGCGCCTCGTAATCCTTCGCTTGGGCGCCCCCTTCCTCGGTGCTGAGGAGCAATCGATTGAACGCCGAGGCCACCTTTTGTTCCACCGTGCTTTGAGGCAGCAGATCGCCGGCAAGCTGTTCGCGCGTGAATTGATCGAATCGTTTGTTTTCGTTGAATGACTTGATCACGTAATCGCGATACGGCCAGACATTGCGTGGATTGTCCGAGTGGTAACCAATCGTGTCAGCGAATCGAACCACATCCAGCCAGCCGATGGCCATGCGCTCGCCATAATGCGGAGAGGCCAGAAGCTTCTCCACGAGCTTGGCATACGCATCGGGCTCCGGACTCATTTCGAAGGCCTCGACCTCCTCGGGCTTGGGCGGAAGCCCGACCAGATCGAAGTAAAGCCGGCGCACAAGAGTTTGGCGGCCCGCTTCGGGCGACGGTTGCAGGCCGATGTCCTTGAGGCGGCGTTGCACCAAATAATCGATGCCATTCCAGAAGCCCGGCGCCTTGGGTTTTGCCGGCGCCAAATAGGCCCAGTGCCCTTGATATTCTGCGCCGCTCGCGATCCAACGCCGCAGCAATTCTTTTTGAGTTTGCGTGAGAACTTTGTGGGATTCCGGCGGAGGCATCAACTCGTCCGCGTCCTTTTGGAAGATGCGCGAGACTAATTCGCTTTCCTCAGGTTTTCCCGGGACGATGGCGGTCTTGCCCGACTTCGCTGGTTTAATCGCTTGATCGCGCAAGTCGAGGCGCAGACCACCTTTCAACTTTTTGAGGTCCGGTCCGTGACAGGCAAAGCAGTTGTCCGAAAGGATCGGCCGGATGTCGCGATTGAATTGAACGTTTTCCGCTCGCGCTGATGGCAACTGGCCAGAACTGCGCGAGAGCGGCAGGAGAACGAGCAAGGTTGAGAAAACAGCTAACCTGGGTTTCATAAGCTCAATAGAGATCAGTTTTTCGTCTTGGACGCAACTCACAGAATGCTTGTGACTGCACCCGGTTCATTCTTGAACGCCTCGGCGAGCGGTTCGTCAAGTGTTGCCAGACTGCCTCTGTGACGACGGGCTAATGAGGCAAGATAGCGGTCTGTGACTTGCCCGTGCCCGCGAATCAAGTCCCGGCAAACCTCGGCTTCCCCGAACGAGAGATCATCCGGCCAGAACTCGTGACGCTCGTCTGCCAGGATGGAATCTAACGAAACGAAAGCGTCATCAATGCCATTGGCAAAGCCAAGCAAGGGATTGGAGGATAAGCGCAGAAACCCGCCTTGCGTGATGGGGCAAGTCGCAAAGGATTTCACGGAGCGCAGCCACCGAGTAGTTCGGCTATGACAGTCGTGGTTTTGCCAGGCCAGCGCTAGAAGCGCGTTAGTGTCTAAGAGAAACGTCATATTGTCTCCGACTCGAGCTTTTTCACCATCTCGGTGGTAATCCGCAGAGCATTCTTGGGCGGCTGAAAGACCATGAATCCATCCCGAGAACGGACTAATTTCGCTCTGGCTTGGGGTACGACCATCATTCTTTCGAGTAAATACTTTCCAGGCCCTATCCGCTCAAGACGGAAGACATCGCTTGCTTCTAAGTCATCGGCGTCGCGGAGTTCTTTTGGCAATGACAATTGACCCTTTGAGGAGAGTGTGACGGTGGTATTCACGCTAGTAAGATGGCCTTACTCTGACCGGTTCGGCAAGCGGAATCTCCCTATTGCTCACGGTTAAAGCTCGGCTAAGTACGCCACTTCATAAGTTCACTCACGTATTTTTTACGCAGCCAGAGGGTATTGTGTTTGGGTCAGTTTGTTGAGTAACCTGGAGAGGTCCTTTCGGGTGAACTTCCATTGGAAGGGGCTGGCGATGGCTTCGTAATGCCGCTCGAAGCGTTGGAGGGCGTCGGCGATTTCCTGGACAGACTGGAAATCGTTTGGGGTCAGAACTTTTCATTCCACGACAGAAAAGTAAATTTCAATCTGATTTAACCAACTTGCATGAACGGGGCCATGCACCAACTGGAGGTTGGAATACCGTTGCTCCAAGCGTTGGACGCTGCGTTGACCGCGATGGGAGGCGCCATTGTCCACAATCCAAAAGACGCGGCGCGCTTGCTTGTAAGGGGGCTGCGTCATCACCTGGTCCACCAGCAAGTCAAAAGGCGCAATGCCGGTGGTCGAATCACAGCGGCCAAAGAGCTTGGCGCGATGAACATCCCAGGCCGCCAAATAGGCCGTGGCACCTCGGCGCTCGTATTCGTGTTCGACCTTCATAGGCTGGCCCGGCTGCGTCGGTTGGGTGGGATGGATGCGGGCGCGGGCTTGGATGCTGGTTTTCTCATCGGCTGAAATGACGTATTCATCCTCTCGCAAAGGCTGGCCATCCCAGACCCGTTCATACAAATCCAGGAGGCGTCCTGCTTTGGCGGCAAAATCCGGGTCACGCGGAAAAATCCAACAGCGATGGAACCAGGGGCCAATGGCATCCTCATGCAGCCAACGCCAAATGGTGCTGCCACTGATGCTGGCGACTAAACCCGACTGGCAAACATGATGAGTCAACTCCGCCGTGCTCCAGCGCGAGAGTGGCAAGCCGGCTTCCTTGGGAAGTTGGCAAGCCAAGGCTTTAATCTGCACGACCAGTTCTGGGCGGAAAAGCTCGGGGGCGACCCGAGCGCGGGAGTTCGTCCAACCCGCGCAATCGTTGCCGAAAAAACCGTTGACGCCACATGCTGACGACCTCTCGGCGGGTGTCCAAGCGAAGGGCAATTTGATCGTTGGAAAGGCTTTGGGCTGCCAGCAGGATCATCTTGGCGCGAAGCACTTGAAAATAGGGCAACGTATATTTTGATGCTCGATGCTGCAATTCCCGCTCCTCCGCCGGCGTCAATGTGATTTTGAATGGGCTCTCTCTTGGCATAGAAGGCGAATCGATCGCTGCCGAATACTATGCCACCCATTCAGAAATGACTACATAAATACGTTAGTGTATTTGCGAAACCGCCGACTAAGCTGGCAAAGAGCGGACTTTGAGACAGAGACGCTCTTCATCGGACAAGTGAATCGCCGCGGCAGCCTCAAGTCTGTCTTTGCTTTGTTTTCTCTGTGTTCTTTGCGGTTAAGTTAAGCTGCGTTTCCAAATTCAAGATTCCAGCGCCAATCGTTGCAAGCCAAAGCCGCGACGGAAGTGCCGGGTACCGAAGTGGCCGAGGTCTGGCACCAGGAAGTCAACTGGGCCCAAGCGCGCCGGGTGGCGCTGCTGCGCCACAAGATCAGCGACAAACAGGCCGCCGGCCAGCGCACCGGGGCAAGCCGCTCTTGGATTGCCCAGCTTGCCTCTATCAGGGCTTGGTCACCAACCTGCCGGCGAGGGTGCCGCCGT
>VHDE01000109.1 GCA_016871515.1 Verrucomicrobiota bacterium
CCAGCCGCTTCACCACCGCCTCCACCTTCTCAGGTTTCACGGCCCAGATTGGTTCCGCTGCAACGCTCATGGCAAATAATGTGGCAAATCCCGCGTTTTCTGGCCATCCCTTCTTTTTGGCCTTAAACCATCTCAGCTTGCACCGGCCCGGCCGCCTTCGGCTCCGTCGCCAGGCGGATTAGGACTAACTAACTATTGACCAATTTTTTAAGTGTCCCTTTGGCAGTTTGGAGCAATTTCAGCCCGCTCTCCCGTTGCTGTTGGTCTTTGAACAATTCCTCCGCCTGTCGCAGCACATCGATCAGTGATTCGATAACCCTTTCGTTCTTATCAGCTTTCATAAGCGCGGATTGCATCAACATCGAAGCGCCAGTGATGAAAATGCTTTGTCCTTTCACCTCGAGGACTTCGAGCGTTCTCTTGACGACGAATTCCCTCGCTTGCTAGTGAAACGATACGACCCCGGTCTTCTCTCGAATCTGGAGATTGGTGATGGCTTTCGGCTGCGGCAAGTTCTGGCGAATGTACTGCGCAAGCTCATCAAAGGTTTGGGTCATAGAAGGAGTGGGTTAAGGTTGATTTGCGAGGAAACGATGTTGACGTTCCGAACAGCCTTTCTCGATTCGGTTACTCATTTTGGGAATGCATCTTATCTGAACGAACGAGTCCATAGCTCCTTAAAAGTGTTGTCTAATAGCAACATTTGTTGTCTGTGAGCGATATTTTGGACATTTTAGGGCCTGCGATTCGAGATTTGACTCGACCCTCCGGCGTTAAAATCCAGAATTATCGCCCGATGAGTCCAGCGATAAAGCTAAAGCGATTGCAGAGGCGACGACGAAAGCGGAGCCATTCAAACCCCGCGCCCCCAGTCTTTATCTTTCCCATTGCGGCTCTAGTCATTGTTTTAACGATATTTTGTTTTCTGATTTACGCGCTCTCTGCCTGTCGGGGGAATTTTTTGAGATACCTCTAACTTAACTAATGGAATAGTTACATCGTTGCTAGGCTTAGTTAGATCGTTACAGTGCCAAATTGGGGTTGGGAGCGTGGAAGTTGTAAAAAGCTTGCCGAGACTTTGCTATATGCTAGCCAACGGCCAAATCGTTAAGCAATGACCAACCACTACGCCTTGGTGACTGGCGGAACTGGAGGGATTGGCCGAGCGATCGCCCTCGGCCTGGAGGCAGCAGGCTACCGCGTCATGGTCACGGGCAAAACGGATTCTGAGGTCTCCGCGTTCGACGCGCCTTCGAGGAAGATCAAGGCAGAAGTCCTCGATGTTTCGAGCGGCGCTGAGGTCCGCAATCTAGTCAAACGTTTGAATCGGCTCGAGGTTTTGGTCAATGGCGCGGGAATGATCGAACGGAACAATCAAGAGTTTGATACCAATCGATTTGCCACAGTGATCGACGTTAACCTGACTGGCACGATGAGGATGTGCGTTGCGTGCAGGCCACTCTTGGCAAAAAGTCGCGGATGCATACTGAATGTGGCATCGATGCTGAGCTTTTTTGGCAGCGGGTTCGCGCCCGCTTACAGCGCGAGCAAAGGAGGCGTCGTTCAATTGACTAAGTCGCTAGCGATTGCGTGGGCTCCGAACGGCATCCGAGTTAATGCGATCGCGCCGGGCTGGATTGAAACTGCGATGACCCGACCGCTCATTGCCGACGAGGCCCGGAGCAAAGCGATTGTCGAGCGAACGCCGATGAAGCGGTGGGGCAAACCGGAAGACGTGGTTGGGGCCGCGGTCTTTCTTTGTTCAGCTGCGGCCTCGTTCATCACGGGAGCAGTCTTGCCAGTTGACGGCGGATATTCGTGCGCGTAAGAACAGACCAAGATAGATCCCGCTCTTCGATGCAAACGAAACTGGCCGCTCCCGCGCACGCTATTGCTGATATTGTCGCCACAGCAATTCCAGACGACGAACGACTTTGGGTGCCGCAAGCTGACAATGTCTGGTTTCGCCCGCTCTTGCTCAACACGGTAAATGGTGAATGGGTGAACCTGTTGCGCGTTCGGAAATCGGGGATACTTAATCGCCACCGGCATCCCGCTCCAGTCCATGGGTATGTGATCAAAGGTTCGTGGCGATATCTCGAGCATGCTTGGGTCGCGCGCGAGGGAATGTATGTGTTCGAACCGCCCGGCGAAATCCACACGCTGGTAGTCGATGACGGCCCTGAGATGATCACACTATTTCACGTCAGCGGCGCCTTGATCTATGTTGACGAGCAAGGACACGCTAAAAGCTACGACGACGTTCATACAAAAATCGAACTGTGTCGGCGGCATTTTAGCGCTGTGGGGTTGGGCGTGGATTACGTCAAACAGTTCGTGCGGTAGAGGCGAGAGTCAAAAATTCGCGGGCTCCGCGCTCCGTAGTGAACAGTTCCCGGAGTTCCCGGAATGAGACTGGCCAAACGCACGGCGTGGTGCTACGAGTAATAGTGATCCTGTGAGCTGATGAACGTCGCTAACGCAAACCGCCGAATTTGCTCACGCGTTCAAACGCGCAACCGAACAAATGTTCATATCTCCCGCTCGATTGTTGCCAGTCTCTTAATTCTATTCGTTCGAGCCTTCGCACAGGAACAGACCGTGGTTCGGAACCAAGACGCCGTGGCATCGAGTGTTACAGATAAAGAAAGATCATTTTGGTCATTTCAACCGCTCAAAGAAGTGGCCCCGCCTCCGGTTCAAAACAAGGCATGGCCTCGGACGCCCCTCGACCATTTTGTCGTGGCGAAATTGGAAGAACGCGGATTGACTCCAAATCCTCCGGCCCACCGTGGTGATCTCATCCGTCGTGTTTACTTCGATTTGATCGGCCTGCCGCCTTCGCCCGAAGAGATTCAAACGTTCATCGAAGATGCTTCCACCGATGCGTATGAGAGGCTGGTGGATCGCTTGTTGAACAGTCCTCATTGCGGCGAACGATGGGGCCAGCACTGGCTGGATGTTGTGCGTTACGCCGAAACCGAGGGGTTCGAATATGATCGCAACCTGCCCGATGGCTGGCGTTATCGCGATTACGTTATTCGCTCATTTAACGAGGACAAACCGTACGATCGATTTATCATGGAGCAATTGGCGGGCGACGAGTTGGCTCCGGACGATCGCGAAATGCAAATCGCCGCGGGCTTTCATCGTCTTGGGCCCGTTCGCAGAAACGCCGGCAATCAAGATGTAACCAGTAGTCGAAATGAAGTGTTGACTGAACGCACTGACGTCATTGGCGCAGCCTTCATCGGTTTGACGATTGGGTGCGCCCGGTGCCATGACCATAAGTTTGATCCCATTCCACAAAAGGATTACTACCGCATGCAGGCCTTTTTGGCTTCGACCGAAGAAAATGACATTGATCTCGCCACGAAGGCAGAGCATGCGGCCTGGAAAGCGCGCACGGATGAAATCAACAAAGACATCAAAGACCTAAAGGAAAGACTCAAAGGTCTCAAGGGAGAGGAGGCCGCTCGGATGCGTCAGAAAATTCAAGAAACGGAAGACCGGTTGCCTCCGCCGCTACCCGCGCTCGCCAGCGTCAGAGATGATGAGAAACAGCGAACGTCCATTCACGTCTTGAAGCGCGGGGATTGGGAGAACAAAGGAGATCGCGTCGGCATGCGCGGGCTGGAGGTTCTGTTGTCCAAAGGCGCTGCCGAACTCCCTCCCGAAACGAAACACCCTCGAACGGCGCTGGCTCGCTGGATTGCCGACCCTTCGAATCCGCTGACGTCGCGCGTTATGGTAAACCGCATTTGGCAGCATCATTTCGGCGCCGGAATTGTGAAGACTGCGAATGATTTCGGTGCGAACGGCGATCGGCCGAGCCATCCGGAATTGCTCGATTATCTCGCCAATCAACTGATCGCTCACGGTTGGCGTCTCAAACCAATTCACCGGATGATCTGCCTGAGCAGCGCGTATCAGCAGTCGTCTCGATCGCCGCAAGCAAAAACGGCCGGGGATCCTGAAAATCGGTTGCTTGGGCATTTTGGCAAGCGACGTTTGGCAGCGGAGGAAATTCGCGATGCCATGTTGTCCATTTCCGGAGTTCTCAACCGGAAAGCCGGCGGACCAAGCGTCATTCTTCCGGTCGATGAGGAGTTAGTGAGTTTTCTATACAAACCGTCGCAATGGGCAGTGAATTCCGACAAGAACGAGCATTATCGCCGTTCGATTTATCTTATCGCCAAACGCAATTTACGATTGCCGTTCATGGAAGTATTCGATCAGCCGGCGTTATTGACGAGTTGCGCGCGGCGCGAATCGAGTACGCACGCGCCGCAAACGCTTGAGCTTTTGAACGGCCAGACGGCGAATGCTTTGGCTGCTCGATTCGGAGAACGTTTGGTTTGCGAGGCCGGCACAGATCCCGCGCAACAAATCAAACGCGCCTACTGGCTCGCGGTCGGCCGAGCGCCTCAAGCGAAGGAGATGCAGTTAGCCCTTCAATTCCTGGCTACACAGCCGTTGAAAGAATTCGCGCTGGCGATGTTTAATCTCAACGAATTTTTGTATGTTCGGTAATCAGCCGATTCTCTTGAAATGAGCGTATCCTCCAAGTTGCCATCCACTCCGAGTTATTCAGGTGCCGAGGAAGTGTTGAAATCCGAAATCCGAATATCGAAATCCGAAACAATCTCAAATGTTCGAAGGGAAAATTCAAAACAATACGACTTGGAGGAGCGGGCGTTTCAATTTGCTCAAAGGGCGCGCTGGTTTACCAAGTTATTGAGTAGGACACTTGGAAACATCGAAAGAGCTCATGAGGCTTAATTTTCGGTTTTTTGAGTTTCGAATTTGTTTCGGATTTCGATATTCGGATTTCGGATTTCCATTCTCGCAGGATCATTTATGACAGATAACATTGGCATCCACCATTACCGCCTCACCCGCAGTCGCCGCGCATTCATCCGCGATGCCTTTTGTGGATTTGGTTCGCTGGCTTTGGCTTCTTTGTTGCAACACGAACGCGCTCGAGCAGCGACGTCGAATCCATTGTTGGCGAGGCCCGCGCACCGGGTCGCGAAAGCAAAGGCCGTGATTTTCCTTTTCATGGCGGGCGGTCCAAGTCACCTCGAAACATTTGATCCCAAACCATTGCTCAATAAGCTGAGCGGCCAGACGCGCCCGAAGGAATTTGGAGAGGCGCGGTATCAATTCATCAAGAAGGATGCGAAATTGCTCGGAACGCGGCGCACGTTCAAGAAGTACGGGCAGAGCGGGATCGAGGTCTCCGATTTGCTGCCGAATATCGGGCAATGCATCGATGATATCGCTGTGCTTCGTTCGTGTTATGGCGATATGGTGGTGCATTCGGCCGCGCAATATGAATTGTTCAGCGGGCGAATTGTGCCGGGATTTCCGAGCATGGGTTCGTGGATCACTTACGGACTCGGTTCAGAAAGTCAGTCGTTGCCCTCATACGTAGTAATGCCTGATCCCGATGGCGCGCTTGAAGCTGGCCAGCCGATGTACTCGAATGGTTTTCTGCCTGCGAGTTATCAACCTACAATGTTTCGATCTGGCAAACGACCCGTATTGAACCTGGATCTGCCGCAGGGTGTTTCCCTCGAGCAACGCCGGCAGACGGTCGATCTCATCCGCAACCTGAATTTGGCGACACTTGCTCCGGAGGAAGACGAGTTTTCAGCCCGGATTAATACGTATGACCTCGCGTTCAAGATGCAATCGGAAGCGCCCAAGGTTTTTGATATTTCCGACGAATCACCAGAAACGCTCGAACTTTATGGCGTTGGGACGGAACCGACTCATGATTATGCCCGCCGCTGCCTCTTGGCCAGACGGCTCGTCGAACGAGGCGTTCGTTTCACCGTGGTTGTTTCCGGCGGCGGTCCTGGCAATTTGCAATGGGATGCTCACGAGAATATCGAGGAGAATCACCTTCGCATGGCTGCCCAAACCGACAAGCCAGTCGCCGGTTTGCTAAAAGACCTCAAACGCCGCGGGCTTCTCGAGACGACGCTCGTGCTGTGGGGTGGAGAATTTGGCCGTTCGCCCGAAGCTCAGACCGATAAGGGCCGCGATCACCACAATCTTGGTTTCACCATGTGGATGGCCGGCGGCGGGATTAAGGGCGGGCAAGTAGCAGGCGCAACCGATGATATTGGCCTTCGTGCTGTCCGAGACCGTTGCCACTTTCGTGATATTCACACAACGATCTTGCACCAACTCGGTTTGGACCAGGATGAAGTGAGTTATCCGCACTTAGGCCGCAAGGAGCGCTTGACGCTTGTGCATGGCGAAGTGATTCGGCAAATCGTGTGATCGTTGGCGAGGCAGGGCGGCGTTGCTGCCGCCTGCATCTGCATCGAGGGTTCCGCAAGGCGGCGCAGCGGCGCTGACATTCCTAAAGGTTCATGAGGGCTTGATTGAAAACGCAAATCCATTACGCTGCAACCCAATGAAATTTCTATATGCGATGGCAGCTTGGGTCGGAATTGGACTCGTGCTTGGCTTAGGCCTCTATTGGTTTTCCATGTACCTGATGACGTACGGAACACCCAAACAGGCCGGCACTCCTTGGTTATTTGTAATCTCTGTAATCGGCTTAATTGTTGCCGTGGGCAAGATCGGGTGCAAGACCCATTAGCGGAATTAGCGCGGAGTTTGGAACGCGATCTTCAGCTCCGGCGTCTGCGCAACTTCGTGCTCCTGTGGTGAGGTCTTGCCAAACACCTCAAGGAGTCCCGCCGTTAGGATGCTCGCCTCAGTCGGCCAACGAGTCTTTGCGGTGCGAAAAAAATCCTCAATGCCTTCGGCCAGTTGGCTAAACTCATGTTGGGCGGGAGCAGGCGGACGATAGATCTGAGCTGAAGTGATTGTTCCGTCGCGCGCTTCGAGGGCAAAGTTGTAATCGGCCACGACTCCATCCAGCACCAGGATTGTGGACTTCAGTCCATCGTGGTGCTCCAGAACCCATCCTCTCGGATCGCGGGCGAGTTTCGGGACCAACCCCAAACCGGCAAGGTCTTGCGTGCGCCCGTCTTTCACGGGATCGCCCTGCGGAGAATTTGAGCGCGACAAAGCTGATGCCAGAAGTTTCCATGACCAGACTCTCTCGTCGCCTGCGCGCCAAAGGGCCGAGCCCTTAAAACTCTGCAGTTGGCGAATTCCCGACTCTCCACCGCGGCGCCGCGCAATCAGCGGCAGCAGTCCATCCAAACCGTCCAACTCAGCTTTGAGTGGGAGACCTTGAATGACGATCAATGCCTCCTTGAGTCGTGTTCCTAAGGCTAAATCGCCTGAAGGCAAACGCCACGTAAAGGGTAGAGATGTGCCGGCCATCAGAGGCACTCTTTGCTTTTCAGCCAGCCCGGCCAACTGTTTCGCAGCTTCCAGTGTCGAGCTCAAAGCGCCATAAACAAAGCAAGCGCTGCCAGGGCGCGCCCGTTGGATAGTCTCGCGGAGCAGAGCTGAGTCTGGGTTAATCGCAGCTCCCTTCCCAAAGATCATGACGCCGTCGGCATCCAACAGAGCGGCGGCAAGATCAGACGCGCGCCTTAAGCCGAATTCGCGGGATCGCTGATCAAGCTCGCGATTGTCCGCGGAATCGCGGAGATAAATCGTAATCTCGCAATCTTTCGGACGGTGGAATGCTCCATCTGCGGGATAACCGATCAGAAACCGATCGACGAGCTGCTGCGCCGGAGTTTGCAGCGCGTAATCCTCCGCCACGACCGCAATTTTCTTCAACGTCCTCACGCGGTCACGTCCTCCAATAAGTCGAGCCCTTGGGAACTCGATACGCCACCTTAAGTTCCGGCGTGGCGATCTCCGTTTGGCCGCGGTGCAGCGATTCGACGCCAAAAAGCGTCATTCCCGTGGCGAGCAATGTCCGCTCGACAGGATACGAGACCGTGTTCGCCAGGATCGTCTCCTCGATATGATGCACCAGCGGGTTGAAGAAGTCGGCGAACGTGGTTTGCCGCGGCGGCATTGGGAGGTGCATTTGGCAGGAAATGATTTGGCCGCTCCGCTTCGCCAGCCCAGCATAGGTGAAATCCTGCACGAGATAATGACGTTGCGAGTTTTGCGTTACGCCGTTGAGCAGAAAAACCGTGGTCTTGAACCCATCGAGGTGCCCGATGAAATAGGCAACCGTGTTGGGGCTCGCTTGGCGAATCCACTCTAGCTTTGGCACAGCGTGCGTGTGTCCCGACGGGGCTCGCAACGTGTGACTGCGCGCCAATGCAGCCAAGAGAAGATTTGCTGTTTTCTCGCGGGCTGCCAATAACTCCCAGACCTTCTCGCCTCTCGCGGCGTGAACGGCACGAACTCCAACTTCACCACCGGCGCGTCGCTCGGACATGCATTGAGCCGTTTCGAACCCGTGAAAGTCGTAGGAATCGACGCCGCCATAACAGGCACAAACACTTTCCTCCAGCACCGTATTCAACGGCATCTCAATCGACGGAATCCGCCAGGTCACGGGCAGTGAAGAGCCGGCCAGGAACGCAAAGCCAAGCCGCTTGGAATCCTCGACCATTTCGACGGATTCTTTCCAGTCGGTTGAAAGATGTTTGTCATTGAATACCGGAACCGAACGGCCGCTGGATTCAAATACCTTTACGACCTCTTTGAAGAACTTGTAGCGCGGATAAAGCACCTGGCCCTTCGAATTGCGACTATATCATCCGTGTTCGGCGATGATCAAAACGCCGTCAACCGCCAGCTTCGAACTGCCGAGCGTGAGCGCTTCGCTGATCGACGGAAAAATCCTTACGCCATGCCGGCGCTCGCGATCCCGGCTCAAATCGCCTTGCGGAAATTGATCGACGTACAGGGAAACCAACTCCACGCGCGGGCGATAATGATTGCCTTGCCAGCCGTAACCTTCGAGGAAACGATCAATGAAATGCTGAGCGTGAGAGTATCTGCGGACCTCTGTGGCAAGGATCGCGATTCTCTTCCGCCGCGATGGCTTCGCTGATCCTTTGACATACGGAGCTGCAACCGCTGGAAGCGAGCCCGCTCCCAATCCGATTGCAGCCGCCGATCGCGCTGCAGTCGTGACAAACGCGCGACGGCTCCAAAGTGAAGGACGCTTCATTCTCAGTTAATTCCGAGAAAGGAGCCATCGAACCGCGGAAGCTCGTGTTGCCTTGGGTTCGCCTTGCTGCGGCTCGTCCAATAGCAGAATCGGAATCTCCTTGCCCAACTTGATCATTCCCGCCACGTCTCCGTATTTGGCGGCGCCCGGGAGAAAATTGACGTCGTGAATGTCAGTGACTTTGGCGAAGCGAAACCCGTTCGTCTCGATGACGGCTCCATCGATCGCGTCGGACGCCTGCGCTCGAGCCGCCGCCGCTAAAGGTCCGGTCGCGCCGAGACCAACGAGATGCAGCGTCTTGGTTTTGCGTTCGTAGTTGCGGACAAACTTGACGACGGTAAGAATGTCGTGGACACGTTGCGCAAAGAGCGTGTGGTTATAGCCGAAAGTATAGGCGGCAGATTCGCGCGTGTTTTTGACGCGACGTGTTTTGGCGGCGGGCTTGCCATCGGCTAGAAATTCTCCTTGGTAAAGCAAGTCCACTCCGATGACAGTTGCGCCAGCGTCGAGTAAACGGCGGATTTCTTCTTGAGGTTCCGCATCGCGAGCAGTGAACAATCCCGATTTGCCTCGTTCGTCTAACCATACAATGCTTTGTCCATTCCATTGCTTGGGATAGAGGAAGGCGATGGGCAATTCCTCGCCATGAGTTGTATTCCGTAACAAGCCGGACATCTCGAGGTATCCGCCGCGATCCTTCTTTTCCTTAAGGTCCCATTCGACGTCGCCAGCTTCAGCCAGATTTCGTCCGATCAAAATATTCATCGCCGGCGCCACTGTTTTCTGGTCTTGGGCCGGCGCCATTTCCTTCAACTGCGTCGCTGAATCTTCGGTGAGCCAGCGCAATAGCTTCCGCTCGAACTCGGGACCACCCTCAGGCTTCGGATGCTTATCATCCCAGACCGACATTTCCTCCTTAGTCAACCGCTTGTAATCGCTTTCGAGAATCGGCTCCGAAAATCCAAGCTTAAAATGTTTGTTCACCCAACCGTAGAGCGCGCCGCGACTGACGGCATTGTAATTGTGTCCGAAGTGAACCAACGCTTTCAGCATGACCTTGTCGGCGGCGCCCATCATTTTGTAATGCTGCTGCAGTTCTGGAAAACCTTTCGTGGTCATTTCTTTCGTCCAGTCGTCGGCTGAAGTCATCCCAAGCGGCTTCGGTGCGTACAGCGCGGCAAATTCAATGTTGCCGGCGCCGACGCGCAGCAGGCAGGAATTCTCACAAGTGCAGCCGCCTTGCATCGCCGTGCTAACCATGACGGCAGGAAAGGAAACGGCCACGCGCGGATCGATGGCACTCAGCAGAAAGGTTTGAGTTCCGCCGCCGCTGGCGCCCGTGCACGCGATACGCTGCGGATCGACTTCGGGCAGGCTCAGAAGAAAATCGAGCGAGCGGATCGAATTGAGGGTTTGGAGTCCCATCACGCTTTGCAAATGCGCTTCAGCTTGAGGACTGTAAAGGCCCCAATTCTCAGCCGCGTTCATTTCCGGCCGCTGTTTGGCGAATCGATGAGCCAGCTCGAAAGAGATTTGCTGGCTGTCTGCGTAACCGATCATGTCGTAGTGAAAGACGACACAGCCCATGCGAGCAAGCTGGACGCAACGGGCCTGTAACGGGCTGCGTCCGCCTTCTTCAAATCTCTCGGCGCCTTGCGCGATTTCCTTGCGAACGCCTTCAACCCCAGCGTCCGTGAAACGTCCATTAGTCCAATGTCCGTGCGGGCATAAGACGCCGGGCAGTTTGCCGCTTTTGCCCTTGGGACGATACAGATTACCGGTGACGAAAAATCCAGGAACGCTCTCGAAATAGACTTTCTCGACCGTATAATCATCGCGCTCGATCTTGCCGTGGATCACCGGATTCAACGGCGTTTTCGTTGGCATCGGCCACAATCCCTGCGAGACGAGAATCTGCTGCCGCACGCGTTCCGCGCGTTTGCTCCATTCTTCGGGCGTCTTGGAAACTTGAAATGGGAAATAGCCGTCGAGGTCCTTCGGTGGTTGCAGACGCTTGTCATTGGGCAGCGTTCCTTGCGGCAAGACACGTGGACCATCAGCGTGCGAAGAGCTGGCGAACTGGGCGCAAGCTAACGCGAGAGTGGCGAACACTGCGCCAGCCAATGAGTGATTGCGACGTGGGAAAATCGGATTAGAGGAAAACGTCTTCGGGATCATGTGGCGAATATTAGCGGGACATTGATTCCTTACGAACAAAATCTGATGAAGCAGGACAGGCGTCTCGCCTGTCTCACTCTTGATGTCTCTCAGTTCCGTCGCCCACTCTCCGCGGCCGGATGCGAACTTGGCTGACTGCTGGTCGCGAGACAGGCGAGGCGCCTGTCCTACAAGAAATTACTGCGCTGCAATCTTGTAAAGATGCTGATCCGTTCGGATGAAAAGTGCGCTGTCGGCGACCGCATATGAGGCAAGGGTGCGTTCGTTCAATGCGCTCTCAGCCAGCTTCTGGAATGTCTTGCCGGCTTTCAAGACAACGCCCAGGCCAGTCTCGTTTTGGATGTAAATCTTTCCGTCGGCGTACACAGGCGAAGCCGAGCAGTCGCCGCCAACGCGCTCTTGCCAATGCGAGCGCCCGGTCTTCGCGTCGAGGCAACTGGCAATCCCCGAGTCCGAAACCATGTATAACTCCTCGCCCACCAAAAGTAACGACGGTGTGTTGGGCGCACCGCGGCTGGTGGTCCAAGCGACATGTGTGCTCGTGACATCGCCGGCGCCGTCGGCGCGGATAGCCATGACGTTCGGGCGGTCAAATCCAGTGCCGATATAGATTAGGCCATGGCCGAACACCGGTCGCGGAATCACCGAATATCCATCGTAGCGGACTCGCCAGATTTCTTGGCCGGTTTTTGGATCGAAAGCGCAGACGACATTGCTGCCGGGGCTGATCACTTGCTTGCGCCCGTTTACCGTAATTAGGAGTGGAGTGCTGAAGGAGAATTTTTTGTCCGCGTTTGAGATGCGGTCCACCTTCCACAGAACTTTTCCATCGCGTTTATCCAATGCGGCCACAAACGGGTCGCTTGCTCCGTCGCAACTGAAGATCAAGGCGTCGTCGGTCAAGCAGGGCGAGCCGCCATTGCCGTGAACCGGATTGTACTTTAGGTCGCTGTTGCGCCAGAGGACTTTTCCGTTCAGATCAAGACAAGCCGTGCCTTGGTGGCCAAAGTGGACGTAGAGGCGGTCCCTCTCCAAAATCGGCGTGGCACTGGCATGGCTGTTCTTCTTGTGAATGCCGGGCGCCGACCGGCTTTGGCTGAAGATGTCCTGATCCCAGCGAATCTTGCCGGTGTCTGCGTCCAAACAAAGCGCGCGCAAAGAATAATTCGAATCTCCTTCAGAAGGCACGGCGGCTGTCAGATAAATTCGGCCGGCAGCGACGGCAGGGGAAGACCAACCTTGTCCTGGAATGGCCTGCTTCCACGCCACGTTCTTGGCGCTGCTCCATTCGTTCGGCAGATTGCGGCTGGAAGAATGACCTTGTCCGGTCGGGCCCCGAAACTCGGGCCAGTCCTCGGCTTGCCCGGAAACGATCATCGTTAGTGCCGATGTAATGACGAATGTACGCAGAGCTTGTGTCATAAAGTCGCAACCGAGATTGATGTTGCTGGCGCCGGTCCGCGCGGTTCAACCGTGCACACTCGTTCTAAGCCAAAATGCCATCCACCACCTTGCCATGAACATCCGTCAGCCGGAAATCGCGGCCGCTATAATGGTACGTTAACCGTTCGTGGTCGAGTCCCATCAGATGAAGAATTGTGGCATGGAGATCGTGCACATGAACTCGGTTTTCAACCGCTTTGAAACCGAATTCGTCAGTGGCGCCGCAGGCCAACCCGCCTTTCACGCCGCCGCCTGCGAGCCACATCGTAAAACCGAGGCTGTGGTGGTCGCGTCCTTTGGCTCCTTCTGAAGTAGGCGTGCGTCCGAATTCGCCGCCCCAAATGACCAACGTATCTTCGAAAAGGCCGCGTGACTTGAGGTCCTTGATGAGCGCCGCGATCGGCCGATCGCTCTTTTTAGCATGATCGCGGTGATTGTTGATATCGGCGTGATCGTCCCATGGCTGGCCGTTGCCGTAATAAATCTGCGTCATCCGCACGCCGCGTTCGGCGAGACGGCGCGCCACCAAGCAAGCATTGGCGAACTCGCCTTCACCGTACATCTGGCGTGTGGCAGGCGATTCTTTGCTGATGTCGAACGCATCTTGAGCTTCGAACTGCATTCTAAAGGCAAGTTCCAGCGACGAAATGCGCGCATCCAACTGCGGGTCTTGATCGCGCTGTTCCAGGTGGAGCCGGTTCATCTGTTGGAGAAGGTCCAATTGGCCGCGTTGCTCGGAACGCGAGAGATAACGATTGTTAAGATCGTGAATGATCTTCTTCGGATCGATCTCTTTATTGTTGATGTGTGTGCCTTGATAAATGCCTGGGAGAAAACTATTGCTCCAGAGTTGTGGGCCGACGACCGGTTTGCCCGGACAAAGAGCCACGAAGCCAGGCAGATTCTGGTTTTCGGTGCCGAGGCCATAAGTGATCCACGAACCGAGGCAGGGCCGAATTGGCTGCATGTTGCCGGAATTCATCATCAACAACGCCGGCTCGTGATTTGGATTATCGGTGTGCATCGAACGAATCACACAGATATCGTCAATGCAAGCGGCCACCTCGGGATAGAGTTCGGTGACTTCGAGGCCACTCTTGCCATACGCGCGACAGGTAAAGGACGACGGCATCAAACCTGTTCCTTTCTTCCGGCCGGTCTTGCTCTGGATGGCTTCAGGAAATTGTCCCGCGTACTTGGCAATGGCTGGCTTGGGATCAAAAGTGTCGATATGCGAAGGCCCGCCGTTCATGAAGAGAAAGATGACGCGCTTCGCTCGCGCTGGAAAATGCGGCCGCTTCGGGTCGAGTGAATGTTTGGGGGCCGATTCCGAGGCAGCCAAGGACAACCAACCGCCATCGGAGAGCACGCTCGTCAAAGCCAGCGCGCCAAACCCGCCGCCGAGCCGGCTGAGCATTTCACGGCGGGTAAGAAATGACTGGCCTGCTTTGGAGGAATTAACGGGTTCGTTCATAGACTATATCTGTTGTCTTATCTTTCTGCGTTTCCTCTGCGGTGAATTCATTCTTCGCGCCGCTCAATCGACATACATGAATTCATTCGCGCTCAAAAGCACTTGGGCGTACTGCTCCCACTTCGACAACTCGCTTCCGCTTGCGCTTTGTTCAGCCTTTTCCGACTGCTTTGGCGAGCCCTCGAGAAAATCCAACGCCAGCTTGGTTTCTGCCTCCGAGGGCGGCCGGCCATAAACCAACATGAACGCCTTTCGCACCCGCGTTTCGGCTGGTTCATCGCTCGCATTGACAAGCCGATTTGCCAAAGCCTTCGCTTGGCGAATCATGAACTCGCTGTTCAGCACGAACAACTGTTGCAATGGAACGGTCGTGACAGTCCGTTGATCACTGGTGACGTTTGGATCGGGGAAATCAAACAAGCGGAGCAACGAGTCCAAGTCATGCCTGCTTACAGATCCATAGAAGGTCCTTCGTTGATTCGCTGGAGAATTCAAACCAACTGACGGTCCGCCTACGGCTCGATCGAGGCTGCCAGCTACGCAAAGCATCGCGTCGCGCCAAACCTCGACCTCGAGGCGCCGCCGATTCATCCGCCAGAGCAGTTTGTTCTCGGGATCCGTTTCGTGGTTGCGCGCATCCACTTTCGTGCTCCGCTGATAAGTTGCCGAAAGCATCATGAGGCGGTGCATCGACTTGATCGACCAACCCGACTGAATGAATTGATCGGCCAAGTAATCGAGCAATTCGGGATGTGTTGGAGGTTCACCTAGAAGACCAAAGTTGCTGGGCGTCCGAACCAGCCCATGTCCAAAATGATGCTGCCAAATCCGGTTCACCATCACGCGCGGAGTCAGAGGATTCTTCTTGTCAGCGATGGCGCAGGCCAGTTCATAACGGCCGCTCCCTTTGGTGAATGCTGACGTTTCGCCATTGCATAACAGCGCCAGAAACCGGCGCGGCGCTTCTTCGCCAGGCGCATCCTGATTCCCGCGAATCAAAACCGGAATGTTCGCGATCTTGGAACCTTCCTTGAGCGTGTGCGCAAACGGATACTTCGGCGGCGCATTTTTCTTCGTGCGATCTAGATCACTCCGGAGTTTGGCCAACTGCGACTTCGAATTCTCTGGCAAGAGTCTTTCAACCTGATTCCTTGTGACCGACATCAAACCGTCTTTGCCGAGGATTTCATCGAAGATAGCCGCTTGCGCCTTTTCCAGCACCGGGCGCACGACTTTGTCTTTCTCCTTCTCACCGGCGACGGCAACGGCTGCGTTATGCGTTTCGTCAAGCGCGTCGCGCAACTTGGCGATGGACAAAACGTACTTTTGAAAACCTTCGGCAACTTTGCGAGCTTCGCCTGCCGCTGCCTCATCCGCTGAAAGGTCCTTGTTCTCTTTGCCAAATAGCTCGTTCCATCGAGCGAGATGCACTTTCGCTGCATTCGTCTGCGGCGCCAAATATTTCACCCAGCGGTCGAGAATTGGAGTCTGCAATCCTTCCGCCTTGGCAATGGGCTCGACCGGCTTTTTCGGATCGTTCGCTCGTTGATTCTGAACTTTCCAGGCCGCCAGCATGTAGCGCGAAATCTCCGCAGGCAGACTCTTGGTGATTCGAGCCGCTTCGTCGTCGAGCAGCTTGTCGATCTCTTTCGTGCCCGACTGAATCGCTGCTTGAGCTTTGTCGTAGGCTTCGACGACCACCTTTGGGGCCAGCGGTTCTTCGACATATTCGCTGCTCGAGAAAACGCCCGCCAGCCCATAATAATCCTTGGTCGAGATCGGATCGAATTTGTGGTCGTGACAACGCGCGCAAGCGACTGTCAAGCCAAGGAAACCCCGCGTGAGCGTGTCAATGCGGTCGTCCAATTGATCGAACATTTTCCGATCGCCGTAATAAACCGGTCCCAAGGCGAAGAAGCCAAGCGCGGGCAAACGTTCGCCGGGATTGTCCTCGCCCAGAAGATCGCCGGCGATTTGAGCCATTACAAAACGGTCGTATGGGAGATCATCATTGAACGCTCGAACCAGCCAGTCTCGGTAACGGAAGCCTTGCGGATACATACGCGGTTGAAAACTGTGCGCTTGGTCTTCGCCGTAGCGGGCAACGTCCAACCAATGCCGCGCGAACCGTTCGCCATAATGAGGACTAGCGAGAAGACGATCAACTACCCTGGCAAAGGAACCAGAGGATTTGTCTTGCACAAAAGCCTCGATTTCTTCGGTGGTTGGCGGCAAGCCGATGAGATCGAAGTAAGCTCGCCGAATCAAAGCCCGGCGGTCGGCCGACGGCGCTGGCGACATCCCTTTTTCTTCCAACTTCGCCAAGACGAACTGATCGACGGCATTCTGGGTGAGCTGCGGATTCGTTACTGTCGGCGGTGTCACCGGGCGGAGGGGTTGCCAAGCCCAGTGTTCGCGTTTGCGCTTTTCCACATCCTCCGAATTCGTTGTTTCCGCTGATTTCGGCGCGCTCTCCTCCGGCCAAGGCGCTCCGATCTTGATCCATTCCCCGAAATCGGCGATGACGCGATCCGGCAGTTTGGATTTAGGAGGCATCTGCAAGTCCGAATTGGTGTGGCGAATCGCCTCGATTAACCGGCTCTTGTCCGGTTCGCCGAGAACCACCGCCACGCCGGTGTCGCCGCCTTGCAGGACGCCGGCGCGTGAATCCAAATAAAGGCCCGCTTTCAGCTTCTTGGACTGATGCGAGTGGCACTCGTAACAGTGCTCGGCGAGAACGGGGCGAATTTTCTTTTCGAAGAACTCAAGGCCAGCGCTGGCGGGAACTTCCGCAGATAGTCCTGCTTCCGCGGAGAGACAACACGCGGCCAGAATTCGAAGCGATCTAATCATCACAATATCAGGAGATACGGAAGATTATGGAGTAATCGGACAGAGTCAAGTTCCAGGGCGCGATGCGCTTTACATCCGCAAGCCGGACCATCCCATCGCCAAGGGTTTCACCGGCAAGGTGAAAGTTTACAACGATCTCTACAGCCTTAACTTCGGCTTGGTTTCCGCCGATGCAGATGTGGTAGCCAGCGTGCAAGAGAACGGCGCGTTTCCCACGATCTTCGTGTATGAGAAGGGCGACAAACTTTCCGATGGCAGCGTGGCGCCAAACAAACGCATCGGCTTGTTCCTCGGCCAGAATGCCGCGCCGGATTTCAACACTCCCCTCGACTTCGCCAATCTAACTGCTGCTGGCAAACAGTTAGTCCTTCAAACCATCGATTACGCGGCGGGCGTGACCGGTGGCAGCACGCCGCCGCCTGTCACTCCTCCTGCGGCGGGCAACGTCCTCTATGTAGAAAATTTCAACACTGAGGGCGAAGGGGCTCGCTACACCACTGAAGGCCGCGGTTTCGTGCCGAAGAACGGCCAAGCTAACCCGGTGCCCGGTGGTTCCTCCTACTGGAATCGCAGCACGGAAGTGGTGGCCAAGGGTGAAGTCGTGGGGGTCCCATTTCCCGCACCGG
>VHDE01000110.1 GCA_016871515.1 Verrucomicrobiota bacterium
CGGAGCAACAACCTCTATACCGATGGCCACGTCGAAGCACAAAAGACTCGCCAGTGGTACTGGGGAACAACTCCGTGGTTGAACCCTTCCATTGGAGGGCCGTAGGGCAAAGCTTTCCGCGTGTTACAGTAGAATGACCGCGGCGAGGGCTTTAACTCTGATTCGGTTTGCCGCTGACCGGAGCTGAGGACTTTCGGATCGGATTTCTCCTGTTCTCTGCACCACGCGGACTTCCACCTCGTGCGGGCTATCATCCGCGCGGTTTTTGCTGGCGCAGAGAACAAGAGAAAAGGCGACGCACCTCCCACTACAGCCATCGCCTTTTCCCGACCCAATTAACCATGAGCATTTAAATGTCAGCTTCTATATAATCTATCGGGTAGAATCTCCTTGGGAATCGGGCAATGCTGCGGTTTTGCGGTGCGGGAGTTAACCGTTCTTGTTCGTCATCGGCTCCGTAGCGACCCATCAGGCTTAGAAAGGGATTGAGATAAGAGTTATGGAAGACTGGAGCGGGTGATGGGAATCGAACCCACGTGGCCAGCTTGGAAGGCTGGAGCTCTACCATTGAGCTACACCCGCGACGTGACACAGCATAGTAATGACCGCGCTTGCGTTGTCAATGCACCTCCGTAATATCACCTTTCAAAAATGAACTCGTTGCTCCTCACCAATGGCCGAATTATCGACCCGGCGCAGGGCCTCGACTTGATTGGTGATCTATTGATCGTGGATGGCAAAGTGGCCTCGGTCGGGCCACGAAGCAAAGATTGGGATGGGTCGGACCGATTGGATGCCGCGGGATTAGTGGTTTGTCCCGGCTTGATCGATTCGCACGTTCATTTGCGGGAGCCCGGCCAATCAGCCAAAGAGACAATCGCCACCGGCACAATGGCGGCCGCACGGGGCGGATTTACATCGGTCCTTTGCATGCCAAACACGTCGCCGCCCATCGAAAACGCGGGCACGGTGGCGTTGATTCACGAGCGGGCCGCACGCGAAGGCGTGGTCAATGTCTTTATCAGCGGCACCATTACCCGCAACATCGCCGGCGAGGAGTTAGCTCCCATTGGGTCACTCAAGCGAGCGGGCGTTGTGGCGATCACCGATGATGGCCATTGCGTGCAGAACCATGAGCTCATGCGCCGCGCCCTCGAGTATGTGCGGATGTTCGGCCTGCCGGTTTTAGACCATTGCCAGGATTACACCCTTGTGACCGACGGTGTCATGCATGAAGGGTATTGGAGTTGCCTCTTGGGATTGCGCGGATGGCCGGCTGCTGGTGAAGAGGTCATTGTCGCCCGAAATATTTTGCTAGCCGAATTAACGGGCGCGCATGTCCATTGCCAGCACTTGAGTTCGGCCGGAAGTGTCCGCTTGCTGCGCGAGGCGAAGCGGAGGTCGGTCCCAATTTCCGGGGAGGCCTGTCCGCATCACTTTACTCTGACGGATGCGGCGGTTGCGGGAAGCGAATTCTTTTGGTCAACCGATGGCAAGGAGCTGGCCATGCAATTCAGCGACGATCAGGCTCTGCCATCTTGGCCGCCCTACGACACCAATTTCAAAATGAATCCGCCGCTCCGCTCCGCACAGGACCGCGCGGCAATTTTGGACGGCGTGGTGGATGGGACATTGGAAATTATTGGAAGCGATCACGCGCCGCACTGCAATTACGAGAAGGAGGTTGAGTTCGATTACGCGCCATTCGGGATTACGGGGCTGGAAACGGAATTGGCGCTTTCGCTGATGCAATTCTACCACACCAAACGGCTGAGCCTGATGGAGTTAATTCGGAGATTCACGGTCGCTCCGGCGCGTTTGTTGGGATTGTCGAAGGGAACCTTGGCTGTTGGAGCAGATGCCGACGTTACGGTCTTTGATCCCGAAAGCCAGTGGGTATTTCGACGCGAGGAATCCGCCAGCAAATCCCAGAACAGTCCATTCTATGGCTGGCCGCTGAAAGGCAAGGCGGTCGCAACGATCGTGGGCGGACGAATCATTTGGCATGAACGAAAGGCGACCGTGCGTGATCCAATCCTTTGTGAGCGATCAAATGTGTCGTAGCGCTGCGACAACCCGACTGAGTGCACAAGATGAAAGCAATTTTAGCGTTAGAAGATGGGACTGTGTTCCACGGCCGCGGCTTTGGCGCACGCGACTCGGCGTGCGGCGAGGTTTGCTTCAATACATCGATGACGGGTTATCAGGAAATCCTGACTGATCCATCCTACAAGGGGCAAATCGTGACGATGACTTATCCGCTTATTGGCAATTATGGCGTCAATGCGCAAGATGTTGAGTCGTGGCGACCGCATGTGGCGGGATTCGTCATACGCGAACTCTCCCCGGTCGTCAGCAACTGGCGAGCTGATTTTTCGCTGGCGAATTATCTTGAGAAACATGGCATTCCTGGCTTGGAAGGAATCGATACTCGGGCGCTGACAAAGAAGCTGCGATTGCGCGGCGCGATGAATGGATTCATTTCGACGGCGGACGTTTCCGAAGCGGAGGCGGTGGAACGCGCTAAAAACTGGCCCGGATTGGCCGGCAAAGACTACGTTTGTGAAGTCACCCATCCAAAGCCTTTTCTCTGGGATGAGGACGACCAACAAAGCGCCAATTTTAACCTGATCCGCGGAACCGCGGCCGCGGATAGCCGGCAGGTGCGAGACCCGTTGCCTGCGGCGGACATTCCGATCGTGGCTTACGATTTCGGGATGAAATACAACATCCTGCGCCGACTCAGGCAGCAAGGTTTCAAGGTCCAGGTTGTTCCGGCGACCACCCCGGCGAGCGAGGCCTTGCAGTACAAGCCTGCGGGCATTTTTCTCTCGAACGGTCCGGGGGATCCGTCTGCCCTCGGTTACGCGGCCCGAGCAGTTAGCGAATTAGCTGCGACCGACATTCCGATTTTTGGCATTTGTTTGGGCCACCAGATTCTCGGCCTGGCCCTGGGTGGCAAGACATTCAAACTAAAATTCGGGCATCGTGGCGCCAATCAACCGGTTAAGGATCTAGAAACAGGAAAAGTTGAAATCACCTCGCAGAATCACGGATTTGCGGTCGATGCGGAGTCCTTACCGAGCTCCGTTAGCGTCAATCGCATTAATCTCAATGACCGGACCGTCGAAGGGTTGCGTCACAAAACTAAACCAATCTATTGCGTGCAGTACCATCCCGAGGCGTCTCCGGGGCCGCACGACTCGACGCCATTGTTCAAAGAATTCCGCGAGATGATTGAAAAACGCGCGTAATTGCCGCCTCGCGATGAGCTTGAACGATAAAACCGTTTGACTTGAACATGAGCCCTGAAGATAATGCATCGCACCTTGACCTACCTATGGCCAAACTTGTCGTACTGAGCGAAGGATTGACTGGACGGGCCTGTGAATTGAAGGTGGACAAAACCACGATTGGGCGGCTCGATGACAATGCCTTCCAGATTGCTGAGCCATCGGTCTCGAGCCATCATTGCGAGGTCTTTCTCAGAGGTAACGACGTTGTTGTTAAGGACTTAAATTCGACCAACGGCACTTTCGTCAACAATGAGGCCGTTACCGCCGAGGCGGTGATCAAGCCCGGTCAAGTTCTTCGGCTGGGACAAGTAGAGATGCGCCTGGAAACGGGCGATGGGACGGCGGCGGCCACCACTGGGAAGAAAAAGCTCGAACAGACGCGAGTCATTCCACAAGGGGTCAAACTAAATGAGTTGGAGCAACAGGGTGCGCGATCAGTTTTCGAGAAGAACTCGCCCTTCGTTAAGAAGAGCAACAAGACCGCCGTTATCTTCATCGCCATTGGAAGCATCCTTTTCGTAGTCATTCTCGTCTCTCTCTTCCTCGCCATTCGCAATATGCAGTAAGTCGTGGCCGGACTGGGCGGAGTTAACGTCCAACCTGCAGGGCCTCTCTTAGAATTGTCGCGCGAAAAAAACCTTGTCGTAAACGTTATCGAGAACTTCGGAGGTTTCCCAGCCTCTTCGACAAAGACCGACGACGAAGTTTCGGCACGCACTGCTTCTGGGACAAGCCTGAGCTAGTCTGTGAGCCTTATGGGTCTGGCCTGAGCCAAGTCGCGATATTCTTCGCTGCGTAAGTAATAATCAAGTCAGCGCCAGCCCGTCGCATTGCTAAGTGGCTTTCCAGCGTGACGGCGCGTTCGTCAATCCAACCGTTTTGAGCGGCGGCCTTGATCATCGAATATTCTCCGCTGACGGCGTACGCAGCCGTCGGATATCCAAATTCCGCTTTAACACGATGGAGAATGTCCAAGTAAGCCAGCGCGGGCTTTACCATAATAATGTCGGCGCCTTCCTGGATGTCCAAAGCGACTTCGCGCAGGGCTTCGCGAGCGTTTGCAGGGTCCATTTGATAACTGCGCCGATCGCCAAATTGCGGCGCTGATTCCGCCGCCTCACGGAACGGGCCATAAAATGAAGAGGCATATTTCGCGGCGTAGGACATGATCGGAGTTTCCTGAAATCCCAACGCATCGAGATGCTGCCGAATCGCTCGGACTCGCCCATCCATCATGTCGCTCGGAGCAACGATGTCGGCGCCGGCTTCCGCGTGACTGCTCGCCGCGCGCGCCAGTAACTTCAGGGTAGGATCATTCAAAATCCGCGCGCCCTTTTTTGTCTGAGAGACAATGCCGCAATGCCCGTGACTCATGTACTCGCAAAGACAAACATCCGTAATCACGATCAGGCCGGGCAGTTCTCGCTTTAAAAGACGCACGGCCTTTTGGACAATTCCATTGCTTGCGTATGCCCCGGACGCTTTAGCGTCTTTCGTCTCCGGTATGCCAAACAATAGAACAGCCGGCACCCCGAGTTGATAAGCCCCCGCAGCCTCCTTCAATGCCTCGTCGGGCGAAAGCTGGAACACATCAGGCATAGCCGAAATGGGCCGGCGCATCCTTCGACCATTTCGGACGAACAACGGAAGGACGAGCTGGTGGGCAGCCAAATGGCTTTCGCTCACCAGCCGCCGGAGGGCCGGGGATTGTCGTAATCTCCGCAAGCGGGAACTCGGAAATACTGCCGTCGGACGCAAACTCATAGGCCGGAGACTAATGGTGAAGACGCCAGCCCGCAATCTCGCGATTCGCAGGACAGGCGTCTCGCCCGTCGGGGAGAATTGCAGCAAGCGAACTGTCGCATGTTTCTCGAAACCTTTTGCCGCGCCTGCCGAGTTTTGTTAAAGGTCGATTACTACTTCACCGATCATTTATGCCAATTCCAGTCATCAGCATGGCTCAGATGCGCGAGTGGGAGAAGGCCACGTGGGCGGCCGGACGATCGGAAGCGGATGTCATCCGCCGCGTCGGACACATTATTGCAGCCCGCGCGGAACAGATGACGCGGCCGGGCGATTTGATTTTGGTTTTGGCCGGCAAAGGCCACAACGGAGATGACGCGCGTCAGACCAGCCAGAATCTCGCGGACCGCGAAGTTTATCTGATAAATGTTGCCGAGCCTGAAGCCAGTCTTTCAGAGTTTCTTTCCCAGCTTAGCTTGCAACCGGCTCTGATCGTTGATGGTCTTTTTGGCATTGGGCTGAACCGCGCGCTGGACAATCATTGGGTAACGCTCATCGAACAAATCAATCACTCGGGAATTCCCATTCTTTCGATCGATGTCCCATCTGGGCTAAATGCGGATACGGGGCAACCTCACGGAACGGCGATTCATGCTTCGGTGACCTTAACACTCGCGGCGCCGAAACGCGGTCTTCTTGCGGCGAGCGCATGGCCTTTTGTCGGTCGCTTGGAAGTGGCGCCGGACATTGGATTAGTCTCATTTCCCTTGCAGAGCCGAACGCAATGGACGACGCGCGAAGATTTCGCTAACTACCCGCCGACTCGGCCTGTCGCTGGTCATAAAGGGACGTTTGGGCATTTGGCGATTTTCGGCGGGAGCCTCGGCTATCACGGTGCCGCCGTTCTAGCGGCTCGCGGCGCGCTCCGTGCGAGACCGGGACTGGTCACTGCATTTACGACGGAAGAGGTCTATGTCCCCGTGGCAAGCCAATTGCAATCCGCGATGGTGCAACCTTGGCAATTGGGCAAGCGCTTTGCCGATTCCTTCACTGCGGTGCTGATCGGCCCCGGATTCGCGTCCCAAAACCTCCCTTCCGACTTGAAAAGCGAGATGGCTTACCTTTGGAAGGAACTGCCGATACCAGTCGTCGCTGATGCAAGCGGACTAGATTGGTTGGCGTCCGGACCGATCCAAGCCAAAGCGTTGCGCGTGATCACGCCCCATCCCGGAGAAGCGGCGCGTCTGTTAAAAACGACGACCGCGGCGGTCCAGGAATCGAGACCCGAGACGCTTGATCAGCTATCCCGCCTTTTTGGAAATTGTTGGGTGGCGCTAAAGGGGCACCAATCGCTGATTGGTGGCGGGGGCATTCAGGAAGTCTTCGTCAATTCGTCAGGCAACCCTTATTTGGCTCAGGGCGGAAGCGGCGATGTCCTGGCGGGTTATTTGGCCGGCTTGCTGGCGCAACCGCAGTTGCAAGCGGACCCATTAAAGGCACTTCGTTACAGTGTCTGGCAGCACGGCGCAGCCGCGGACTTGCTTTCCTCAAGGCAACCCAACTGGGTCCTCGACGATTTGCTCGAAGCGCTGGGGAGCTTGCCGTCCGACGACTTGAGAAGAGCCGTGTTGTAATGTTGCAGTGTTTCCGTGGGGCAGACTGAAGGTTCGCGTTACGGCGCGCCCAACATGTGCTGTCCATGTTTATTGGGTTCAGTCGACACGTTGCAGCCCGCACTTTCACAAGTTGCGGTGGTTAGCGTAGCGCAGACTGCCCAGTCTGCTGTAGCGCCGATTGCCAATCGGCAGAGTTGCGCACGTCGATTACCTTTCACATTGCAGGATCGGCATTCTGCGAACCAGCAGACTAGACTCGGCAGTCTGCGCTACGCTCCTGCGACGAAACGGGTGAACCATTTGGCCAAGGTAGCTTTGCGGGAGTGAGTCATTGACGCCGAGCACCGCGGGTTCCAAGGGCGGACACCGATACGTTCGGAAAAGGATGTCCATTAACGGCGAGATGTTCGCATAATTGCCAGCGTCCCGTTCCCGCGAATGATGCCAATGAGGCCTTTTCATTGCACACACCGTAGCAAGAAAGAGCTGAAGGAGCGTAAACGCTTTGTAAATCATGCAATCAATCCGCGCTTGGGGTTTGCCGGAACCGCAGAAACGCTTCTACCTTTCGAACGCCAATCCGAGACAGGAAACGCGAGAGATTCTGCAGCCTAAAGGCTGCGGTCCTAATGGCATTTGCGGCCGGCCTCTGCCTTTGAAAATCGATTGAACTCTGGCATACTGCCATATGCCGGTGACCGAGCACATTCGAAACAAACTAAGCCAACTGCCGCACAAGCCGGGCGTCTATCTGATGAAGGATCGTTTCGGCGCCGTGATCTATGTCGGCAAGGCGCGTGATTTGCGCAAGCGAGTCAGCCAATATTTTCATCCGTCGCGCCGGATGGGGTGGGACTTGAAATTCAATGCGCTCGTCGAGGCGATTCAGGACTTCGATTGGCATGTGGTTCGGAGCGATCCCGAAGCTGTCTTGCTCGAAGGCAAGCTGATCAAGGAATTTAAGCCGCGGTACAACGTCAGTTTCCGAGACGACAAACGTTTTCTCCTGCTCAAAGTTAATCTGAACGATCCCATCCCCCGCTTTACCCTGACGCGAATCAAACAGGATGACGGAGCGCGTTACTTCGGCCCCTTCGCCAGTTCGGGCGCTTTGCGGCGAACGTTGACGTTGATCCGGCACAAGTTCAGTCTGCGCGGTTGCCGGCCGCTCACGCCGACGGAACGCGATTACAGGCATTGTCTGTACGCGAACTTGAAGCACTGCACGGCTCCCTGCATCGGCAACGTCACACGCGAACAGTATCTGCTGCAAATTCAGGCAGCCGCGGAATTCCTCGCCGGCCAATCCGACGAAATGGAAGCGGATCTCGAAACTGAAATGAAGAAAGCGTCGGCGGCGCTCGAATTTGAGCGAGCGGCGGAACTGCGTGACATGCTGGCCGATCTGCGTCGAACAACTCAGAAAACGCAGAAGTTCGAGCGCATCCCTTACACATTGCCCGTGGCCATCGATCCAGACCGCGATTTGGCTGAATTGGGCCAAGCGTTGGGGTTGGCTTCGCCTCCGCAACGGATTGAAGGTTTCGATATTTCAAATATCAGCGGCACGTTTGCGGTGGCGTCCATGGTGAGCTTTCGCAACGGCCGTCCGGATCGCGCCAATTATCGCCGGTTCAAAATGAAAACCGTCGTTGGACAGGATGATTTTGCCTGCATTGCCGAGACGGTGCGCCGACGCTATTCGAGGGTATTGAGAGAAGCGGATCCCCGGAATTCGAAAACCGAGGATAGCGGATCGAAGATGGAGGATGGGACTGAGAATTCAGTGAATTCAGTCCCATCCTCCATTCTCTAT
The DNA here is from genome assembly GCA_016871515.1 of Verrucomicrobiota bacterium. Lineage (GTDB taxonomy): Bacteria > Verrucomicrobiota > Verrucomicrobiia > Limisphaerales > SIBE01 > SIBE01. The sequence continues at coordinate 8,472 of VHDE01000110.1, forward strand.
CCTCCATCCTCGCCGCTCCTTCCTGATCTAATCCTCATCGACGGCGGTAAAGGGCAACTGAACGCGGCCTGCGCAGAATTGCTAAAACTTGGTTTGAGCCAGATTCGGATTATTGGTTTGGCTAAGGAATTCGAGGAAATTTACCGGCCAGGCGAATCTGAACCGCTGCGCCTCAGCCATGATTCGGGCGCTCTGAAATTGCTTCAGCGAGTGCGCGACGAATCTCATCGTTTTGCCAACACCTACAACGCGAAATTACGGTTGAAGAGAATTTCGGAAAGTCTGCTCGATGAGTTTCCCGGCATCGGCGAGCAGCGAAAGGCCGCGTTGCTAAAACGTTTCGGTTCGGTTCACCGCCTGAAGATGGCAACGCTCGAAGAAATCGCCAAGGTCCCGGGCTTCGGCGGAAAGGCAGCGGGAGAATTGAAAGCCTTTCTCGAAGCACGCTCTGTATAGCGTGGACAGCGTTGCAGGAGCGCGGACCGCTGAGTCCGCGTGTGGATGATTTAATTTAACGAAAGCCAAAACCCGGACTCGGCGGTCCGCGCTCCGGACGTTGAGAATGCTGGCGGGCCGCTAATTACGGCGCCTTTGCCGCATCGGCGCGCTGGTTGGCTACCCAGTCGAAGGTGATCTTGATGTCGTCACCTGTTTTCAATGCACCCAAAGCCAGCTTCGGCGCAGGTGGAGTCACACCATAGTCAGTCATCTTAAGGTCGGTCGAACCCGAGACCTTCACACGCGTCGGCGAGACGCGCAGCAAAGTGATTGGCATGGCGATCTTGTTCGTGACTCCGGCAATGACCAGTTCACCTTTCGAATCGAACGGATAGGGGCCTTCGGGCATTTTCGGCGCTTCTTTGAGCACAAGTTCCGTCAGGCGATATTCGATCTTCGGAAATTGCGGCTCCTTCATGGCCTGTTGCATGACTTGGTCCATCGCGTCTTTCGTGCTTTTGAATTGGCGCACAGGCATGCTGATCTGAGCGCGGGCATTGACTTTGCCCGGTTTCAAAGAAGGATCGAGCTTGAACCCGGGTTCAAACTCCATCTTTCCCGAAACGAGCTGGCTTTCCATAGTCCAGGCATGAAGGGTCGATGTGCCATCGATCTTAACCTTGCTGCCCGTGGGCGAGGCCGAGTAGGCAACCCAATTCTCCGCTGCATTAACGCGCGCCAACGCTAGGACGAGCAGGCATCCGGCAAGAAGCGAGCCACAGGCTTTTGTTGTTTTCATGAATTGAGAATCTTAGATGTTTAGTTATTTACTCAGGCCAGATCGAACCACTCCTTCTGCAGGACGATCTTTTGCCCTTTGAGAATTGCCTCGTTTGCTTTCAGCGCGGCGACCGTCGCCTGATATCCTTCCCTGAGGCCAGCGTGAGGTGTTTTGACCTTATTAATACTGGTGTCTAGATACTCTTTGAGTGCGGCCGTGTCGCTGATATCGAAGTTGTCGCTGAAATCTTTCACGGCGGCAGCGTGTGAATTGCAATTCGCGACAAAGGCGGCCAGGGCATGGCGAAGCGGTGATTCCATATAAGCGGCGTCCGGTCCAGTTGCCGCGGCCGCCTTAGTGGATTTGGTAGCATCAAGGATCAGCGCGATCCCAGTTTCTTTGTAGAACGAATCCTTTTGTGCGTAAACTTCCCACCCGAGCAGCGGAGCATCGACCTCTTTGAACATCCAAGCCTTATTATCCCGGATCATGATGGTGCTGTCGGTCCCGTAATAGATTTCGTAATCGGCATCGAAAGAGCTCGCCAAGGTGGCCTCGTAAGATAATCGGACGCCGCCGGGGAATTCCAAAACCGATTGCACTGTGTCCGGCACATCGCGCCCGTCGTCCGTCCAACGCAGAATGCCGCCAAAGCCAGTAACGGCAACTGGCAATGCGTTGATGTAAGCAATGGCTGCGTCGACTTGGTGCACGCCGATCTCGCCGATTAACCCGGGCGAAGTGGCGCGCTGGAGACGCCAGTTCATTTCCTTCGCACTGTACGTGCGCCAGCTCTGTTTCTTTTGCCACTGGGCGCGCGCCTTTACTGTTTTGCCCAATGCACCCGACCGGATGAATTGAAGGCGAAACAAGTACTGAGGATCGGACCGCATTTGCAATCCGGCTTGGAAATGGACTTTGATGGCGGATTGAACGGCTTGGGCGATGGCTCGCGCATCTTCATGGTTCGCGGCGAGCGGCGCCTCGCAATAAACGTGTTTGCCGGCTTGCAGCGCAGCCACGACCATTTCGCGATGCAAATGAGAAGGCGTCGCGACGATGACTGCCTGGACCTCTTTATCATCCAGGACCTTTCGGTAATCTTCGTGCGCGGCTGCGTTCGGCGCCGATTTTTGTGCACGGTCCCGGCCAATCGCAAAAGTGTCGCAGACGGCGACAACCGGTGCGTTGGGCAGGACCGCCAAAGTCTTAATGATCTCTCTTCCCCAAGCGCCACAACCGATTAGACCGCATTTGACCGGCGCTCCAGTGGTTTGGTAATTGGTCGCGCCAGTTTCCTCTTCCTTTGGCTTGTCTTGCGCCTGAATCGCGACGCCGCCCATTAACATCATGAGTGTGCTCAACGAGCTGCCGCTAAGGAATTCGCGGCGGTTGAGGTCCTGGTGTCCGTCGTTCTTTTTCATGTTTGTGTTAATAGGGAACGAATCTTCGGCTTACGGTATTCGGTGCCGCCTGATTTTCAACCGCAATGTTGGCTAGTAGGACAGGCGTCCCGCCTCTCCTGGGTGCGTCCAAACGCTTAGACAGGCGGGACGCCTGCCTACAAGCGCCGTATCGACGGTCACTCAATCACTTAATCTGTGTGATCTGGGGTGTCGTCTCGCCGGGCTCCAAACCGAGCGCCCATTTGATGCCACCAAGAATGTGCGCCTGATAGCCATCATTTTCCCAAACATCTTCGCGGTGGCCTAGCGAAGTATAGAAAACCTTGCCTTCGCCGTACTTTTTGCACCAGGCAATCGGGAAACGGCCAAAGTAACTTTTCTGGTTCGGATGCTTGTCCAGGACGAGCAACTCGCGAACTTTGCTCGGCTCGTAATTGATCAAGAGGTAAATCTCTTCCTTCGGGACGCTATAAGCTTCTCCGAAGTGCCGCGTCGCGGGATGCTTGGTGTCTTGCACCAGACATTCGACAGCAGCCTGCGCATGGTGTGTCCGGAACTCGCCTCCCAGCATGTCGATGTACGGATCGACCTGGTCTTTGCCATGAAACGTGTCACTGGCGGAGTGCATGCCAATGAAGCCCTTGCCGCTCTTAATCTCCTTCAAGAACGCGTCCTTATCCGGAAGGGGAAGAACACCGGTCGTATTGGCGAAGACAAATGCGTCGTACCCCTTGAGAGCTTCGGGAGTCATTTTGGCGGCCATGTCTTGATCATTGCGGACGTAATCGACGGTAAACGCGCCACTTTTCTCGGCCAGCTTCGCCAGCACCTTTTCGGCGGTTGGAATGGAACTGTGCCGGAAACCTTTGGTGACGGTCACGACGAGCACCTTCTTGGGAGCGTCCGCCGCCTGGGGCGTCGATGCAAAGGCAAACAAAACCAAGCCAAAAACAAGTTGTTTTAATGTTCGAGAGATGTGCTGCTTCATAAATGTAATAGTTGATTAGAACCCTGGAACGATTCCAAACGGGATGGCATTCATTTAACTGGATTTTTGGCAGGGTCAAGGTTTCTTTCTTTCTGAACCGCGACTCTGACCCGAATCAACCTCCATACCTGCGAGAGCTTACTTCTCAACGTTGCGTCAAAAGGTCATTCGCTGAGTCACGCCACGGGTTTTTGCGTGAATTGGGATGGCCATTGTTTTCTAATCACCGCATGGCACGTTGTATCTGGCCTTCATCCGCAAACGGGCCTAACGATCACCAGGAATCTTGCTTTGCCTGACCAGCTAAGGGTAGCTTTTCATGGATTTGACTTCCGTGACTAATGCAAACGAGCTTCATCCAACGAAAAAGTTGTTTGTAATTGGGTTTCCATTTGGACTAACCATCATGGGCGGCTGGCCAATATGGAAGACCGCTCATGTCGCATCGGATCAAGCCGTCGGATACGAACACGAAAGGGCGTTCTTGATTGATTCAACGACGAGGGGAGGAATGTCTGGGGCTCCTGTTTATGCGGAGTTCGAGAAAGGGCAATCTGATGCGTCTTTTGATGACAGAGCCAAATTCGTTGGGGTTTACTCCGGTAGGCTGCGAAGAGGAACAGAGGTTGGGATCGTGTGGAAGACCAAGACACTTGAAGAGATTCTCAAGGCCAGTTGACCGACGCGCGTCCCCTTTTTCTGGTGTCGTGGAGGCGGTCGTATCTGTTCAATATCATGCCTTCGCTGCGGTTCCCGCTCGAATTCAAACCACAAACTTCGGTTCATAAACTGGGCCGAGCCCATGTTTGCGCAGCAGTTCAATGAACTTCGCCAGACCGCGTTTCTCGTCGGCGCCCAAGTGATAATGAATGTGCCAGCCCAAGTAATCTTTGCGGAAGGAATAATCGTATTCTGGCCGGCTGCCGATGATGTAATCGAGCGTTTCCATGCCGAAATCTTTTGCTTCGCGGAGTTGACGCCGCAGACGGCCGTTCTCGATACCGCGCCGCAGTGCCCAAACCGCATATACAAACGGCAAGCGCGTCAATTCAAACCATGCCGCGCCCAAATCCCAGATAGCGTGGTCATGTTCTCCTCGAAGAAAATTAATCGCGGGATCGCCGATCAGCAAGGCGCAGTCCGGCATCGAACTCGCCGCGTAACTGGCCAGCGGTTTGAACTCTGCTTGCCAGCCGCGCTCGGCCAGCAGAACTCGCAAAAGAACGACACTAGTTAGCGATGCGGTATCGCAATACACTTCACGCATCTCAGCTAGAGGCAAACGATGGGCCACAAACACGCTTTGCACCTCGCCTAGCGACGCCACGGCAATCCCATCCAAAATGTCGTAGCAATCATTGAATAGCACCTCTGTGACGCTCACTAAACCGGCGTCCAACTCGCCCGCGCGAAGTTTCTTGGCCAATTCAGATGGCGGAAGGAAGACAATCTGTTCCTCGATACCGCGGGTGAGCGGCACGGCGTTTAGGTAAGGCACTGAGCCCACACGGAACGGCGCCAGCGAATTGCTCAATTCGTCTTCGCGCTGCAGCGAGACAGCGCGCTGTTCGCGCTCGCGCCGGTGCGTCAGTTCCTCCGCCGTTTCAGCGGAAACCATGCGCAACTTGGGAATTTCGTCAGACACGGACACAAAGCGCGATTTTACGGCGGATTGACCCCGGGCGCGGGACAATGAGGAATGTCTAATGGCCAATGACGAAAGAATGACGAAATTCCGAATGACCGAATGACGCCCGTATTCCGCCGGCACGCGATCAGCCGGAGACCTTCGTCATTAGTCATTCGGGCTTCTTTGGGCATTCGAGATTCTTCATTAGTCATTTGTAGGCATCAACTGTGAAAGCCCGTCAAACGAAGGCATCAGGCCGTCGCCAGATTTCCTTCGAGAACCGCCGTTCTTCCGGGCGGCGCTTCCGGCGAGACGGCGCCATTGGCTGGCCATTCCTTGATTGGCTCATAAAAGGTGTTGCGCTGAACGGGCACGCGGCCAGCCTCGCGGATCGCCTTAACCATTTCGTTCTCGGTTTGCAGTTGCGGAGACGTAGCGCCGGCCATGTGGAAGATCTTTTCTTGGACGATGGTGCCATGAAGATCATCGGCTCCATAACTCAGGGCGACTTGCGCGAGTTTCAGTCCCATGCCGACCCAATACGCGGTGATGTGATCGAAGTTGTCCAAGAAAATTCGGCTGACCGCAATCGTCCGGAGCGAATCAAATCCTGTGGGAGGTTTCTTGACTGGTATGGCATTGTTTTCCGGTTGGTATGGAAGCGGGACAAAGCCTGTGAACCCGCGGGTTTCGTCCTGAAGATCGCGAAGCTGGCGCAAGTGATCCACGCGATCTTCGATCGATTCGATGTGGCCATAAAGCATCGTGCAAGTGCTCCGGCCGCCCAACCGATGCCACGTCCGGTGCACGTCCAAGTATTCCTCGGCCGATTCTTTGCCCTTCGCAATCGCCGAACGGATGGATTTGCGAAATATTTCGGCGCCACCGCCAGTCAGCGAATTGAGGCCGGCGTCGCGCAATTCTTGAAGTGTCTCTGGCACGGGCTTGCGGGCGAGCCATGCCAAATGCAGGACCTCGATGGCAGTGAAGCATTTCAGTTGCAGCCGCGGATCGAGGGCTTTCAGCGCCCGCAACATCTCCAGATAATAATTGAAGGGAAGACTCGGATGGAGTCCGCCCACGATATGGAGTTCCGTGATGCCAAGCGCCAAGGCCTCGCGCGCTTTCTGAACGATTTCCTCGACGGTGTATTGAAATCCATCCGCGTCGCGCTTCTTACGGGCGAAGGCGCAGAATTGGCAACTGAGGATGCAGTAATTGGAATAGTTGATGTAACGATTGATAATGTAGCTAGCCCGATCTCTGTTCTTTCGACGACAGACGAAATCGGCGATTGCTCCGAACGCATTCAGGTCCTTCGTTTGAAAAAGCCGAACTGCGTCGGCCTCAGAAATCCGCTGGTTCGCGACGACCTTTTCGTAAAGGTCCCGCAACTCACTCCGTTCGAGAAAAAAATTCATTGTCGAAATCGAAAGGCCGGAAAGGCCACTTCAGCGACCGTTACGACTAAAAACACAACACTGATCAACGCGTTCAACCGAAAAAAGGCGGTGTTAATCCACTTCAAGTTCCGCTTGCGGGCCAGCCAATGCTCCAAAATCAAACTCGGCAAGATGATCAGGAGCCCGATCAAGTATGCCACTCGAAAACCCGAAATCAATCCGAACAGCGCCAGCAACGCCCACATGGCGATGTGAACAAGGAAGGCAAACTTCAAGGCATTATCCACGCCCCAGCGAACCACTAACGAATGCAATCCATTCTCGCGATCGAATTCATAATCCTGGATCGCGTAAATAATATCGAACCCGATCAACCACGCGACCACCGCCAGCGCTAGAACGAATGGCGAGACTGCGAAGGAACCCTTGACGGCCAGCCACGCCCCCAAGGGCGCCAACGCCAGCGCCATGCCTAAATAAATATGTGTGAAGTCCGTGAATCGTTTCGTCAGGGAATAGAAGCAAATGATCACCAGTGCGAGCGGCGAAAGATAAAAGCAGAGCGGATTGATAAAGTAGCTTGTGAGCAGCAGTCCCGCCCCGCTCGCAACGCACAAAGTCCATGCGCTCGCGAGTGAGATTCTTCCGGTTGGCAAATGCCGCGTGGCCGTGCGCGGATTCGCCGCGTCAAATTTGCGGTCGACAATCCGGTTAAAAGCCATTGCGCAGGTCCGCGCGCAAACCATCGCCGCCAGAATCAAAACGAAAACTCGCCAGCCAGGCCAGCCACGCTGCTCGCGCGCCGCTACAGCCATCGATGCCAGCGCGAACGGCAACGCGAAGACGGTGTGAGAGAGCTTAACGAATTCAGCCCATGTTGCGAGGGAACGGAAAGGCGAAGATAGAAGATGGGGGATAGAGGATGGAGGGGCGGGCATGCGGAGGTTAGCGGGCCGCCAAATGGGCCGAGGATGGAGGATCGAGGATGGAAGATGGCCAGGCGAGCATAAGTCTACCGCTTGTCCGATTTGCAAAAATCATGCCCACGCCTCGGCAATAATTGCATTAACTGCCCTGGAAGATCGCCGCATTTGATCCGTGAGAGAATACTTCTCTTCGCGCGGAAATAATTTGCTAATCACGAAGATCTCTCGGGCCTGCACCCGCGCTAGCTTATACACGTTTAAGTCGCGAAAACTGCGAATTATCATAAGTCCCTTCCATCGATCTCTTTTTACTTCTCCATCCTCCATCTTCCATCTTCTGTCCTCCATCCTCGCCCTACTCCCTTTCCTCTTTCCAGCGCGGCGCCAACCGCTGCGGCACTCCCAAATGATCGAGCACGCGTGCGACAACGGTATCGATCACTTCCTGGATAGTCTTAGGTTGTGTGTAAAAGGACGGATTGGCCGGAAGAATTGTCGCGCCCGCCAGCAACAGGAGCTCCATATTCTTCAAGTGAACTAGGTTCAAAGGTGTTTCCCTCGGCACCAGAATAAGTTTCCGACGCTCCTTCAACATCACATCAGCCGCGCGAAGCAAAACATCGTCGCTGAGACCATGAGCGATCCGCCCCAATGTCCCCATCGTGCAAGGCATCACCACCATCGCATCGAATGGGTTTGAGCCGCTGGCAAATGGAACGTTCATGCTCTTGAGCCCATGTGTCACCACGCCTTCTGGCAAACGAAGGCCTCCCGGCAATTCCTCTTCAATGACCACTCGGGCATAGCTGCTCAAAACCAAATGAACTTGGTGCTGTCGTGAATCAAGGTTATCAAACAAACGCTGCGCGTAAACAGCGCCGCTCGCTCCGGTCATGGCCACAAGAATTCTCAAATGCGTCAACACTGTAGGGCCGCCGTCGCGGTTTGAGCAAGCTGGTTGATGCAAATCGGAGCGGAATTCGTTTCCGACCACCAGTTTATCGAGATCGGGCAAGGTGCTTCCCAGACCATGCGCGCCGCAAGATCTGTGAAAACGCCCGGTAACTTGCTGCTCGTACGGCGCACGGAGTGACG
>VHDE01000111.1 GCA_016871515.1 Verrucomicrobiota bacterium
AGAGCATCGGCAACTACACCCCTGGAACTCTGGCCCGATCTATCTGCGATCTGGCCTGGAGTTTAGTTGCGATATTCCCAAGGCCTCGCTCAACGCACAGAGAAAAATGAGGAAAGAAAAGAAACAGAGCGCTTGACACTTCTCATAGCAGGGCGGCGCGCGCGGCCCATGCCGAAGCAACGCACGAGCAGAGCAAACTCGAAAAGAAATACGATACACGCGGTCTGGAGGCCTCCTACCTGGCGCGGGGGGAATCCCGTCAAGCCGCTGAAATCGGGCAGGCCATGAAGCAATTCGAATCGCTGACGGTCCGCAACTTCGCCGCGACGGCTGGTTCCCGAACCAATTACCGGGTGATCGCGGTCTCATAGCGTATTCCCGTTTGTCTCTGCAACGGGCGCATCCTGGCACTGCCCCAATGGCAGGGACAGCGCGCAGCGCGCCGTCCCTATCCTGGTAAGATGAGAATTGCTGGTCGACGCATCGACGCATGGCCGCCCTTGCGGAAATGAGCAGTCCGGCTTAAATATTCATCGGCTGTCGCGGAAAACCAGCCGGCGTCCGAGAGGCGCACTCAAAAAACCGCATGACTGACCACTTATCATTCAGAGCATATCGGGAGCGTTTGTTCGCATTCATCGCCAGGCATGCGAATGCGTTAAGAGCAAATGCTCATGACGCTTCGGCCGAAGTTTCCGCGCAGTTTGACGCCTTAGCTCGCACACTGTTTGCCCTTCAATTTCACCATGTGCTTCCTTTCCGGCAGTTCTGTAAAGCGCGAGGCAAGACACCCGATGAGGTCGCGGGCTGGCGGGAGATTCCGGCCATGCCTGCTGCGGCATTCAAAGAGTTCGATCTCACCAGTTTGTCCGCCGCTCAACGCACGACTGCGTTTCATTCGAGCGGGACGACTCAACAACGGCCAAGCCGGCACTATCACAGCGCGGAATCTTTGCAACTGTATGAGGCTTCTTTGTTGCCCTGGTTTAAAACGCATGTCGTGCCGGAATTGTCTGCGCGAACGGCTGTAACGCCCGGCTCAAGCACCCCGGCAACTGAACGGTCATCGTTCCTTATTCTAACACCGCCTCCACCCGAGGCGCCGCACTCGTCGCTCGTGCATATGTTCGAATCGGTTCGGCGCGTCTTCGGCGCGCCCGATTCGCTTTTTGTGGGAACCACCGACTCAACAGGATCATGGCTGCTGAATAACGATGCGGCCTTATCCGCGCTGCGGCAATCGATTGATCAATCGCGTCCAAGAGTGCTCCTGGGAACGGCGTTCTCGTTCGTCCATCTGCTCGACGTTCTCGGTGAAGAACGGATTTTTCTTCAATTGCCTGCCGGTTCACGTCTCGTTGAAACTGGCGGCTATAAGGGCCGGTCCCGCGCATTATCGAAATCGGAATTCCATGCGATGATCACCGAATATCTCGGCATTCCACCCACCTGCATCGTTAGCGAGTATGGGATGAGCGAACTCAGCTCGCAGGCCTATGATCGAGTTGCCGGAGAGAAAGCCATTGGTGGCTGCCTCCAATTTCCACCTTGGGCGCGGGTTCAGATTATCTCGCCTGAAACTGGCGCAGCAGTGGATGATAATGAAATCGGTTTGATTCGCGTCTTCGATCTGGCCAATGTCTATTCGGTTTTCGCGGTGGAAACGGAAGATTTGGGAATTCGCCGTGGAGATCGACTCGAACTGGTGGGCCGCGCCGCGCACGCAGAAGCAAAAGGCTGCTCGCTGCTAAACCTGGAAATCGCTGATGGACGCTAATGAACACGAATCAGGAATAAGCCTGAAGCGCGGGTGTAACGCACCCGTCGGCACCAGAATAAGGCCTCTCCTAAAAGCTGTCGCGCGGCGAACACTTCGTCGTAAGTTTTGTCGAAGCAGAGGGTTTCCAACCTCTTTCGACAAAGATGGCCGGCAAAGTTTACGACGAAATTCGGCTAGCACTGCTCTTGGGGGCAAGCCATAGAATAGTCGGGAGTACCGAGAATCACTGTTCGTAAATGTCTATTCGCGACTCGTCCACCACTTAAGGTCGAATGAATCTGCCGAACTATTTCCTCGCGGACCTCCCGCCGGAGACGCCAATTACGCCGACGCTCTTGGTGGAAGCCGCGCAAACCCTTCGGCGCAACCGCAACCAATATTTGCTAAACCGATCAACGGACAGCCTGATTAGCGTGCTTCACGAATTAGGCCAAAGCTGGCTCAACCCGGAATATCCTTTGCGGGCCATGGCTCTCGACCTTGCGCCCGCTGTGACCGGATTTTTCCGAAGCACGCTCAGCATTGGCCTTGACCGTTTCTTCGGGCAATTGACCATTGAAAACCTCCGCCGCCTGATCGAACAGGAGTTAGGTCACGACCAACGACTGGACGAACTCGTGGCTACGGATGCTGAACGCATGGCCAAGCGTGCGGCTATTGCCAGGGGCCCTGAATTGGTCCTGCATGTGACCGCGGGCAATGTTCCGAACCCAGCACTTTTCAGTGTCGTCTTGGGCCTGCTGGCGCGCTCGGCGCAAATTGTCAAATGCACAACCGATACCTCGCTTCTAACGCGGCTGTTCGCTCATTCACTTTACGAAATCGAGCCAAAACTCGGGGCATGTCTTGAAATTGCCGAATGGCGCGGCGGCAATCAGGATCTTGAGAACGCCCTATTCAAGGAAGTGGATTGCGTCACGATCACGGGGTCTGACGACGCTCTCGCTGCTGTCCGCCAGAGGCTGCCAGCGCATGTTCGTTTTCTTGGTTACGGTCATCGGGTCAGTTTTGGTTATGTTGCCAAAGAAGCTTTGTCCGTGCTTAACGTGCCTCAGCTTCTGGCCAAGGCTGTTGATGACATCGTTGCGTGGAATCAACTGGGCTGCCTCTCGCCACATCTTTTGTACGTCGAGCATGGTGGACGCGTATCGGCCGAGCAATTCGCAGAGATGCTGGCCTTGGAGTTGGAAAAGCGTGACGCGACCGAACCGCGGGGATCCGTTGGCGTGGAGGTAAGCGCGCTGATTGCGACGCGCCGCGCCTTTTACGAAGTGCGCGCCGCCCATTCGAATGAGACCCGCCTCTGGTCGAGCAAACAATCCACAGCCTGGACAATTGTCTATGAGGCCGATCCGCTCTTTCAAACTTCATGCCTGCATCGATTTCTTTATGTCAAGGGCGTAGCCGATCTTACGGAAGCGTTGCATGCGGCCGAACCAGCGCGCGGCCAGGTATCGACGGTAGGTTTAGCGGCCGCTGGCGATCGAGCGCGGAAGCTAGCGCTTGAGTTTGCGCGTTGGGGCGCGACCCGCATTTGCCCTCTTGGCCAAATGCAAAACCCGCCGCTTTTTTGGCGGCATGATGGCCGCCCGACGCTCGGCGATTTGGTCACTTGGACGGACTGGGAACAATGAAAATGGAATTGCGCAAGACCTTTCAGTTCGAAGCCGCCCATCTGCTGCCGCATCTGCCGGCCACTCACAAGTGCCGCCGATTGCATGGCCACAGCTTCAAGGCGGAAATCGTGATCGCAGGCGAATGCGATTCGAAGCTCGGTTGGTTGATGGATTATGCTGACATCTCGGACGCCTTCAAACCGCTCTGGGAGCAGCTCGATCATTATTATCTCAACGAGATTCCCGGCCTCGAAAATCCCACCAGTGAGAATATCGCAGTCTGGATTTGGGAACGGCTGAAACCGATGTTGCCATTGCTGACGGAGGTAGTCGTTGCGGAGACGTGCACGGCGCGCTGTGTCTATCGCGGCCAGTAATTCACAACATGGACGGCAATCGTTATGACGCGCTGATTATCGGGGGCGGCCCCGGCGGCAGCGCCACGGCGGCTTATCTCGCCCGCGCCGGCAAGCGCGTGCTGCTGCTCGAGAAGGAGCATTTTCCTCGCTTCCACATTGGCGAATCGCTTTTGCCGTACAATCGCCGATTGTTCGCCGAAATGGGCGTGTTGCCCGCACTGGAAGCGGCTGGCTTTCCCCGAAAATTCGGGGCGCAGTTCCACATCGGCAACGGATCGAAATCAGTGAAGTTCGTCTTTCGCCAAGGCCGGTTTACGCGCGAGCCGGAGGCATTTCAGGTTGAGCGCGCGAAATTCGATCACATTTTGTTGCAGCATGCGCGAGGTTCCGGAGCCGAGGTGCGTGAAGGTTGGACGGTGAACAAGTTTTCCCGCAATGACAACGCCATTGTCATTCACGCCAGGGATAGCACCGGCGGAAATCATGCTTTCCAGGGTGCGTTCCTGATTGACGCGAGCGGACGCAGTAATGTCACCGGTAATCAGGATGAACTCCGGGTCATTCATCAGAATCTGAAAAAGCTCGCCGTTTTTGGGCACTTCTCCGGTGTCCGATTGGATGAGGGTGAAGCCGCGGGCGACACAGTGATCGTCCGACTGAAGAACAAATGGTTCTGGGTTATCCCATTATCTGTAGAAAAAGTCAGCGTCGGCTGCGTGATGGATCAGGCGGAGTTCGTGGAAAGCCGCGAGACTCCCGCCGATATCTTTACGCGCCTCTGGCAATCCAGTCCGCCGCTGCGTGAGCGGTTAGGCAATGCGCGCCTGCTCGGGGCAATTCAGACCACGAGCGACTTTTCGTATTACAATCGTCGCTTTGTCGGTCCGCGCCTGCTTCGTGTAGGAGATGCGGCCGGATTTATGGATCCGATTTTCTCCGCTGGAGTTTACCTTGCGATGTACTCTGGAAAGCTCGCCGCTCAAACTGTCCTGACCTCGCTCGCCGCTGGAGACGATGGCGGCCGCAGGCTGGCGGCCTATGAGAAGCGCGTGAGGTTTGCCGTGCAGTTCTATTGGAAGATGGTCGAGCATTTCTACACGACGCCATTTATTGAGTTGTTTTTCGCTCCGAAGGAAAACTTCAAGCTGGCCTCAGCCGTGAATGCCGCTCTCGCCGGAGAATTGGAAGGCCCCTGGACTTTGCGCTGGCGAATGCGCTTCTTTTTCTGGCTTGTTAAACTCCAAGGCCGCAGGCCATTCGTGCCAAGGATTTCTTTTGACTGAGAGCGACCGCTATCAGGCTAGCGTTGCTCTCTCGAAGTCGGCCAAGTTGGGACAAGTAACTGCTAAGCGGTGCCACGCTTTGAGTTCAACCACGTCTTCGACGGAATTAACTCGATCTCGAAGGACCATTGGGATTTCGCCGAAGCGGGCTTCGAGATTGCTTAGAAGTATCTCTCGCAGAACCTCCAAACGGCCGGCGGCGCGGCCCTCCTGTCGGCCTTCCTGTCGGCCCTCTTGTCGGCCTTCCTCATGGCCCATCCGCTCAATGCTTGTAATATACGGCATGGTTTTGGCCTGTTCGTACTCTTTAAGTTGCTGTTTATACTCGCGCTCTAATCCCTCCGGCAAGCGCATTAACCAGTCCATAAGCCGGTACAACTCCAAAATATCCTTTCGGCTGAAACCTGCCTCATAGAGCCTGCGAGTCAAGTCCCACTTCCACTGTCGCCGCTCAAACATGTCATGGCGCGTCCGCTGAGCCGCCCAGTTTGCAAGAATGATCATCGCCGAAGGCTGACCTATCTTCGATGCCGCTTGCGCGGTGGGAACCAAATCCAGGAGCTTACAGACCGGAAAGTCGAAACGCACCCGGCAGCCTAATGTCTCCTCTTCGAACCGATCCGGGCGCCAATCGTTGCGTTCGTCGGCAAGAATTACCAAACTGGCGACCCTCTGTCCGAACCTATCCCGTACTCGGTGGTGATATTGGTAGATTCGAAGGGGCAGATTGCTGTCGGGCTGATGCTGCACCTCGACATGCACCAGAATCCACTCTTCACCGCCGTCGATCAATCGAACTTTGATCAGCTTATCAACTCGCTGTTCGCCCAAGGATGAGTCACGGACAATTTCTTGCAATTCCTTGTCCAGAAACTCAACACCGGCATCCCAGGCGATTCGTTGAGCCGCGCTCGAAAAGCAAAACTCGAGAATGGATCGGAAATAGACCTCCAGCGCTTCCTTCCAGGGACTGTCATATTCGTCTGGCGCTGAGTTCATCTCGCGAACAGCAAACTGGCCTGTGGGCGACGCTAGTCCCGAAAGCGAGTCTAACCTGAATGTTTCACACTCATTGCGCGTTCTTGCAGCGAGCTTTTCATTAACACCCTGCTTTAGCTGGGTGTTCAGCAACAAGCAACGAGGAGCGACTGTTTGAACAGTTTCGACACTCTGTCCGAAACTGTTCAAACAGTTTGGACCTTCGACCGGCGCAAACACCCAGCTAAAGCAGGGTGTTAATGAGAGCCTGCTCCAAAGCCCCAGGAAGGTGTGAAATATGCGGCTAAACCAAGCCTTACGAACAGCAACGCCTTAAGGCTTCGGCGCGTCTTTCTTTTCCTCGATTTTGACTTCCGGAAGCGGTTCGGGAACTAAGGTAGTCCCTTCGGGCTTTTGGGGCTCAACTTGAGGGGGTGGCGCCTCCGTCTTGTTGGCGCCATCCGGCGTTGCTGCGTCGTCCTTCTTCGGTTCTTCCTTTTTCTCCGCGTAAAACTCCTTCCGTTCCTTCAAGAGCGGATCGATGGTCCATTTGGAAACCAGATAGGTCCACTTCTCGAACGACTGTTCCTTCTTAAGCTTCTCCTCGAGTTTTTGGAGCTTGTCCTTGAATTCTTTGTCCAACTTCTCTTTGTCCTCAGGCTTTTCGTCTTGGCCCGGCGCGCGTTCCTTAGCGAAATTCCCAGCAACCGCAACCTTGAAATGGTACTTCTCGTCCTCCTTTTTCTTACCAACCTTTACCGTGTAAGTAAGGTTATCGAACGTTTCCAACGTGGCGACGAGCGGTTGATCCATCCCTGTTTCTTCGGGCTTGGCCTCGGGGGATACCACGTCGTCAAAACTCGGCGATGAGAGCGCATAGCCTGCACTGGATAGCTTGGATGCATCAATGTCTTCGCCCTCCTTCTTGTCCACAAGCTTGAGTTCCCCTGCTTCTGCTTCCCGAGCTGCTTTCCACGAATTCGTCGCGTTGGTGGATGTGACCGAGATCGAACGCAGTTTCTCGATCTTGAAGAACTCCTTGTCGAGCCAATCGTCGGCCTTTGGCTCGACGTTGCTGAGCGCGTCGGAAATCAGCGCGACACTGTTAATGTTGGTCCCCACCATCACATATCGCCCGTTGGGAAACGCGCCGCCGCCGCCAAAGGGACTGTCGTTGCCGGACTGTTTCATGCTTTTGGCACCCAGCAGCACAGATTGAATCGCTTTCCCGCTGGCATCTTTGAACTCAACCAGCGTCGATCCTTTGTCTGGTCCAGAGAGTTCGAGCGCCGGCAATCGGGACGGACCAACCTTCACGGCCCGGCCAACTTTCAATTCCCAGAATTTCCGCACGACTTCGCTGATGGCGCCGAAGTTCGCCGGGTAATCGAAACGCTGTTTGACGCCCCAAACATCGTCCTTTTTCGCGAGGGTCACTTCATTCGAGGCGTTCTTGATGTTCAACTGGGCGACCGCGTTCAGATCGAAATCGCTGAGCAGCTTGGCGCCTTCCTTCGCGGTCTCCTGGTAAGGAGACGATTGTTTCTTGACGACCGCGATGGCGATAAGGGCCAAGACAATGCCCAGTCCGAGGACGAGAATAAGCTGTTTCTTGTTCATTGGGCTTTTGTGCGTTGACGTCGGACGTAACCGATGCCAAGACCGGCAATACTCACTAACACCGGCATGGCGGCGATGTTCATCCATTTCAAGCCGGTTTGCAGTGAATCAATTTCCCGACGGAGATCTTTGCGGACTTCTTTGAGGCGTTTCTTGGCATCCGCCTCTTTTTTGCGAAACTCCTGCAGTTTCTGTTGTTGTTCTTTGCTCAGAATAAAACGCTGGCCTGGCTCCTTTTGTCCTTGGAGCTCGTTGACCTGCTTTTGCGTTTCATTCAACTCAGACTGCAATTGCGCGATCACGCTCTGGAATCGTTCCTGCGCTTCTGCTTCCTTCTTTTGGACGACCGTAAATGGCCGGTGCACGGCGGCGCGGCTTCGGACCCCAATCAGATTGCTGTCCCCGACCAACTGTTCGACGAGGTTCTGGAGCAAACTAAGGTTTCCGTTAATCGGCTGCGCAATGTTGAAGAGAGGCATCACGCGCACGGCGAAGTTGTCGTAAATGAAATCGCTGTCTCCAATCAGTATGACCACGCTCTCCTTTTGAGATTCTTTCAAAGCTGTAGATGCATCGGTTTTTTTCTCTTCCTCTTTCTTCTCGCCCGCCGCGGCGTCCGGCTTCTTCTCCTCGCCGGGGTTTCCGTCTGGGAATGCCGACTTGAACTTGCCTTGCAGGCGAACCGCGAGCTTGTATTCGGCGCCGCTGGGTTTGAATTCTTCCGCGATCTTCTGGCCGTTGAACTGTGCGCTCATCCCGTCAACCAGTTGCGATTTCTTCGTCGTTTTGACCAGCACTGTTTCAGTGAGGCCGCTCATCGGCGTTCCGCTGAACGACCCGCTGGCTGGCAATAAGAGATTATCCAGCTGGCTCGTGACGACGTCGTTGCGGTCGATTCCCTCGGGGTTAACGAACAGCCACGTTGGCATCAGCTGCGGCCGGCTGCCCTGTTGGAAGGCAAGTTCGCGAGCAAAGCTCATATCCGCCACGACCTTCGTGCTCTCGAACGTAACACCCCAAGCTTTGAGCAGCTTCTCCAAATTCGAACCGCCGCCTGGGAGCATGTTGAACATGGGATTGTCCCCCCGCGGCTTGTCAATGACCGACATTGCATCCAGTAATCCAAGCAGTTTGCCGCCCCGCATCAAAAACTGGTCGATCGCAAACTGCGCTTTGTCTGTGATGTCGCGTGGATGAGCGACGATCAGCACTTGAATATCGTCGTCGATCTTATCGACATCCATCTGCACTTGCTTGACCTCGAAATCATGTTGCAACTCCGTGATGGCGACCCAAGGACGTTGCGACTGCTGCCCCATGCGCATCATCATCGGGTTCATTTGCTGGCCGAACATTGGCAATTGCGTCATCACGCCCACCACCGGCTTAGTCGTGTTCATGACTCTCGAAATAGCCCGAGCCAGGTCATACTCAAGAAGTCTCTCCCGGGCCATGCTCAGCGCCGGAATGGCCACATTTTGCGGATCCAAACTCACCGCCAACCCGAGAAAGAAGTCAGTTCCCGTTTCACCCATTTGCCGCTCAATTCCGCTGTTCAGAGCTAATTCCTCGGCATCGGAATCGGGCTTGGGATCGTATTTCTTGACTTCGATCTTTCCGCCACTGTTTTGCTCGAACTCCGCCAACAGATCCTCAACGTTGCGCGCGAAACTCGGCACCCAGGCCGGCAGATTCTTTTCGCCACGCGAGAAGAAAAAGCGCACCTCGACCGGCGAGTCGAGCTTCTTGAGGATCGCCTTCGTGCCGGGCGACAAGGTGAACTGATTGTCCACCGTCATATCGAGGCGTGTTTTGACCGCAGTCCCAATCAGGTTAATCAGGACGATAATGACAAATACGACCGCCACACCGACAGTCGAGTAAAGAACGGCTTCGAGTTTTTTGTTCTTCATGGGATCACAAACTATTTCCAACCTCTGGACCTCTCACATTTAGGCGCGCAACCCACGCAAGATAACGCCCGTGCAAAACAACGGAAAACCAATCGCGGACAGAAAATAGATCAGGTCGCGAGAGTCAATTACTCCGCGCTGCATGGAAACGAAATGGGTCATGACGCTGAACGAGGCAACGGTTCGCACCAGCCATTCCGGAATCCAATCCGCATTGGCCAGCGGCCGCGTTACCGGCTCCCAACCGCAAAGGATCAGAAAAAAGCAGACGACCACCGACAGAATAAAGCTGATGACTTGGTTGCGGGTCATCGCCGATGTCATGCTGGTAATTGCCAGGTAAGCGCCGGCCAGCAGCACGCTCCCAAAGTATCCCGTCAAAATGGCGCCCATATCCGGATCGCCCAAATAACTGACGGTCAAAACAACGGGGAAGGTCAGGGCCAGCGCCAGAATCAAGAATAACCAACTGGCGATAAACTTTCCGATGATCGCCTGCCAGGGAGTGATCGGCATCGTCAGCAGCAGTTCCAGCGTCCCCAACCGCCGTTCTTCCGACCAAAGCCTCATGCCCGCCGCCGGAACGAGAAACAGGTACAGCCACGGGTGCCAGAAAAAGAAAGGCGCTGCCAAAGAGGCTTCGCCGCGTTCGAAGAAGTACCCGAGCATGAATGTGAAAAATCCGTTCAACAACAGATAAATCACGATAAACACATAAGCCACCGGGGAAGCGAAATAGCCGACCAATTCGCGCTTGGCGATCGTCCAGGTATGTTGCCAAGTATCTCTCATTTCGATTCCTCCTTTACCGTATCGGGCAGCGTAATCGACCGGAACACCTCATCCAAACGACCTTCTTCTGTGTGCAACTCTTCAATTTTCCATCCTTCCTTGGCGCTGATTTCCGCAACGCTTCGGGCTAAATCGCCGTTGCGACTGTTCGCCTGCGGATAAACGCGCGCCCAAACACTTGTTACATCTTCTTTCACGATGGCTGCTTTGCGTCCAATCGAAATCTGATTCAGCTTCTGCCGGACCGTCTCCGCTGACATACCCAGGACCCGCACCGAGACCGCACCGGCCAGATCGGATTTCTGTTTTAGTTCCTCCGGGGTCCCGTTGGCTACGATGCGGCCGCGGTCAATGATGATCGCGCGCGAGCAAGCCGCCTCGACTTCCTCCAAAATATGCGTGGAAAACACGATCGCCTTGTTCGCCCCCATCTGGCGGATCAAATTCCGCACCTCATGCTTTTGGTTCGGGTCCAAGCCATCGGTGGGCTCGTCCAAGATCAACACCGCCGCGTCGTGGATAATGGATTGCGCGAAACAGGTCCGATGGCGGTAGCCTTTGGACAATGTATCGACGCTTTGATGCAGCACCGCTTCCAGAAAGCACATTTCCACGACTCGATGGATCGCTTTCTTTTTCTCGTCCTTATACAAACCACGCAATTCCGCGGCAAAACCCAAAAACCCGTAAACCGTCATATCCGTGTAGGCCGGCGCGTTTTCGGGGAGGTATCCAATCAACCTTTTGGCCGGGATTGGATTCTCCAATATGTCAAACCCTCCGACCGTAATCTTGCCGGACGTTGGCGGGATGAAGCCGGTGATCATCCGCATGGTGGTCGATTTCCCGGCCCCGTTTGGACCCAAAAAACCGAGCACCTCACCGCGCTCGACCGAAAACGATATGTCGTTGACGGCAACCTTAGACCCAAATGATTTGCTCAAGTTTTGAACTTTAATCATAGCTCTGATTATTCAACAAAGAACCGCACATGTTATTGGGCGACGATTGAAAATCAAATTTTTCTAGCACTCGCAAAAGTCAAATTCATACGACTACGTATCTTTGCTTTGAATACATGATTTAATACATCACACCATCTGTCAAGTCTGACGAGTCTGACGCACTTTTTTGACAAACTTCAGCGAAGATGTTCAATTCTCCCGTGTCCAAAGAGCGCGAAGCCTGGAACGAACTCACAGATGGGCGATGTCCCTCGCGCCTCGAACGCCCTTCAGACACTTCTCCGAAACATATTTTCGCGCATAGCGCCGATGAACCTGACGTTGCGGCATGCAGTCCCGGCGTTAGCCGGGGCGATTGCAATCCGCAAAAGCTGTTTCGCTGCCAGGGAGAAGATCGTATTCTTTGGCGATTGTTTAATTCAATGGCCATGCTGCTGGCGGGGTTAGTTGTCCTGTCCGGCTGCCGGACAGCGCCAACTTGGGTTCCCATTGACACGGCGCAGCCCGGTTGGAATGTGCAACAAGGCCAGGCCGTTTGGCGCCCTTCCGCCGGCACGCCGGAAATTGCCGGCGAATTGATCGTTGCGACACACGACGACCAAAGCTCATCCGTGCAATTCATCAAAACACCTTTCCCAATCGTCATTGCGCAGACCAGGACTAACGGTTGGGAAATCACTTTCCCAACGCAGGCTCGGACCTTTGCCGGCCGCGGCGCCGCACCAGAACGGTTCCTCTGGCTTCATCTATCGGGATGTCTAATTTGGAAAAAGCCGCCACCGAAAAGCTGGAGAACCTCTTTCAACGAGGGCAACCGCTGGATTTTTGAAAACCAATCCACAGGCGAACGATTGGAGGGATATCTTGGCCCCTGACGTTCCAGCCCGGCCTTCTTCACTTTACCGCGCTGACGTGTGGCGCTTTGGTTTGTCAGCGGTGAAGCACTTATCCCCAGGCTGTTGTGATAGGCTCGGTAATCTCTTCTCGAAAATTTATTGGTTCACGGCGAGGCGCCGGCGGAACATCGTCATCCGCAACTTGCTTCCGCCACTCTCCGACGACCATCTCCAGGCCGAGAAGCGTGCTCGGGAACTCTTTCGCAACTTCGCGCAAAAGATCACTGATCTCTGGCGTTACGAGAGCGGCCTGCCGATAGAAAATCTATTCCACGGTTCGATCGGTTGGGAGCACTTCGACGCAGCTCAAAGGCGAGGCCAGGGCGTTTTGCTGTTGACCCCGCATCTCGGAAATTGGGAATTCGGCGCTCCCTTGCTCGCGCGGCGCGGAGTGAAGTTATTGGTCCTTACGCTCGACGAGCCTCACGCGGGTCTGACCCGCTTGCGACAAGCCTCGCGGGCTCGATGGGGTGTCGAGACGTTGGTTATCGGTCAAAATCCGTTTGCGTTCGTCGAGGTCATTCGTCGCTTGGAAGCCGGAGCAGTCGTTGCCCTGCTCGTGGACCGCCCTGCCCCGGCCAGCGCTACTACCGTAGAATTATTCGGACAGCCTTTCAGCGCATCTGTGGCGGCCGCGGAATTGGCTCGCGCGTCCGGTTGCTCTTTGCTCCCCGTCTATGTGCCCAAGTCGGACACCGGCTATACCGCCCACGTCCTGCCGGAAATCGCCTACGACAGACAAGCGCTTGCCAAACGCGAAAACCGCCAGCAGCTTACCCAGGAAATCATGCATGTGTTCGAACGAGTCATCCGACAGTATCTCACTCAATGGTATCACTTCGTGCCGATTTGGCCGGACACCCCAGAGTTGCCGCGCAAGTGACTGAAGCAAGTATGCAAGGATTCTTTTCCACTCCTAATCTTAATCCCAATCTTAATCCTAATCGCTTCGGCATTCCTCGATTGAGAGTAAGATTAGGATTAGGATTAAGAGTCGTTCGGGCACTCCTCATCGCACCTGCGCTATCCGTTGCCACAATCGAACCCATCGCCGGTCCGAAGGAGACAGCTGCTCTGATTTCGGCCTGGCTTTCTGCGCAAACGAATATTCAAACCTGGACCGCTGACTTCAAGCAAACGCGCACTTTGAAGGCCCTGACTCAACCGCTGGTTTCGACCGGCCGAGTCTGGTTTGCCGCCCCGAACCGTTTCCGCTGGGAACTCGGTGATCCGCCGCAAACCATTGCCATGCGATTACCCAATGAGATGCTCGTCATCTATCCAATCCTGAAACGCGCGGAACGTTACCCGCTTGGCCACAACCAGACAGGTCCCTGGCAAGACGCCCTCGCGCTTCTGGAAGCCGGTTTTCCTCGAAGCCAAGCTGAGATGGAATCCAAATTCCGCATTCGGTCTCACTCTCAGACCAACACGACTCTGCAATTAGCACTGCAACCCAAGGGCGCCGGCGCGCGCCGAATGATTCCAGAAATCAAAGTCGCGTTTGCCACCAATGACTTTTCGCTGCGCGCGACAGAACTCCTGTTCGCTGACGGATCAACGATGCGAAATGATTTCGCGAATGCTCAACTGAACCCGAAACTAGACGAAGCGCTGTTCCGACCTAATCTCGATGCCACTTACAGAATCGTCGAGCCGCTCACAAAATAGCGTTCGCTTCCAATGAACCTTGCTTGTTGTCGTAGTGCAGACTGCCCAGTCTGCGCTGCGACAAACATCCCCGGAGAGTTCATCGGCACTATGAACAATAAAAATGCTTGAGGTCTCCTAACGGAGCGCGCTCATCCTCACGCGCAGCGAGGGCTAGACGGCGCGCGACCCACAAAATCTGCATGACGCACAATCACACGCTAGCCACATGGACCATCAGGATTTGACAGGCTCAAAACTTTCGGCCGCGCTGCAATTATTGCCGCATGGCCCCCAATTCCGTTTCATAGACCGGTTGTCTGACCTTGAACCGGGCCGCAGCGGCATCGGCGAATATACAGTGCGCGACGATGATCCGTATCTCCGCGGCCATTTTCCCGGCGAACCGCTATTTCCGGGCGTGTTGCTCGTCGAAGCTGCGGCCCAACTCGCCGGCGTCGTCGCGCAAAGCGATCCGCACGTTCCGCCGCTCAAGAATCTAAAACTGACTGCCTTGCGCGCAGTCAAGTTGTTTGGCACGGCGAGACCTGGCGAAATCATCCGCGTCGAAGTGCGAGAATTGCGCCGCTTCGAAAACTTAGTTCACGCCCATGCAACTGCCTCGATCAATGGGAAACTGGTGATGCAGGCCGAACTGACGTTAAGCGGGGAGCCGAGTTAGCTATTCGCTCGTTTGCTCTCGAGATACTTTCTGCGCCATTCCGCGCGCGGCAATTTTCCGCGCTCATTCGTTAATAAGTTATCGACAAACCACCACTCACGCGGCACTTGCCAGGTTGGCAAATGTGACACGGCCCATTGCCTTAGATCATTACCTGCCCCAGCCGTTTGCAGCGCGACGCAACCGACGATCACATCGCCGCGCGAACTCTCCGCATTCGGCACGCCAAACACGAGACAATCTCTGACCGCCGGGTGACTCTGCAAAACTCTCTCGATCACGTCGGGTGAAACCTTGCGTCCGGCCACATTGATGAGGTCGCCAGCGCGGCCGCGCAGGAATATTCGTCCATTCGATAACTCGGCGAGGTCGCTCGTTTGATAGCAGCCGCCGGCGAGATTCGCCCTTCGCTCGGGCCAATAAGTTTCTCCCACGGCCTGACTGCGCACTTGCAAACAACCATCTGGATTGAGTGACAGGTCGACATTCTTGAGAGGCGAGCCGACGCACGCGCCATCGCTTCGCGGCGCCGCTGTGGCATCGTAAGCAATGCCGCCGCACTCGGTGGCGCCATAAAAATTGTGAATCTTAAGGCCGGTCTTCGAAAAGACGTCCTGTTCCAATCCCATCGGCAAGGGGGCCCCAGCGGAGATGGCCAACCGAATATTTGGAGTAATAGCCGCGGCATCATGCCACGCTCGCCAGAGTGCCGGGACGGCGGGCAAGGTAACCTCCGAAAAACCTTGCAGCGCCTGCCGAACCGCTTCTGGCAACTGAGAACCAGGAATGATTAGCGGAATGCCTTTCAGCAACAGCGGCAACACTAAGTTCGAAAACCCGTAGGAATGCGCCAATGAAATCACGCCCACGTTCGGCCAGTCCGGGCGGAGTCCCATCGTCGCCACGATGTTCTCAACGTCGGCTGTCAGTTGAGAGTCCGTGAAGGCGACGAGCCTGGCAGCCCCAGTTGTGGCTGACGTCGTCTTGAGATGAATGGAACCGGCTGGCGTATCAGAAAGGACCGGCGGTTGCTGTTGAACCTCTAATGGACAAACGATCTGTCCGCTCTTCCAAGCGCGCAATACAGCCAGAACGAACTCGCTGCCTGCCCCCTCCGGAAATGCGACTGGTTCCCGATCATTACCTCCTGCTTCAGCGGCCGAATCCAACTGAGCAAAAGTCCACCGGCGGCCTGTCGCTGAATCATGCAATGCAAATTCGCTTCGCTGCTCTTGGACAATGTGCCGCCAACGTTCGTAAAGCATTGTCTGTTTGGTAACGTGCCATTAGCTTCCTGCGCAAGTGTGAACTCTCGTATTTCAGCAATTCTCACTTTGGCAGGTAGGGACGGCGCGCTGTCCCTACCTGCCTAGACTAGCCAATCTTGCCAAAATGAGACTTCCAATATCTTGGACGCGCATTGCTGGTCCTATTCTGCTTCTCCTGTTGTTGGTGGGCCTCACCGGTTGTTCAGCCTTGAAGCAAGGTGCGATCGGTGACCGGCCCTTCACCTTTTCGGATGACACATTCGCTTACGCGAATGAATTGCTTTGGGAATATCAGGTCGATCCGGCAACGCGCCAAACCATTACTCATCGGCGCGAACCGCGGCCGGATTACGCACTTCGTTGCTTCGTCATGGTTCGTTCCGCGCGGCAGTTCTTTCAACACGCGCGCTTTGATCCCTCACAACCGATGACCAACGCGGCAACTTATTGCCGTCTCGTCCGACGCGTGTTCGCGCGCAGCCCGCGTGCGCCAACTTCAGAAGAACGTCGGATTGTCATGCCTGGTTTTGCGAATCTTCGAGAGTTTAGCAGGGCACACGAACGATTGCTGAAGACCGAAAGCGGCGGCGCTTGGCCGAGCTACTTCCAGCGTGGTCACTGGCGGATGGTCTTTCCTTTCAGCCGCCACCACCAGGAACGGACGGCAAAGCAGTTATCAAAGGCCATTGCTCAGAACCGCGCTGCCGCCGTGCATGTCGTTCGCTTTCCCAAACTAACGATTAATCATGCTCTGCTGCTTTATGGCCGCGTCGAAACAGCGTCCGAGATTAAGTTCCTTGCCTACGACCCGAACGATCCGAAGCAGCCAACCATCCTAAAATACGATCGCCTCACAAGGAATTTTGACCTGCCGCCCAATCCTTACTTCGCCGGAGGTCGTGTGGACGTCTATGAGATTTACCACGCCGTCCATTACTGAACACCAGTCGTAGGACAGGCGTCTCGCCTGTCCAGCATTTGCGGACACCAAAAGCAGGACAGGCGAGACGCGCTGTCCTACGGAGTTCATCGGAGCAATGCGCGATACCGCGCCGGCCACAATTTTCTTGGAAACCGCTCTTGAAATATTAAGCGTGACACGGAGCGTTGAGCTTTCTGCAACGAGCGAAAGGATTCCTAGGCATAGCATGATTCCAATTACGGCC
>VHDE01000112.1 GCA_016871515.1 Verrucomicrobiota bacterium
AAGGAAGTGACTACGCTCGGATTGGTAAACTCGATGTGGCAGAGGAACAAATCCAGAAAGCGGTCCAAGGCTCGCCCAATTTCGCAGAAGCACATTTCAATTTGGGGGTGATTCGCGCCAGCCTTGGGACTGGCAGCGAAGCACCTACACGATGTCCTTGGTCAAACAGCGAACGTGGACATCCAGAAGGGAGAGCCACTCCAGTGGTCTCTAATCAAAAAAGTGCCTTTTGGTGAACCGGCCTGTCGGTAAACAACGGCCAGATTTTCCATGAATCCGATGCAGAGTAACAATGAGCTGGTGCGATCGTTCCTTGAGAACGGCAATTTGAATCGGGCCCAAGGCAAGGTCGATCAGGCCATGGCAAGCTTTGAGAAAGCTTTGCAACTCGATCCTTGCTGCATGGAAGTTTTGCTTCAATTGGCCATTCTCAACCAACAACGTTCTTCATTCGATAAAGCTATTGAATATTGTGAACGGATTCTCCGGATAAAGCCTGACTTAGCGACGCCGTATTTTCTCCTGGCGAACCTTTACCAACAACAGGGTAACGAAGCCAAAGCCATTCCTATGCTGTTAAAGGGTGCTGAGCTCGAACCCAAGGCCATTCCAGCTCAGCTCCACGTGGATTTGGCGAAATACCTGAGCGCCCAGAATCGGCTTTCGGAAGCCGCCGCAGGCTGTCAACGAGCCCTCAGCATTGATCCAAGGCTGGTGGCGGCGCACGAGTTGTCCGCGGATTTGTGCTGGCGTCAAGGAAAACTCGACGAAGCGATTAGATCTTTGCAACGACTGCTCGAAACACATCCAGCTTTGGGATCGTTCAGCAACGCCGAGCATGTTGACTACAGTTTTCCAAGCCGGATTTGGGAGTTGACGAAGCAACTCAATGATTTGCGTGACGAATTGGACGGCTGCCCGAATCCGCCGTCAACGACCCCAGCCGCCGCCTGGAATCTCTGGCTCACCGCGACTGCTCTGGCTGGAATGGGAAAACTGGACCTTGCCGACGAGAAGTTCCAAAATTCAATTCAGGCTGAGCCGCAGTTCGCCGAAGCTTATTATAGTCTTGGAATCGTTCTCGCCAATCTAGGCGCCAGTCCTTGGCAACCGGCGAAGCTCCAAAAGGCCATCGAGTGTTTTCAAAAGGTGATTCAAATCCGGCCCGACTGGGCGGATGCTCATTTCAGACTTGGGAAAGCTTGTGAGAAACTGTTAGTGACCGGTTGTGAGAATCAGTCGAGCGATTTGAGTCCTGCTGTAACCTGCTTTCAAAAAACGATCTCACTGAAGCCAGAACACACGGAAGCTTATCGCGAATTGGGCATTTTGGATGGCCGTTCTGGCAGGCTGTTGGAATCATGGAATTGGCTTAAAAAGTACTACCGCCACGTAACCGAAGAAGCGGTTACCCACTCACTCGGCAAAATGGGGGTGCGCTTCCTGGATCCAAATAACGCTTACGCGATCGGACATTTGGCTCAAGTTCCGGAATGCTATTTGAAGTTGCAACAGCTCGGTTGGTTGCCTCGCTATCAAACGATTTTCCTGGCCCCGGCTGGCCGAGTAGCTAACCCAAGTCTGTTGAATTATTGGCGGAAGCATTTGGAAGTGGTGACAGATTCGCGTCGAATTCAGGAGCTGTGGCCGGTTGCCAAGAAGCTCAGCCACCCCGCTTTTTTTGTGGTCTTGCCCGATGGCCGGGGCATGCACATCTCGCCTGCTATGTCGGTGGTTCAAAAGGAGTGGGAGAATCGAGGATTGGGCCCCTTACTGACACTTTCCGATGCGGATCGAGAGCGTGGTTGGAAATGTCTCCAAGAAATGGGCGTGCCCAAGGGGGCATGGTTTGTGAGTTTGCACGTGCGCGAAGGCGGGTTCAAACGCGAAGGTGACGGCCCTTATAACCGGCACCGCAATGCGAATATCGAAACGTACGTGAAGGCGGTGGACGCGATCGTAGCTCGAGGCGGATGGGTGGTTCGGATGGGTGAGCCGAGCATGAGGCCGATTCCTGCGCGCCCTCAATTAGTCGATTACGCGCATAGCAAGTTCAAGAGCGATTGGATGGAACTCTTCCTGTGTTCGCAATGCCGGTTCTTTCTCTGTTCGGGAGGAGGAATTTTCGCCACACCACAACTCTTTGGCGTGCCCGTCGCAGGAACGAACTGGCCGCCCGCGATTCCGAGTCATCGCACTCAAGACATTATCATTCCGAAGTTGATTCGCCAGAGACGAGAGGGACGTTATTTAACCTTCCAGGAGATGCTTTCTCCACCGATTATTCATAATGCAAATGGGATTTTCTTGTCCCAGCTTGGACTCGAGTTTGTTGACAATTCGGCGGAAGAGATTAGCGAACTAGCCGTTGAAATGCTGGATCGAGTTTCCGGCGCCTTAACGTACAGCTCCGAAGAACAGCCCCTGCAGCAAAGGTTTGCTTCTTTAGTTGCGCCAGATTTCGGCGTTTTTACTTCTCGAATTGGGCGAGAGTTCTTGACTCGATATTCCAACTTCTTGGGATGAGACCGCAACTGACTGCTTCATGACGCACTCTCAAGTTTATTTGCAAGACGTCCAAGCAATCGCGGCTGCTCTTGATCGCGAGCTAATCGAAAACATGGCCCACGGGCTCGCGGAGTTACGGGACCGGAGAGGACGGCTCTTCTTCCTCGGCGTCGGTGGCAGCGCCGCGAATTGCAGCCACGCGGTAAATGATTTTCGCAAGCTGGCGGGGATCGAAGCCTATAGTCCATGTGACAATGTGGCCGAACTAACGGCACGGACCAATGACGAAGGGTGGGGGACGGTTTTTGAAGCTTGGCTTGAAACCAGTCGGGCCGGGATGAACGATGCCTTATTTGTTTTATCTGTCGGCGGGGGAGATGCGGAACGAAATGTGAGTTCGAATATCGTTCGAGCCCTGGATGCGGGAAAGCGACGTGGAACGAAGATCTTCGGCATTGTCGGACGTGATGGCGGCTACACCAAGAGAGTTGGTGATCTGGTATTGGTAATTCCGACCGTGGCTGCGAGTTCGGTTACGCCTCACGCGGAATCTTTCCAAGCAGTGATCTGGCATTGTTTGGTCTCGCACCCACGTCTGATGCTGAAAGCCAATAAGTGGGAAGGCATCGACAAAGTTCGCGCGTGAGGATTATCGAGAGCTGCCATTTTGATTGGCAGGGCGGCGTTGCTGCGCCGCCGTGGCAATTGGCGATGCAGGCGGCGCAGCAACGCACGCCTTACCTTCAGTTTTCATGGAAAGAGCCGTATTCCTGGATCGGGATGGCGTGCTGAACAAATCCGACGTTCGCGATGGCCTTCCTTATGCTCCGCGGACACTCGAAGAGTTCGCGCTCCTTCCTGGTGTTGTTGAAGCAACAAGGCGGTTGCGCGAAGCAGGCTTCCGTTTGATTGTCGTCACAAATCAACCGGATGTGGGCGCCGGAAAAGTTCAACGCTCCGTAATCGAAAGCATGCATGACCGCCTCCGCGCTTGGCTGCCTATTGACAGCATCGAGGTCTGCTACCACCAAGATTGCGACGCCTGTGATTGCCGCAAACCAAAACCAGGTCTTCTCCTGGGTGCAGCCAATCGGATGTCGATCAGCTTGCGGGACTCGTACGTCGTAGGAGATCGCTGGCGCGATATCGCAGCAGGCCAAGAGGCAGGTTGCCGAACGATTCTTGTCGATTACCGTTACGAGGAACGGCAGGCAGAAGCGCCCGATTTTGTCGTTACGTCATTATCCGACGCCGTTCCCATCATTATCGGCACATGATCCCCGGCAAGTTTCTTATCTGTTATATGACTCAGCGCTAACTAATTAACTATGCAAACATTGTCTAATCTGAAGGTTAAGATCTTTGCCGACGGCGCCGATCTCAAGACCATACATGATCTATGCCGCGATCCGTTCATCAAAGGCTTTACCACGAATCCGACACTGATGCGCAAGGCTGGAATTGCAGACTATCGCGCCTTTGCTCGTGAGCTGATCCAAATGGCTGGTGATCGG
Source organism: Verrucomicrobiota bacterium (assembly GCA_016871515.1). GTDB lineage: Bacteria > Verrucomicrobiota > Verrucomicrobiia > Limisphaerales > SIBE01 > SIBE01. The sequence goes on from VHDE01000112.1 coordinate 4,023, forward strand.
CCGGTTTCCTTCGAGGTGTTTGCCGATGACTTCGCGGAGATGGAGAAGCAGGCTCAGAAGATCGCCTCTTGGGGTAAAAATGTTTACGTAAAGATTCCGGTAACCAATACGCGAGCGGAATTCTCGGGGCCACTAATCCGGCGCTTAGTGGCAGGAGGTGTCCAACTCAACATCACCGCCATATTGACGAAGCGACAGGTTAAAGATGTCCTTAGCTGTTTGTCTCCGAAGGTCGCGAGCTTCGTCTCCTTGTTCGCGGGCCGTGTCGCGGACACCGGACGCGATCCAGTCCCATTGATGGCCGAGACGGTTCAATTGCTTAACGCGAATCCAGAAGCGCAGTTAATTTGGGCAAGCCCACGCGAGGTTTTGAACATCGTTCATGCTGCGACGGTTGGTTGTCATGTGATCACGGTCACCCCCGACTTGCTCGCAAAGCTCCATCTTCTTGGCAAGGATCTTAATGAATACTCCTTGGAAACAGTGAAAATGTTCTATCACGATGCCAGAAGCGCTGAATTCCAGTTGGAGTGAACGTCTGTCGTGATCGGCGGATAAGCGCAGGCCATTGCTGTTGCCTTTTTAAACCCAATTCAATTTGTGAAGACAATTCTCGTGACCGGCGCGGCCGGCTATAAAGGTTGTGTGCTCGTGCCGAAGTTGCTCCAGGCAGGTTATCAAGTAATCGCTTATGACTTGATGCTTTTCGGTTCAAGCGGCTTACCTTCGAATCCCAACTTAACGATTATTCGCGGCGACATCCGTGACGCAAAGCAATATGCCAAGTGTGTTCGTGGAGCGGACGCGGTCATTCATATGGCTTGCATTTCGAATGATCCAAGTTTTGAACTGAACGCGGCCTTGAGCCAAACAATCAATTATGATTGCTTCGAGCCTTTGGTTCGCGCAAGCCAGGCGGCTGGGGTCCGAAGGTTTATTTACGTTTCCTCCAGTTCGGTATATGGGGTGAGCGATTCTCCGGAAGTAACCGAAGAGCATCCGCTTGTGCCCTTGACGGATTATAACAAGTACAAAGGTCTCTGCGAACCGATCCTGTTGCGCTATCAATCGGCCGGCTTCACCACGGTAATCATTCGTCCGGCAACCGTGTGCGGGTATTCCCCACGAATGCGCTTTGACCTCACGGTCAATATTCTGACGAATCTCGCGGTTACCCGCGGCTTGATCACAGTCTTTGGTGGAACACAAAAGCGGCCTAATATCCACATTGAGGATGTGACTGACCTTTACGTGAAGTTACTAGAATTGCCTGAACAGCTCATTGCAGGAGAAACGTTCAATGCCGGGTACGAGAATCATACGGTCGCGGAACTCGCTCAATTTGTGAAATGTGTCGTCGAGCAGGAATTCCCTGAGAAAGCTCCAATTCGCATCGAAACCACTTCTAGCAACGATAATCGGTCGTATCACGTCTGCTCGATGAAAATTGCGGCAAGGCTCGGATTCAAGCCGCAGCGAACCATCGAGGACGCGGTGCGCGACTTGTGCAGGGCTTTTCGGGCGGGCCGGTTTGACGACAGCCTGACCGAAGACAATTACATCAACGTGAAGCAAATCAAAAAAATCGGATTGCAATGAATGGCCGTAGGAAACTCGCTCTGGTGACCGGCGCGGCCGGGTTTATTGGAAGCCACATGGTTGATGTGCTGCGGGAAAATGATTGCCAAGTTCGAGGAATCGATAATTTGGTTGGCGGTCGGACCCGAAACCTGGAACACCGCAAATCTGATCCTGGGTTCTGTCTCGAGATCAGAGACCTCCGTGAGACTAAGCCGGACGACAAACTATTTCGTGATGTCGATTACGTTTTTCATTTTGCCGGGATTGGCGATATTGTGCCTTCGATAGACCGCCCCACCGAGTACATGTCTGCCAATGTGCTGGGCACGGTGCACGCGTTGGAAGCAGCTCGCCATAACTCGATCAAAAAATTCGTCTATGCGGCATCTTCCTCCTGCTATGGTGTCGCCTTGGAGTTGCCGACCACGGAAAACGCGCCCATCGCGCCGCAATACCCGTACGCCCTGAGCAAATGGCAAGGAGAGCAGGCCGTTCTTCATTGGGGCCAAGTGTATAAAATGCCCGTCATTTCGCTGCGGATATTCAATGCGTATGGGCCGCGCTCTCGCACTACCGGAGCGTACGGCGCGGTCTTCGGAGTGTTTCTCGCCCAGAAGCTCGCCGGCAAACCCTTCACGGTGGTTGGTGATGGAAACCAGCGCCGCGATTTCGTGTTCGTGCGCGACATTGCGCGAGCGTTTCAGATGGCAGCGGAATCGGACGGAGTTGGCGGGATCTATAATTTGGGCGCCGGAAATCCCCAGACCGTAAACAGGCTTGTCGAACTGTTGGGTGGCCATGAAGTAGTCCATCTTCCTAAACGGCCTGGGGAGCCGGACTGCACTTGGGCTGACATTTCGAAGATTCGTCGGCATTTGGGGTGGGAACCACGAGTTCCGTTCGAAGATGGCGTTGCAACGATGCTCAAGAACATCGATCAATGGCGCGATGCACCCATTTGGGATTCGGCTGCAATTACGGACGCCACGCGGACGTGGTTTCAGTTTCTTGGAAAGGCCGCCTTATGAAATCAAAAGCCTCGAAGGACTACCGTCGCAAGATCAAGACGCGTCCCGAACTGCAAGAGATCATCGGTTCGCGTCCGCGTTCTCGCAAAGTGATCATGTGCCACGGCACATTTGATTTAGTCCATCCAGGACATATCCGGCATTTGATGTACGCGAAGAGCAAGGCGGACATTCTCGTGGCGAGCTTGACTTGCGACGCTCACATCAGCAAGGCGTACTTCCGTCCCTTTGTTCCGCAGGAATTGCGCGCTATGAATCTGGCCGCGCTGGAAATCGTGGATTATGTCTTGATCGACGAGAACCCAACGCCGCTCGAAAACCTTGAACTGCTCCAGCCGGATTTCTTCGCCAAAGGCTACGAGTACAGCAAAGAGGGTCTTCATCCCAAAACGCGAGAGGAAGTGGAAGTCATCGAGAAGTACGGCGGTGAAATTATTTTCACGCCGGGTGACGTCATTTACTCGTCTTCCCATATCATCGAAAACCAACCGCCGAATCTTGCGGGCGATAAGTTGCATTCCTTGATGCAAGGTGAAGGGATAACGTTCGACCAACTCCGGCAGGCGCTTGAAACCATGGCGGGTGTCCGCGTCCACGTTTTGGGTGATACCATTGTCGATTCGCACACGTACTGCACTTTGATTGGCGGCATGGCCAAAACCCCAACGTTCAGCTTGAAGTACGAGAATCAAGTGGATTTTGTCGGAGGCGCCGGGGTCGTGGCGAAACACCTGCGCAAGGCCGGGGCTGACGTAAAATTTACGACCGTCCTAGGAAAAGATGGTTTGAAGGATTTTGTGTTGAAGGACCTGTCGGACTGCGGTGTCGAGTGCGATGCCGTCATTGATCCGACGCGTCCGACGACGCAGAAAAATGTGTTCGTGACGGGAGGCTATCGGATGTTGAAGGTCGACAAGCTGGACAACCGTCCGATCTCGGACAAATTTCTGAGCCGCTTTATGCAATCGATCTCGAGCACAAAGTGCGACGCGATTGTATTCAGCGATTTCCGACACGGCATCTTCAACTCACGGACCATCCCCGGCCTTATAGCCAGTATGCCACAAGGGCCATTGCGAATTGCGGACAGCCAAGTAGCCAGCCGTTGGGGCAACATTCTGGACTTCTTCGATTTTGATCTGATCACGCCTAACGAGCGCGAAGCGCGATTTGCGCTTGGAGACCAAGACTCGGTCATACGGCCTCTCGCCCGCGAACTTTATCAGCGCGCGCACTGCAAGCTTTTGATTTTGAAATTAGGCGAACGCGGGATCATCACTTATCGATCGCAGACGCCGGACGATTTCCGCGCGTTTTTCACCGTTGATAGCTTTACGGACCGTTTGGTAGATGCGGTTGGCGCAGGCGACGCGTTACTGGCTTACGCAACGCTCGCGCTGGCGGCCACAAAATCCGGCGTGATCGCCTCGATCTTGGGTTCAATGGCCGCGGCGATCGCTTGTGAACGTGAGGGCAATGTCCCGATTTCTCCTGACGAAGTCCTGAAGAAAATCAACGCGGTGGAAAAGATGACTTGCTATTCATGAGAGTCGTCGTCGTAGGGCTCGGAAATCAGGGGCGCAAACGCGCGCTCGTAGCGGGAGCGGACTTGGTCGCGACAGTGGACCCTCTTCAACCTGAAGCTAAGTTTCGGTGTCTCGATCAAGTGCCGCTTGATTCGTTCGATGCCGCGCTCGTATGTGTGCCTGACCAATCGAAACGGGAAGTTTTGCAATACTTGCTGGCGAACGGAAAGCACACACTCGTCGAAAAGCCGTTGTTCGATGGGAACAAGGAAGTGATTCGAGAACTTTTGGCTCTAGCGCAGCGAGGGAGGGCAGCCATTTATACTGCGTATAACCACCGCTTCGAACCCCACCTGGTTGCCTTACGAGATTTGCTGGAAAAGAACTCGCTCGGGAAACTGTACACAGCGCGTTTGTTTTACGGCAATGGAACAGCGAGAGACGTGCGAATGTCGCCATGGCGCGACCGAGGTTTAGGTGTTCTTTCCGACTTAGGCTCGCATTTGATCGATCTCAGCCTCTTTCTGTTTGGCTCATCTTTTCGGCAATGGACCCTCTGGCAAGCGGATAATTTCGAGAATTTGGCCTTCGACCACGCTGTATTCGCAGCTTCCGGCAATCCATTGTGTGAATGCGAAGTCTCGCTGGTTTCCTGGAAGAACTCATTCTCAATTGATATTTACGGTGAACTCGGCAGTGCTCACGTCGAAGGATTGTGTAAGTGGGGCCCGAGCAGGCTGACCGTTCGCAGGCGCGTATTGCCTTCTGGTCGCCCGACCGAAGATGTGACTGTGATCGAACTTCCCGACCCGACGTGGAAGGCAGAATACGCGTTCTTTTCCCAGCTTTGTCAAACAGGGGGATCCAGCCTCGAGAATGATATCTGGATCGATAGGGCGCTACGCCAACTGACCACCCTGGCGACCTGGAACACTCACTCTCGCGGCCAATTGGAGCGAGGTGACGTTGCGTTTTCCCTTGGCGAATCCGAAGGCAGGAGATGATAGGCTTCGTTGGTCTTTCTCACCTCGGGATCGTATCCAGCGTTGCGGCAGCCAGCAGAGGTTTTGATGTCCTAGCTTACGACCACAACGAGGCGACAGTCGGGACTTTGCGGGAAGGGAATCTTCCGTTCGTCGAGCCCGGATTGCGCGAGCTGCTGGAGAGGAATCGAGAGCGCCTCCGCTTTACTTCGCGGCTTGATGAAATCAGGCAGTGCGCCTTGATCTTTTTTTCGAGCGATACTCCTACCAATGTCGATAATGAAAGCGACCTCAGGCATCTTAATAGGTCAATTGAGGAAGCCATTCCACACGTTTCCGAGCACTGCATCTTGGTCATCTTGAGCCAAGTTTCGCCAGGATTTACTCGTGGTGTACGCGAGCGGTTGCAATCTCAACAGCCGGACAGAAAAAGCAAAGTCTATTGCCAAGTCGAAACGCTCGTTATCGGTGACGCGGTTCGGCGAGCGACTCATCCAGAGCGATTCATCGTGGGCGCCGCCGATCCATGCGAGGGGCTTGGCGAAGTTTATCGGAGGTTTCTCGAATCGTTTCCCTGTCCTGTGTTGCGAATGCGTTACGAAAGTGCGGAATTGACGAAGATTGCCATAAACGCGTTTTTGGTTTCTTCGGTGAGCACGACAAATATGCTGGCTGAGCTTTCCGCGGAGATTGACGCGGATTGGACAGAAGTTGCGCCGGCGCTGCGGCTGGATCGGCGCATCGGCCCTTACGCGTATTTGAGTCCCGGATTAGGAATTGCCGGCGGAAATCTCGAACGGGATTTGATGGCCATTCGCTCGATGGCTCGGCGGAACGGGACAGACGCTCGGCTTGTGGATCAATGGATCGAACTGAGCCGCTATCACTGTGATTGGGTGATTAGAACAATCCACCTAAACGTGCTGCCTGAGCGCTCAAATCCAGTCATCGCAATCTGGGGACTACCTTACAAACCGAATACAGACTCTACCAGGAACTCGCCCACGCTCGCGCTTCTGTCCACACTGCGCGGATTTGAAGTAAAACTGTATGATCCTGTCGCAGTCCTGCCGCCTGCGTATGCTTCTATGGCAACGCAGTGCGGCTCCGCGCTGGAAACATGCGACCAAGCTGATGTTTTGGTAATCATGACGCCATGGGCCGAATTTGGGAACGCCGATTTGAAACGGGTCGAAGAAGCAATGCGAGGGCGAATAATCATTGACCCATTTGGAATCTTTGGCGGCAAGAATGAACGCGGCTTTGGATTTTCGTATTTCAAATTAGGCGCGCCGCCCTATCCAAAAAGCAGATGATTCGCCATCACCACACAACTCGGGAACAGCCCGACCGTGTTGTTCTCCTGGGTGCAAAAGGCTTTATTGGGCGATCGCTGGCCGAGTATTTCGCCACTGCTGGAACGAAAATGTTAGCCATTTCATCGGCAGAGATCGATTTGCTCTTGGACAGCGCGGCTGGAAAACTCCAGCGGTTGTTCCAACCCAGCGATGTGTTGATCTTCTGTTCCGCGCTTACTCCTGACAAGGGCAAGGACATTCGGACCTTCATGAAGAACCTTACCATGGGAGAGCATGTTTGCGCCGCTCTGAGCAAATCGGCTTGCTCCCAGGTGATCTATGTAAGTTCCGACGCAGTGTACGGTGATGACGAAGCATTGATTCGAGAGACGACCCCTTGCCAGCCTTCCAGTTTTCACGGGCTCATGCATCTGGCACGCGAACGAATGCTTCAGGTCACGGCCGACGCAGTGCGAGTGCCATTGATGTGCGTGCGCCCGACAGCCGTGTATGGCGTGCAAGATACGCACAACAGTTATGGTCCCAATCGATTCGTTCGCGCCGCCTGTCGGGGAGACCAGATCGGTTTGTTTGGAGCCGGGGAAGAACAACGCGACCATCTTTGCATCGATGATCTTGTGGGATTAATCGGTTTCTGTGCGATGTCCCGTTCTTCGGGAACAATCAATGCAGCAACGGGCCGATCCATCTCGTTTGACGAACTGGCAAAAATCGTTGTGTCAAAGGCACAGCGAGGCGCAGTCGCTCATTCGGTGCGGAATGGTCCAATAACTCATCGGCACTTTGACGTGAGCGCGTTGTTTAAAGCGTTTCCGGAATTTCGTGTCACGCCTTTGGAGACAGGGATTTCGAATATGCTCGAAAAGTTGATGGTGAGCAGCGGCAATCCTGCGATCCGAGCGACTTAATTGTAATGAATCAGACGAGCCTAAAAGAGTCATTTCGGACAGTCGCTGGAGTCGTTTTGTTGCGGCCGGACAAGGCCGCTTTATTGCAACTGCGCGACGAAAAACCTGGACTGCGTCACGCGGGACTTTGGGTGTTTCCGGGCGGGCAATGCGAGGCTGGCGAAACGATCGAAGGGTGCGCTCGACGGGAGCTCTTCGAAGAGACCGGTTACAAATGTCAAAAGTTACAGCGACTAACCGAATTTATTTATTGCCAAGACGATGGCAATCCACCGGATCGTGTCACATTCTTTTGGGACCGGTTTGATGGTGCGCAGACGGTAAGCTGTCACGAGGGTCAGGCCCTCAGATTTTTTTGTCGCGACGAGGCGCCAATTAACCAGATGCCGGACTTTTTGTTGCAAGTATGGGATCAGGCCTTGGACGCGGCGATGCAATCGAGCGACCAGGAATAAGGAAATTGTGAGCACCTTCCGCGTTCCCTACACAGGCTTTGCGTTAAAAAACGCGGCGATCAAGCAAGAGTTGATGCAGGCTTTCGAGGCTGTGCTCGACAGCGGGCGGTACATACTCGGGAGCGAGGTCAAGGCATTCGAAAGCGAGTTCGCCGAATACTGCCAAGCCAAGTTTGCCATCGGCGTTGCTAATGGGACTTGTGCGCTGCATTTGGTCCTGCGCGAACTCGGTATCAGCGCTGGCGACGAAGTTATTACCGTTCCGAATTCGTTTATCGCGACCGCCGCTTCAGTGGCACTGATTGGCGCGCGTCCGGTGTTGGTTGATGTTGGCGAGGATTTGAACATGGCGGCGGGCTCAATTGACGCTGCAATTACTCCGCGGACGCGTGCGATCATTCCTGTGCATCTGACGGGTCGCCCGGCGCGGATGGATGAGATTATGGCGGTGGCCCGCCAGAACAATCTGCTCGTGATTGAAGATGCTGCCCAAGCGGTGGGCGCCGAGTTGCACGGAAAACGGGTCGGTGCGTGGGCCGATGCCGCATGTTTCAGCTTGCATCCGCTCAAGAATCTTCATGCCTTCGGCGACGGCGGGATGGTAACGACAAACAATTCGGACATTGCAGCGAAAACCGCGAAGCTGCGCAATCACGGACTTGTGAATCGCGAGCAATGCGATTCCTGGGGGTTCAATTGTCGTCTCGACGAAGTTCAGGCCGCGCTATTGCGGGTTCAGTTGCGTCAACTGGATGGTTGGACGAAGGAACGCCGCCGCCTTGCGTTTCGCTACAACGAACTCCTGAAACCATATGTTCAAGTTCCCGAAGAGCAACCAGGCGAATTCTGCGTTTATCAAACTTATGTGATTCAAGCCGAGCGGCGCGATGAATTGCGCAGCTACTTGGTCCAGCATGGCGTCGAAGCGCTCGTGCATTATCCCGTGCCGATTCATTTGCAACCGGCGGCAAAGGAATTAGGCTACACCGCGAAGGACTTTCCGATAACAATCAAAGCGTGCAGTCGAATTCTGAGTTTGCCTTTGTACCCCGGGCTGACCGAAAGCCAACAAGACGAAGTGGTCAATTGGATTGCGAAATTCTACCAGGGAAATTAGATCGTCATGCAGGTTCCTTACAACTATCTGCCCTTTCAATTCGCAAACCCGAAGCCGTTTCTGGAGGACTGGAAACGATTGATCTCTTCGAGTGAATTCACACTAGGTCCATTCGTCGAAGCGTTCGAACAAAAGTTCGCTGCCTTCGTTGGGGCGAGATATTGCATCAGCACCAATACGGGCACGGACGCGCTGATTTTGGCTTTGAAAGCTGCTGGGGTTCGGCCAGGTGACGAAGTGATCACAGTCTGCAATACGTTTTACGCGACGGTGGGAGCTATCTCGGCCGTGGGGGCGAAGCCGGTCTTCGTGGATTGCGACGACCGATACCAGATTGATGTCCGGCAAATTCCAGGGGCAATCACCTCTAAAACCAGAGCGATTTTGCCAGTTCATTGGGGCGGATGTTTGCCTGACATTGAGCGCGTCGCTGAAATTGCCAATGCGGCAGGAATCCCGATTGTCGAGGACGCTTGTCCGGCGACGGGCGCTTCAGTCAATGGCCGGCACGCCGGCTCGTTTGGCGCGGTGGGTGCGTTTAGTATGCACCCGTTGAAACCTCTGAACGTGATGGGTGATGGTGGCATGGTCGTGACGGACGATTTCTCGTTGGCCGAGTGGATGCGAAAATATCGGAACCACGGAATGGTTGATCGCGACCATATTGACTTTTGGGGAGTGAACATGCGTTTGCAGCCCTTTCAAGCATTAGTCGCAAGCCGCGTACTTGACACGGTAAACGACTTGGTGCGCATTCGAAACCGGAACGCTCGCCAATTGGACGCGGCGTTCGAGCAGTTGGCGGATTTTGTGCAGGTTCCCAAACGTCCTGCCGGGCACGTCGAAACGTATCAACTGTATATGGCCCGCTTCGTTCGACGGGATGAATTGTTGCGGTTTTTGATCGATAGAGGCATCGAAGCGAAGGTTCACTATCCACTTCCTCTGCATCTACAAAAGGCCGCCGCGTCACTGGGCCATGAGAGGGGCGATTTTCCTGAGAGCGAAAAGCAGGCGGATGAACTCGTTACCATCCCGGCACACCAGTATGTCACACCAGAACAGATCGATTACGTGATCCGCACTGTCAGGGCGTTTTACAATTGTTAACGGGCAGCATCCGTTCGCGAACGATGAAGACATACATTATCCTTGGCGGAAATGGGGTTTTTGGAGTGCACAACGCCATTTACCTTCTCGAGAAAGCAAACCCACGGAAGGTCATTTGTGTGGGGCGAAATCCAGAGAAAGCCGAAGCATACAATTTGAACGTGGGCAAGGACGATCCTCGTTATGCCTATCATCAAATCCATGTTGTATTCGAACAGGATCGGCTCATGGAATTGTTCGATCGGGAGAAGCCGGAAATCATTATCAATTACTCCGCTTTAGCGCATGCGACCTCGTGGACAAAGGCATGGCGTTACTACGAGACGAACGTTACGGCGCTCGCCAAAATGACCGAGTTGTTGGCGACGCGAAACTATCTCGAACGCTGGATTCAGATTGGGACTTCTGAGCTGTATGGCTCCGTGGATCAACCTGCGAAAGAAGACGCCCCTTTGCGTCCAACCAGTCCTTATGCTGTTTCGAAAATGGCCGGTGACCTGCATCTGATCACATTTAACAATGTGGTCCGGTTCCCTATGAATATTATCCGGCCGTCGAATTGTTACGGACCCGGACAGCAGTTGCACCGTGTTCTTCCACGCGCGGTTCTCTGTGGGTTGACCAGGCAAAAGTTGCCTCTGCATGGCGGAGGGTTGGTGCGCAAATCGTTTATGCATGCGTGCGACTTGGCGAGCGCCGTTCATCTGGTTGCAGAGAAAGCGCCCATTGGGAAGATTTATAACGTTGGTCCTGCCAACTCGACGCCAATCCGCGATATCGTAGCTCAGACGGCCAAGGCAATGAAAATGAGGCTGGAAGATTTGTGTGAAATCACTCCAGGACGACCTGGCGAGGACGCCAATTATTGGCTGGATAGTTCGGAGATCGAAAGAGATTTAGGGTGGCAACAGACAATTTCTCTGGAAGCAGGAATTAACGACATGATCGCATGGGGGAAGAAATATCTCGATTTCTTGAGGCGGGAATCAACGGAATTTGTGCTGCGCGCCTAAAGAAAGGCGACATCCTATTTATTTAGGATCGAAGTTGTGATTATGCTCGATAACCGAACGCTCGGAACCAATCGGATGCCTTTGATCGGTATCCCTTGCCGTGAGGAAACTGTCCGCTCTGCGAGTTTTGTCGGAATGTTCAGAAGTTATGTTGACTCCGTCGTTCAGGCTGGAGCGGCGCCGTTTCTCATTCCCCTTCTGCGCGAGAACGCGGGTGTTCGCCAACTTTATGATATGGCCGATGCAATCATGCTTTGCGGCGGTGAAGACATTGAACCGAGGTGTTACGGTGAAGAAATTCAGGCCGTATTGACGACCACCTCGCCGGCACGGGATCAAATCGAGTTGGACATTGTCTTATGGGCTATCGATGACGGGAAGCCACTTCTCGGTATTTGTCGGGGAATGCACGTGATCAATGTCGCTCTGAAGGGCACTTTATACCAAGACTTATCAACACAGTATCCCGCTTCGCTTGAACACCATCTGTCTGGTCAAAGAGAACCCAACATGGGCCATGAGATTCGGCTTGATCCAAACTCGAAATTTGCGGCACTTCTCGGCGCGGAGGTTCTCTTTGTGAATTCGAGGCATCATCAAGCGGTCAAAGAGATCGGTCGAGGACTCAAAGCCGCCGCGCGGGCGCCGGATGGCGTGATTGAAGCTATTGAACATTCCCAAAAGCCGTTCGTGCTGGGGGTGCAGTGTCATCCCGAACTGCTTTCGGGAGGAAGCTCGTCAAATTGGCGTGACCTGTTTTGTGCTTTTGCGGATGCAGCGCGCCAGTGTTCACTTCGACCGGAGGTTCTTGTGACTTCGGCAAAGTAAAGGGCTGACTGAGTTTGCTTGATGGAGGCACTTAAAAGGACATCCGGCCAGGTCCCAAGATTTCATGAGCGAAATACACTTGCCTCCGCAGTACGCTCCTGCGCTGAACAAATTGCTCCGAGGTGATACTGGCGAAGCGCTTCAGATGCTCAATGCCCAACTTCTCGACAATCCGACGGATGCGGTCATTAGCTACTTTCTCAGTGCCGCGTTACTGCAATCAAATGAAGTCGAACGCGCCCACAGCTATTTGAGCGGTGGACCCCGATCTTCAGACCACTCGACGCAGAATTTAAGCTTCTGTTTTCTCGAGGGTGCTCGGGTTGTTCGTGTCGGTTCGTTGGTCTGCGTCTAATTCCATTTTGGAAAGAGAGAGCAAC
>VHDE01000113.1 GCA_016871515.1 Verrucomicrobiota bacterium
GAACGAAAAAGCGTTGTGTTCATTATGGAAATAAAAAAAGTTTGAACCCTCTTCTGTCAAACCACCGCCGCGCAAACTGTAGGTTGGAAATTGCCGACAATTGCCGACAGACTTCGTGTCAAAATAGCGTCGCGACGTGCCGAATAGACAAGACGCGAGACATGCACGAGACCATTGAAAACATTGATTTATATGAGGTTTTTGAGGAAAAATCGCGATGGTGCTTTTACGGTTCTAAACACCGTCTTTTTCGGATATCCAATCTCTCGGGTCTGAGGATCGGCGCCGAACTTCAAGGCGCGCAGTTGAGCCGGGCTGAGAGTTTCGGCATGCGCGGCCAGATCCGTTATGGCCATGGTCTAAAGCGTGTTGTGCTTCAGCAGAAATGTCGCGGCATTTGGGTTTACTCATGCCGCAAGCGTAAAGAACTGAAAACGGAATGTTCCGAACAAAATGCTAACCTTCGTATCGGCAATCCGCTATTGCGGAGAAAAGCCGCGCCCTACGCGAGGATTTGGGTCCCGCATTGCCTCTTGCACCGCTGCTTCAATTTAGTAAATACTAGAAAAACTTTATTCAAAAACAGAACGTTAAGTGATTACATCTCGCACCCCAAAAATGACGAGCGACGAAAAACAGATGAAAGCCAAGCGGACAAAACGGTTGGAAGCGCCTCCGAAACAGGGGTTGTACGACCCTCAGTTCGAACACGATGCGTGTGGTGTCGGATTCGTAGTCAACATCAAGGGCAAGAAGTCCCACCAGATCGTGCAGCAGGCCATTCAGGTGCTGATCAACCTGAACCACCGCGGCGCTTGCGGGTGTGAGGCCAACACCGGTGATGGCGCTGGCATCCTCATGCAAATGCCGCACGCGTTTCTGCAGAAAGCTTGCCGTGCTGCGGGTGTGCAACTCCCGGAGCCCCGCGAATATGGCGTCGGGATGATTTTCATGCCAGTCGATGACGTCGAGCGCCGAAACTGCGAAGAACTCTTCGAAAACATCGTGACCGAAGAAGGGCAGCAGTTCCTCGGCTGGCGAACGGTTCCCACGAGCAACGAGCTTTTGGGAAATACCGCGAAGGCCTCCGAGCCCGTTGTCCGTCAAGCATTCATCGCGCGAGGCACGAAGATCACGGACGACATGGCGTTCGAGCGCAAGCTCTATGTGATCCGGAAACGGGCGGAGAACGCGATTCGTTTCGGCGGAGTCAAAGGCGGCAGTTCGTTCTACATCCCCAGCTTGTCCTACAAGACGATGGTTTATAAAGGGATGCTTTTGACCGAGCAGATCGGACCGTTTTATCCGGACTTAACCGATCCGGCGATGGAGACGTCATTGGCGCTGGTTCACTCGCGGTTTAGCACGAATACATTCCCGAGTTGGGAAAGGTCGCATCCGTACCGTTACATGGCCCACAACGGCGAAATCAACACGCTCCGCGGCAACATCAACTGGATGCACGCGCGGCAGGCGATGTTTGAATCGGAATTGTTCGGCGACGACATCAAGAAGATCCTGCCTATTATTAATACGGATGGCAGCGACTCGGCGATGTTCGACAACTGTCTGGAGATGCTCGTCATGACGGGACGTTCTCTGCCGCACGCGGTCATGATGATGATTCCCGAACCGTGGGAAAATCATGAAAGCATGTCGCCGGAGAAACGGGCCTTTTACGAATATCATTCTTGCTTAATGGAACCCTGGGATGGCCCGGCTTCCATCGCCTTCACAGATGGCGTCCGCATCGGCGCCGTGCTCGACCGCAACGGCCTGCGACCCTCGCGCTATTACGTGACCAAGGATGATCTGGTAATCATGGCTTCGGAAGCGGGCGTCCTGCCGGTCGAGCCGGAACGCGTTCTGAAAAAGGGCCGCTTGCAACCCGGCCGCATGTTCCTCATCGACACAGAACTGGGCCGGATCGTCTCCGACAGCGAACTGAAGGACGAGTTCGCGAAGGAGCATCCATACCAACTTTGGCTCGAACAAAACCATGTCTTGCTCGAGAACTTGCCGGAACCTCCGCACGTTCGCGAACCCGATCACGAAAGTGTGCTGCAACGCCAGCAAGCATTTGGTTACACGTTCGAAGACTTGCGATTCGTTATTGGACCGATGGCCCAAGATGGCGTGCAACCGATCGGGTCCATGGGCACCGATACGCCGCTGGCCGTGCTCTCGAACAAGCCCCAGTTGATTTACAATTACTTCAAACAACTCTTCGCGCAGGTCACGAATCCCCCGATTGACCCAATCCGCGAGGAAATTATTACTTCGACGGAGACGATGGTCGGGTCCGAAGGAAACTTGCTGAAGCCAATGCCAGTGAGTTGCCGGATGATCAAGCTCGAGCATCCAATTCTCACCAACGAAGAGTTGGAGAAACTTCGGCACGTCGACCGCCCGGGCTTCAAAGCGGTCACTTTGCCAATCCTGTTCAAAGCGAGCGACGGCGCGAATGGGCTCGATAAGGCGCTGGGCGAACTTTTTGCGGCAGCCGACCGCGCGATTGCTGAGGGTGTGAACATCATCGTGCTTTCGGACCGCCGGCTGAATCGCGACCTGGCGCCGATGCCCGCGATGCTCGCCGCCGCCGGCCTGCACCACCACCTGATTCGCCAAGGCACTCGCACGCGGGTCGGCCTGGTGCTCGAATCGGGCGAGCCGCGCGAGGTTCATCATTTCTCACTGCTCATCGGTTACGGTTGCAGCGCGATTAATCCTTATCTCGTGTTCGACACGCTCGACGACATGATCCGCGAGGGAATGTTGCCGAAGCTCGATCATAAGAAAGCCATCGAGAAGTACATCAAGGCCGCCGTCAAAGGCGTCGTCAAGACGATGGCGAAGATGGGCATCTCCACGATTCAGAGCTATCGCGGCGCGCAGATTTTTGAAGCGATCGGGCTGAACAACGACGTCGTGAACAAGTATTTCACTTGGACGCCGTCACGTGTCGAAGGCGTCGGGCTCGACGCGCTCGCGGAAGAATCTTTGGCGCGGCATCGGCAGGCGTTTCCGGAGCGGCGGGTGAACGGCCACGTGCTCGACGTGGGTGGGCAATACCAATGGCGTGCGGAAGGTGAGTACCATCTGTTCAACCCGCAAACCATTCACAAGCTTCAGCTCGCTTGCCGCACTGCGAACTACAAAGTTTTCAAAGATTACTCCGGACTCGTGGATAACCAGTCCAAGAGCCTTTGCACACTGCGCAGCATGCTCGATTTCAAATACGCCGAGAATGCCATTCCCCTCGACGAGGTCGAACCTGTTGAGGTCATCGTCAAGCGATTCAAGTCCGGCGCCATGAGTTACGGGTCCATCAGCAAGGAAGCGCATGAGGCGCTCGCGATTGCGATGAACCGGCTCGGAGGCAAGAGCAACACAGGTGAAGGCGGTGAAGATCCGGAACGTTACGTCTGGAAGAGCGAACGTGGCGATTCGAAGAACAGCGCCATTAAACAGGTCGCATCCGGCCGCTTCGGAGTCACGAGCCACTACCTCGTCAATGCGAAGGAACTTCAGATCAAGATGGCGCAGGGCGCAAAACCCGGCGAAGGCGGAGAATTGCCGGGACGCAAAGTTTATCCGCCAATCGCGAAGGTCCGTCACACCACGCCTGGTGTGGGCTTGATTTCTCCACCTCCGCATCACGACATTTACTCGATCGAGGACCTCGCAGAGTTGATCCACGACCTTAAGAACTCGAATCGCAACGCACGAATCAGCGTCAAGCTAGTCGCCGAAGTCGGTGTCGGAACCATCGCAGCTGGCGTGGCCAAGGCTCATGCCGACGTGGTTCTCATCAGTGGTCACGACGGCGGCACTGGGGCCTCGCCGCTTTCATCGATTAAGCACGCGGGCATTCCGTGGGAACTTGGTTTGGCTGAGACGCACCAGACGCTCGTGTTGAACAATCTTCGCAGCCGCATTTATGTCGAGACTGATGGGCAACTAAAAACGGGGCGGGATGTGGCGATTGCCGCGATGCTGGGCGCTGAGGAATTCGGTTTCGCCACGGCGCCTTTAGTAGCCATGGGGTGTATCATGATGCGCGTTTGTCATCTGAATACTTGCCCTGTTGGCGTTGCAACTCAGGACCCGGAACTGCGCAAGAAGTTCATGGGCGATCCGGATCACGTCGTGAATTTTATGCGGTTTATTGCTCAGGAACTGCGCGAAATCATGGCGCGGCTCGGCTTCCGCACGCTCAACGAAATGATTGGCCGGACGGATCGATTGGAACCCTCGAAGGCCATTGCGCATTGGAAGGCCAAAGGCCTGGATTTCTCGAACATTCTTTATCAACCGACGGTCGGGCCAGAAATTGGCCGTTACCGTCAGATCGATCAGGATCACGGTTTGGATCAATCGCTGGATGTCACGACGCTGCTTGAGCTGTGCAAGCCTGCCATCGAGCACGGCGAAAAAGTCCGCGCTGAATTGCCGATCAAAAATGTGAACCGTGTCGTTGGCACGATCACTGGCGGTGAAGTGACGAAGAAGTGGGGGCCAAACGGCTTGCCCGAGGAGACGGTCCAGATCAAGTTCAAGGGGTCGGCCGGCCAGAGCTTCGGAGCGTTCATGCCGCGTGGGATGACGTGGATATTGGAAGGCGACGCCAATGATTATTTTGGCAAGGGTCTTTCCGGCGGCAAGCTTGTCATCTTCCCGCCAGCTGGATCGACCTTCGTGCCGGAAGAAAATATTATTATTGGAAACGTAGCGTTTTACGGCGCCACGAGCGGCGAGGCATTCATCCGCGGAATGGCGGGCGAACGTTTCTGTGTTCGAAACAGCGGAGTCAACGCAGTCGTCGAAGCTGTGGGAGATCACGGCTGCGAGTACATGACGGGCGGCCGAGTTCTGGTGCTGGGTCCGACGGGACGCAACTTTGCCGCTGGGATGTCCGGTGGCATCGCTTACGTTTTGGATGAGACGGGCGAGTTTCCGGCCAACTGCAACACACAATTAGTGGGCTTGGATAAACTTCAGGCGGCGGACGAAATCGAACAGGTTTGGAAAATGATTCAGCGCCATCAGACTTACACCCAAAGCGCGCGCGCGGGGAAAGTCCTCGCCAACTGGGACCAGATGGTTCCCAAATTCGTCAAGGTCATGCCCAAAGATTACCAACGAATGTTAGCCTGCATTGACCGCGCTCAGGCCCAAGGACTCACGGGCGAAGACGCGCTGATGTCGGCCTTCGAAGAGAATGCGCGTGACTTGGCGCGTGTGGGCGGTGGATAGTCTAGTGCATTTCGGCTAGTGTGTTTTGACTATGTTGATTCGATACATCCAGACAGCAATGGCGCGCGCGGAATTCGAGCGAATGGAAGACCGTCGTTATTTCGGCACAATTCCACCATGCAAAGGCTTGTGGGCGGACGGTAATTCAGTCGAGGAATGCCGAACCGAGTTAAACAGCGTACTAGAGGATTGGATTCTCCTCAAAATTCGCCATGGCGATACGATGCCGGTGATTGACGGCGTGGATATCAATCCACAGCCCGAATATGCCAAAACCGATTAGCCGCCGGGACTTGATTCGGCGCTTGCGCGCTCTTGGCTGGGAGGGACCGTTTGCCGAGCCGGCCCCACTCACAGATGAGAAAAGGCGAACATACGCTCCCGATTCCGAATCCACACGGCAAAGACATTGATTGGACACTCACAAAGCGAATTCTAAAGCAGGCCGGAATTGACCCGGGCGATTGGGAAAGATTAACTTGATTTGAAGAGAGACAGATGACGGCAACAAAGACAGCGCCTCCGCAAATGACAGGCAAACGCGGCAGAAAGCAGTTGGCCGAGGTTTTCCCTGGCGGCGGGTTGCTCGAGAGGCGGCTCCGGCCTCGGGGTGAATTATGGACCGACGACGAGTTGATGGCAATAGGCGCAGACGATCTGAAACGTGAGCTGTGGAATGGAAAGATAATTACTATGCCTCTCGCGGGTTGGCGTCACGGCGATATCATCGTTCGGCTGTCCACCGCGATAGCCGCGCACGTTTACGAAAATCGCCTCGGCAGCGTGTACGACGGGCAGACGGGATTTCGATTGAGCACGGACTACTGCCTTGCACCGGATATTTCATTCGTCGGGAAGGAACGAGTCAGACTGATTTTGCGAGATCAAGACAAGTTGTTTCATGGGGCTCCTGACCTTGCGGTTGAAGTCCTCTCCCCCAGTGACCCGATCACTGCCACGGAAAAGAAGATCACACTCTGCTTGATCCACGGAACTCGACTGGCTTGGATGGCAGATCCGAAAAACAAGATCGTTCGCGTCTATCGCGAACCGCGAAAGTTTGAATTGCTGCGATCAGACCAAGCACTGACCGGAAACGCGCTGTTGCCAGGCTTTCGTTACTCGTTGTCGCGCCTTTTCTCCGACCCTATTCCCGATTGAATCCGTTGACCTAACCTCCCGATCTAACACCAATGGGTAAACCTACCGGCTTTATTGAATATCTCCGCGAGCTGCCGCTCGACCGTCCTGCAATCAAACGGATTAAGGATTGGAACGAATTCCATTACCACATGGAGGACAAGAAACTCCAGGAACAAGGCGCTCGCTGCATGGATTGCGGCATTCCCTTCTGTCATACCGGCGCCTTGCTGAGCGGAATGGCCTCAGGTTGCCCGATCAACAACCTAATTCCGGAGTGGAATGACTTGGTTTATCGCGGCCTTTGGCGCGAGGCGCTCGACCGGCTGCATAAGACCAACAATTTCCCCGAGTTCACCGGCCGCGTTTGCCCGGCGCCATGCGAAGGTTCCTGCGTGTTGGGCATCAACAATCCGCCGGTCACGATCAAAAACATCGAGTGCTCGATCATTGATAAGGGTTGGGAACAAGGATGGGTTGTGCCCGAGGCGCCAGCCGTGCGGACGGGAAAGAAAGTTGCCGTTGTTGGTTCAGGACCAGCGGGGCTGTGCGCTGCCGCCCAGTTAAATCGCGCGGGCCATGCCGTGACTGTTTTCGAACGCGCGGATCGCGTCGGTGGCTTGCTCATGTACGGCATTCCGAACATGAAACTGGACAAGTCACTCGTTCAGCGGCGCGTCGATCAAATGGCTAAAGAAGGTGTGGCCTTCGTGACCAACACCGAGGTGGGAAAGAATTATCCAGCCGAGAAGCTGCGAAAAGAATTCGACGCCATTGTCCTTTGCACCGGAGCGACAAAACCGCGCGACTTGCCCATCGAAGGCCGGCAGCTTAAGGGCATTCATTTCGCGATGGAGTTTTTGCACGCAAACACCAAAAGTCTTCTCGACCAGCACAAGAATGGAAATTACATCTCTGCGACCGACAAAGATGTCATGATTATTGGCGGCGGGGACACGGGAACAGACTGCGTCGGCACCGCCTTGCGTCACGGGTGCAAGAGCCTTGTTCAATTGGAGATTTTGCCAAAGCCGCCGCTGGACCGCGCGGCCGATAACCCGTGGCCAGAGTGGCCGAAAGTTTACAAGCTGGATTATGGCCAAGAGGAAGCCGCCGCTCTTTTCGGCGCTGATCCGCGCGTGTATTTGACAACAGCCAAGAAATTTGTGGGCGACGATTCGGGCGCGGTGGAAGCGGTGCACACGGTCGAAATCAAGTGGGAAAAGAATGAGAAAGGCCAATTCGCTCCGAAGGAGGTTCCGAACACTGAAAAGGTTCGGCCCGTGCAATTGGTCTTGCTCGCGATGGGTTTTCTCGGACCCGAGCAACCCTTGATCGAGCAACTCGGTGTCGAACGCGACGCGCGGTCAAATGCCAAAGCTGAATATGGCAATTATGCGACGAGCGTCCCGGGCATTTTCGCGGCGGGTGACGCGCGCCGCGGCCAGAGTCTTGTTGTTTGGGCGTTCAATGAAGGCCGCGGCGCTGCGCGGGAATGCGATCGGTATTTGATGGGATCGACGAATCTTCCGTAGCAAATTGAACAACGAGTTTTAAGGCAGGGCGAACCTGCCAATCGCGGACTGTGCCAATTAGTGTGCTTCGGTTTAGAGAGCTACTTCCTTTTCGTAACCTTCAAGACCTTAATCTTCATTTTCCCCAGCAGGTTCACCCAAGCCCAATCCTTGGAATCCTCGGCGAGATTGATGTGCGTGGCATCGACATAAACCTGATTCCAAGTCGGGTCCACCGTAACCCACTGATGTCCGTCGTGAATCTCAGCCCACGCATGCCAGCCGAAAATGGGCGTCCCTTCGTTCGCATACATGACGCCGCCGACCTCGCGCGCGGGGATGCCGAGAGACCGCGCCAAAGCTACGAATAACATCGTGATCTCAGTGCAATCTCCCGCGCGATTGCTCAGCACATCCAAGGCACTGGTCGTATTGGCGGCCATGGTTTGCCGAACATTCCGGAAAACCCATTCCTGCAAGAGCCTTGCCTTCTCAAGTGTATCCTTTTCGCCCCCGATGATTTCTTGCGCTTTGTTTCGGATCGATTCCTGGTCCGATTGCAACGTTGGCGTTGCTCTCAAGTATTCCTCGCGTTTCGACGCCGGAAGCGGCGTGGATTGCGGCGCTTTATGATCGCGCATTAATTCCAGAATCACGGCGGACCCTTGCCGCGAGCGCACTCGTTGCCGGTGCGACGCCGGAATCCTAAAATCGTTCAAGCCGACAATCCTCAATGTCAGCGCTTCCACGCGATCTGGCGCCCCCAGGTCTTTGTCGACGCGGATCGACGAGGCTTCCAGCATGTCAATCGGCTCGGCGCCTGGCATTTTGGCGATGGACTCTTTCTCGGCACGCAACTCGAATAGCCCTCCCATCAAACCCTTGATCGGCGTTCCATCCGACATCATTTCACAATCCATCACCATCCCGTCCATATTGACCGACACCTGATGAACTGGTGTTTTGACTCCACCCCACAGGATAATCTTCCTGCCGCGATAAATGTGAACCTCTTCGCCATCGACCTCTTCCTGGTCCCAAAATGTCGAATAGCCGACGAATTGAGCTCCCTTCGTGGGCGTGCTCGTCAACCATTGGTCCAATTGACGAACTCTCTCCAGCGTATCTTTGGGAACCGGAACCCGACGATTTATTTCTCCGGCTTTGGTCCGAGTCGTAATCACGAGGCCATTGCCATCGCCAACGACCGTCCGAATTGTTTCGGCGCCATCTTCAACGGTCCGTTCATTTGCCGCAACGATCTGCCCTTCGCCTTCGAGTGAATAATGGATGACGCTTTTCTCTTCGAATGACGACTTTTCACCAGCCGAAAGAAAGCTCCCTTCCATCTCAAAAGTGCAAGTCGCCACTTCCTTGCCTTCGTGGTGGCCGAGTTTCAGCTCATCGACTGCCCAGCCAAATTTGTGATTCTTGAGATAAACGCCATAAGCCTGCCGCCGTTGAATCTTTTCGGCGTAAGCGCGCAGCGAGTTCGGTTGCGAGGCGGCTTCCACGTTCGCCCAGATGCCCAGGCCAAGCAGAAGCGCCGCAATGACCGAACGGAGCCGAGCCGTTGGTCTCGCCCATGTTTTGGCGCGGGCGCCGATATTGTTCTCGCGCCGCAGCTTCATTACCGGCCCTATCACCAAGTTGCGGTTGCCATTCTGATCGTCCTGTCGAGCGTAGGTGTTTATGGAGCGCTGGAGCATGCTTATTTATTAATGTTTATGGGCCGGGTCCGTCTTTCCGCCCGCTTCGATGAAGGCCAGAAGGTCCAGTATCTCATCCTTGGAGATCAAACTGAGCAGTCCTGCAGGCATGAGCGATAATTCTTGTGGCTGCCGCTGTGTGATACTGCTTTTCGGAAGGAGCTGAATCAGGGCATCGGTCGGACCGCCGTGAATGGTCACGCTCTCAGCGTCTTCCTTAACGATCATTCCCGAAACCGTATCGCCGTTCTTCAGTTCGAAAGAAAAGTTACGGTAACGATCGCCAATGATTTTCGACGGGTCGATGATTTCCTGAAAGACGGCGGCGCGATCTCCTTTGAAGCGCGCGACAGCATCGGTCAATTCCGGGCCAAAGGAATAACCCGCCGGGCCCAATTTGTGGCACTGCTGGCACGCCAGTGAGGCGAACAGTTGCTTGCCTTTTTCGAGATTTCGAGACTGGCCCGCCTTTTCCAGATCGGGCGCGAGGTCACCTACCTTCCATTCAGTAAACTGAGGCGGAGCTGGTTCGGCGTGCGAGGCGAGATAAGCCTCCACGTCATTAACCACCGCCAACGTTCCAGTCATCCTGCGCCAATGCCCCGGAAACGTGCAAACATAACCGTACTCGCCGGGGTCACTCGGCGCGGTGAAACTGAGCTTTGCCCTCTCGCCCGACGCCAACATTTTTGTGGCCTGCAAAACCTTCGGAGAATCGGGCACGTAAAGCCGGCCCTGGGCATCGGCATCCGGAGGCATTTTCTCGGCGGCCAAACCGATTTCCTCCACCGATCCGCCGGTCACAATCACGAGGTTATGCGGCATGGCGTCGTCATTCTCGAAGACGATTTCGATCGGCTGTCCAGCCTCCGCGACGATGCGTTGTTTATCATACAACATCTGCTCGTAGATCGTGCGGATCACCACGACGCGGATGCCAAGTCCGCGTATAATCTTGTTCACGGCTCTTGTTCTTTCGATGGGAAGCAACGTGGCCAAATCCGTGGCAAATTGAATCGCATTGATGAAGTCGGTGTCCGCGCGCTGAGACGGCGGAACATCTTGCAAATGGGCCAGCAATTGATCGACCAATGGTTGAGCGTGCTCTTTCGGCCAAGATTTTTTCGGGATACGCTGGAGAGCTGCGATTGCGGCAGTGCCATCGGAAGCGGATTGAACAAACGGCGCGAGTTTGATGAACGTTTCACCTTCTCGCTCTGTGACCGCAGCGATCGCAGCCATTGCCGCCTGCCGCGCTTTCGGCCAATCGGCCCTAGCCAAAAGCGGCTCAATTTGGGGATAAAGCTCGCGCCGCAGACGTGCATCGCGAATCATTGGCGCCGCTTGCAAAACGTCTGCAAGACGCTCCTCCGAAACTTCAGCCACTCGCCAGACACGCTCCGTCGAGCCATCCGCATTCATTAGGGCCGCATAACCAATTTGCCGACTCAAAGGCCAATGCGAGCTTGTCGCAAGATTCTCGAGGCCCGTTCGCTTGGCAGTTAATTCGTCGCTTTTGAATTGCAGCAACACCGCCGCCAGTTCACGAATAACTGGCGAGGACTCCTCACCTTTCTTGTCGAGTTCATTCAGGCCGGTCAGCAGCTCGGTCAAAATATCGGTTTGACGGAGCTTGGCCAGCCCTTCGAGCGCTTCGAACCGAAACTTCTTTTCCAGCCCCTTCCGTTGCAGCAACGCAACGTAAACGAACTCGCTCCGCGGCGCCTCGATCAATTCTTGATTGGAAAGACGATTGAGAACATACGCGGCCGCGACCGGATTCTTAGGCAGAAAGAACGCTTTCTTGCCTTCTTCCACCTGCGCCATCGGACGCAGCAGGAGAGCTGTCAGAATAAGCGCGAAGCAGCACGCCATCCGCCATCGAAATTCGAACGAGTGTGAGAAGCACATGAACTTTCGAGAATATATGGCACGGCGAACCCAACCGCTCAAGTGCTCTCTTCTTCATCATCATGGGAGCGCGGACCGCCGAGTCCGCGTGTTGCTCTTCGTTTTCTATCCGTGCCAGTCGCGGACTCGGCGGTTCGCGCTCCCATGACGACAATCAGGACAAAAAGATGTGGCAATTGTGACACGATTTGGTCACATCTTCCGCCGTCATGACGGAACTTAAAGGCGCGATGATCGGCGCGGGATACTTCGCGGGCTTCCAAGCCGAGGGATGGAGCCGAATTCCTGGCGCGCGGATCGTCGCCGTCGCTGATTCAATCCCGGGCCGCGCCAAAGAGTTTGCCGAACGTTGGAAAATTCCCCGCGCCTATCTGGATGCCCAGGAGATGTTGGCGAACGAAAAGCCTGACTTCATCGATATTGCCACCAGACCGGAGTCGCATCTCCAGTTAACCTCTCTCGCTGCGGCCATGGGTGCGCATGTCATCTGTCAGAAGCCGATGGCCCCAACGTGGGAGGAATCGCTCCTTTTAACCAAGACCTGCCAGGCCGCGGGAGTCCGATTGATGATCCACGAAAACTGGCGCTGGCAACCGTGGTATCGGGAGATCAAACGTTTGCTGGATCGCAATCTGTTTGGCGACGTATTTCACCTGAGCTTTCAAATGCGGACGGGGGATGGGCGCGGTCCGGAACCTTACACCGGTCAACCTTACTTCCGGCAGATGGAGCGCTTTTTGGTTTATGAAGTGGCGGTGCATTTTCTAGACACGTTTCGATTTTTGGTGGGAGAAATCGACACGATCTTTTGTCAGACCGATCGAGTCAATCCAGTGATTCGTGGGGAAGATTACAGTCTTACCCAACTTCGGTTCGCCAACGGCTGTCGAGGTCTGATCGACGCGAATCGCATCAGCGGTCCGTTGCCGGTGGAAGTAACTCTGGGAACGTTACGCCTGGAAGGTGATCGAGCGATGGTCCGGCTCTCGCCCGACGGTCGTCTTTGGCTCACGGAATATGGCTGTGACGAGAAAGGCCATGAATTCCCAAGCACCGATCAGGGTTATAAGGGCGACAGCGTTCGAGCAACGCAACAACATTTCATTGAGTGCCTCCGCTTAGGCCAACCTTGCGAAAGTGAAGGTGTGGAATATCTGAAAACTGTCGCAGCCGTCTTCGCGTGTTACCGATCTGCCCAAAGCGGGCACGTCATTTCTCCCAGCAGCCACTTTTTGCTCTCTTCGTGATGCGGCATCGGTTTCACTTCGCCCTCGCTCGCGCAGACAGGAGTGCGCCTAACACGCTGTTTGCGATTCAGCGCTGTTCGCTTCGTCGGCTCGCCCGGCCGCGTAGGCTTCAAAAACCCGGCGAATCTCGTCCCGCACTCGCCGAAAGACTTGCATTTTTTCCTCGTCGGTTCCACTGGCGTGCGCCGGGTCATCAAACCCCCAATGATGTCGATTCACTTGCCCGGGAAACGTTGGGCAAACTTGATCGGCATTGCCGCAGACAGTGATGACGGTTTCAATTTTGTGACCCAGAAACTCGTTTAGATGCTTGGAGCGGTGGGTTGAGATATCAATCCCGATTTCCCCCATCGCCTTGATCGCCAATGGATGCACATAACCGGCAGGTTTTGAACCCGCGCTTTGCACGTCGAGATACGCTCCTGCGACCGCCCGAAGAATTCCTTCGGCCAAATGGCTGCGACACGAATTGCCTGTGCACAGAATGAGAATTGTCGGCCTGTTCTTGCTCGTAGTCATAGGATGGAAACGTCAGGCGATGGCCGCTCTCTTTGCGCAGCATTCTTCTTCTCTCACGCATCCAGCGGGTGCGGTCATTCCCAAGGTCTTGTTTTCCTGAAAAAGAAAACCGCAGCAAGCCGCTGGCGAGTACGGCCCCAGCGCATTGACTGACCATATAAGGCGCAAGCTGCAAACGTCCCAATGAATTCCGAAATATGCTTCTGCATAATCTATCTAAATCGAGACACACGATATTGGCACACTTCGCCTTTGGTTCCAAGGGAGGGCGCGTCACTCCGTGCGCGCCGCAACTGCACGTGAGCGGCCTCAAGGCTGAACCGAGTTTTTTCGGGGAAACCGGCTGCCGGTCGAGCAAGTCAGCTGGGACGACTGCCAGCAATGGTTGCGCGAGTTGAACGCGGCGGAAGAAGCGAGGCATCCAAGTCTTTGAGCCGCTGCAAACCCGTTGACTCCAATCTCATGCTGCTGTGGGCTAACGCTCGATAACGTCGAACGTTAGTTTACACAACGGGTGGAGCCTGTTCTGTCCCGCGTTTTCCGAATTTGTCAGCCAGCCATTGGCTTAGCACTCCTTTGAGCCCATCTTCCGTAAGAGGTTTGCTCAAGTAATCATCCATCCCTGCCGCCAGGCATTTTTCGCGGTCACCGACCAATGCGTTCGCCGTCAGTGCGACAATAGGAACGTGCGCTAACGGCCCGGATTTGCGGCGAATTTCGGCTGTTGCTTGATACCCATCCATGTGAGGCATCTGGCAATCCATTATGCAATGCACTAGCTGAAAGTCGTGCATTTTTAAGAAGATTTTTTGGCTTGTGGTTTGAACAGAAGATCGCAAAGGACCCGAAGATCTGAGCATTCCCCAATCAAATTTCTTTGCGGGCTTCGCGATCTTTGTGTTAGCCGGGTTTTCAAGATGGGTTTGGTTGCGGCTTCGGCGCGCTGGGATCTCTGCGCCCTCTGTGGTTACTCCGTCTTCCGGCTATCGCCCAAGAACCGCACTGATCACGCTGGTTAGGGCACAAAGCACGCCTCGGCTGCGATGAGGGGCTGAGATCGCAGACCAGGCGAACTTGCGAATCTCGAATTTGTAGGATCCGAAATTGATTAGCAGGCGGTGGAAGATGCGCGGAAGGCGTTGGAGAAATTTTCGAGCGAAACCAAAGCGCAGCACATCCCGGACGATCTCCCAGCCTTGGAATCACGCTGCGAAAACTCCGAGCAGGTCACCGACCACTATCTCGCGGCGCTTGCTGAGCGGCACGGATAGAAGCTGGCGACTCTGGATACCGGAATCGATCATCGGGCCGCCGAATCGATCCAGGGATGTCAAAGATTGCTTCTGGTCAGTCCTCGGCACGGTCCTTGCCTCTTGCACAATGATTGGATTTAGCCGTTGTCATGGTAAGGCGTTGGGATTAGTCAGTCTAGCGATCCTATGCATCGTCGGTCCACGGCGGTAGTGGTGTCCATTTCGCAGACAGTCTGTACGGGAATTGGACACAGCATCGGTGCCCGTCCCGAAATCTCGAACCGCGCGTTGAAGATTCTCGGGCAGGGGAATCTCCCCGCTGCCAAGCGCGTCGAACTTACTCGACTATCCAGCAGCCTAGGCGAGTGGATCGAGGTGAACGGAAGAGTGCGCGCCGCCGAAACCAGTGGCGGAACCAATGTTCGTCAAAGATCCGACCGGTATCGTTCGAACGAGGACTCAGTCGCGCTTGGCCAGAAGCAAACCGAGACCTAGAATGGACCGGCATGGAAACCCAGGCGACCCGCCTTCATCGAACGCGACCCGGCCGAATGGCCCTGGCTCTCGCCGGCTGGCTGCTGCTTTGTTTTGCGGCGGCGGCGATGGGCGGATTGTTCATGCCCGGCGAATGGTATGCGTCGTTGAAGAAGCCCTCGTGGAATCCGCCCGGCTGGGTTTTCGGACCGGTGTGGACGGCGCTCTACGCGATGATGGCGGTGGCAGCCTGGCTGGTGTGGCGTCGCGGCGGCTGGGCAGCGCAGCGACGGCCTCTGACGCTGTTCTTCGCGCAGCTCACGCTCAACGCCGCCTGGACGCCGCTGTTCTTTGGTCTGCATTGGCCGGGGGTGGCGTTCGCGGAAATCGTGCTTCTCTGGCTCGCCATTGGCGCGACGCTGCTCGCGTTCCGTCAGGTGAGTCGCGTCGCCGCGTGGTTGCTCGCGCCTTACCTCGCGTGGGTGAGTTTCGCGGCAGTCTTGAACTTTACGTTGTGGAGACTGAACTCATGAAGTGATCCCGCGACTGCACATGAGTTGTATGATGGAACATTCCCTCAAGAAGGCTCAAAGACCGCGCACTTCTATTCAATGTGCGGCCCGCACTTCTGCTCGATGAAAATTACCAAAGACGTCCGAAAAACGCTGCCGAACAGGGCGTCACCGAACAGGAAGCGCTGCAAAAGGGAATGGGAGAAAGATCTCGCAACTTCGTCGAGAAAGGCAGCGAGCTTTACGCGAAAGCGAAAGGCGGGCAGGACGCCGCAACTCCCCCGCATCCGGGTCTTCGCAGGGTGAGTTGGAAACAAGCATGAAACTATTGATTCAACAAAAGGTTCAGGCCGGCTTTGCCGTGGCGTTCGCGCTCCTGCTCGCCGTGGGAGCAGTGGGCTGGTGGAGCACGCAGCGGAGCGCGGAGGCATTTCGCGCGGTGGAACACTCGAATCATGTCGACAATGCCCGTCGACGATGACGATCTGATCCTGCCACGGTCCCAGCACTTGGCTCTGCCAGCCCAAGAGCACTTGTTCCAACAGTTCGTCGTCAATCTGGTGCAACCCCATTCTAAACACCGTCTTTTTCGGATATCCAATCTCTCGGGTCTGAGGATCGGCGCCGAACTTCAAGGCGCGCAGTTGAGCCGGGCTGAGAGTTTCGGCATGCGCGGCCAGATCCGTTGGCCCGCG